>NZ_JAPUEW010000076.1:0-7794 GCF_027492335.1 Klebsiella sp. | reverse complement strand
GGCACAATAAACTCGCTGTTTAGCACCGCCATCGCGTTACCGCCAACCGCATCGGACGAGGAGTCCAGCGGGCAGGTGCTGTAGCTGCTTTCAGAACCATTACAACGATAATAAGCCGCTTTTGGGCCAATCGTATTCGACGAAAATCCACGAACCGACGATGAGCCACCGGCGTAGAAATTATCGTAAAATGGTACCGATTTGCCGTTCAACCCATCGGCATATCCCGCGCGCAGGTGCTCCATCCACACCCAGCTTTTGTTCTCGTTTAGCGGCAAATATTGGGTGGTATCAAAAGTAACTTTATAATAGCTGTTATCTGAACCGGGCACCGTGACCTTCGCGGTCAGGCTGCTTTTATTCCCCGCGCGTGGGAAGAAGCCGCGATCAAGATCGTTATAGCTCCAGCCGATGCTGGCAAAATAGTCGTTAGCGCTATAGGTCGCGCCACTATCACCATCCTTGGTGACAACGTTCGGGTAGATACCCCGCGAGTTAAGGTAGTTCCATGTCGTCAGCTCAGGATCCATATTCGTCAGATGGTTATGGACATAATCCAGGCCCAGATTGAGGGAGTTATTCTCACTAATCGGGAATCCTAGCGTACTGCCAACGCCGTAGCTCTGCTGGTTGTAGCTGCCGGTATCGGCATCGGAGGCGTCGTAGCTGTTATAGAAGATTTTCCCGCCAAGGCTGACGCCATCCACGGTGAAGTAAGGGTTCGTTGCCCCCAGTTCAAGATAGGACTGGTAACTATTGCGCGTACCGTTGAAGCTAACGCTATTGCCGGTGCCCAGCCAGTTATCCTGGGTGACGCCAAGCTGGTAGCTGACGCCGCTGTCCGTACCGAAGCCCAGACCAACGTTGAAAGAGCCGGTATTGCGTTCCTTCACCTTATAGACCACGTCCACCTGATCCTGGCTACCGCTTACCGGGATGATTTGCTTATCGACAGTTTCAAAAAAACCGGTGCGATCCAGCCGCGTTTTTCCCTGTTCGACTTTTTCATCATTCAGCCACGCGCCTTCCATTTGACGCATTTCGCGGCGCAGCACCCTATCGCGGGACGTATCATTGCCTTCAAAACGGATCTGACGTACCGAGTAACGGCGCCCGGCATTAACGTTGATATGCAAAACCACGCTTTTTTTCGCATCATCAATATCCGGCGCGGTGTTAACCTGCGGCCAGGCATAGCCATATTTTCCCAACAGCGTCTTAATACTGTTTTCTACCGCCGTAATTTCCGCGCCGCTATACCATTTATCCGTTAACGGCTTTACCAGTGCCTCAACTTCCTGGTTATGCTGTGCCATATCACCGGTCAGCATCGTGCTGGCGACTTTATAACGCTCACCTTCGGCAACATTAATAGTGATATACAGTGACTTCTTATCTGGTGTAATACTGACCTGGCTAGAGTTAATAGCAAACCGCGCATAGCCGCGATCGAGATAATAGCTGCGAATAGTTTCAAGATCCGCCGCCATCTTTTGCTTTTGATATTTTTTATCGCCAATGACGTTCCACCACGGAACGCTATCGCGCAACTGTAGCTGGTCCAGCAATGTTTCTTCACTAAAAGCCTGGTTGCCAATGATATTAATTTGCGCGATTTTTGCCGAGACACCTTCCTGAAAAACAAAGGTTAAATCAACGCGATTACGCGGCAGCGGTGTGACAACAGCATGAACCTGGGCGCTGTATTTCCCGACGCTGTAATAGAAATCCTGTAATCCTTTTTCGATTTCCGTAAGCGTGTTGCGATCCAGCGCGCTGCCTTCTTCGATACCAGTGGCGGCCAGGTTCTCTTTCAGGGCATCATCCTTTACGGACTTATTGCCAGAAAAGCTGATTTTGGCGATGGTTGGTCGCTCTTTCACCTGCACCACCAGCGTGCTGCCATCCCGCAGAATCTGCACATTTTCAAAATTACCGCTGGCGTACAAGGCACGAACCGAGTCGCTGATATCCTCACTGGAGACCTCTTCCCCCGTATGAACGGGCATGCTTAACAACGCAGCGCCGACGGTAACGCGCTGCAACCCCTCAAAACGAATATCATCAACGGTATATGAGGTTGATGCATAAAGCGTTAAAGGAGAAATCAATAGCCCGGCGATGATACTCGTTTTTTTTAGCATGGAGGTGTCGTCTAAAAGATATTTGGCAATAGCAGATATCTGCTGGGAATAACAGTGTTCTTTCCGGCGGACAGAATATGACGCAACCTGAAATAACCTGAACGAGGCGCAGAATTGCACGCAATTATGACGAGAAAATGGAGAAAAAATGGATGTTAGACAATGTTGAAAAAATTGTTTTTGGGTTGAACTTTCTTCCTGGCCGTTAGTCATATAAGCGTTTACTGACACTAGCAAAACCATTTAATCATTTTGTTTTTTTAATTAATAAAAACAAAAAGCCCCCTTTCTCATTGGTTGAAAGGGGGAAAAGATCTTGTTAGGAATGATGCTCTCTGGGATAGACCAGGAACAGGGAGAAATTAACGTATAATTCCGTAGATAAAATGAAGAGATATTGAATAAATTATGCAGCCACGATTCCATAGCGATGCAATGGGTAGATATCATGCCGCGAAATGAAATTCAGCGTTCGGTGCTTAACGAGCTGGTGAAATGGATAAAAAACAACCTTGAGAAAAAGCTCACGATGAATGCGCTGAGCCTGTTTTCTGGTTACTCGGAGTGGCATCTGTTTCGCCTTTTCCGCCACTATTTTAACATGTCACCAATGGAGTATATTCGCCAGCAGCGGATGCACTTATCCCTTGATTTATTAAAGGTTAAACCTGCTTTTCGCATCGTCGACATTTGTATTATGGCCGGCTACGAAGATATTAGCGCTTTTAACCGTACTTTCAAAAGATATTATACCGTTACTCCAAGCCAATATCGTAAAAATCTGAATACGCACCAATAAGGGATTCCCCCTCCTCCGCATTGCTGCGGTTGGGAATTGGGAGGGGGAAGAGGGACGACTTTAGAATGGAAATGGCAGGATGCCACTGTTAATCGTTTCCGGGATCAAGCAGACCCGATCAACAGAGACAAGTGTAAGCTGCTAAGTTGAATTAATTGTGTAGAGGCCGTGGAGATTTTGTCATCATTTATATCAGCGACACATCTTTCAAAAATAAAAAAGCCGGAATAATTAAATATCCCGGCTGGTGATTAACGGATAATTAGAAGTGCGTATTCACGCTGACATAAAACGTCCGTCCTGACTCGTTATAGGTCTCCGCGCCTGCACCATACAGATAAGCACCGGTCGTCGAGTTCCCCGTCGTCTGCGCATTCCCGGCGCGATAGTGGCGAATATCAAACAGATTATCCACTCCGCTGGTCAGGCTCAGGTTTTTGTTCACATCCCAGGTCGCACTAAGGCCGACAATGCTGTACGGACTGACTTCGTTCAGCTCGCTGCCGGACACCGCTTCCCCCTTATAGTTGAAGCGCTTTGGTTTCTGGCGACCATACCAGGTGAAGGTGCTCTGCAATGAGAGATCGTCGCGTACCTGCCAGCTTAGGGTTGAGTTAAGCGTAAACTGCGGGATCACCGACAGACGATCGCCGGTGGTTTTGTTCTTACTCTGCAACATCCACGTCAGGTTGTTGCTCCAGTTGACCGTTTCACTCACTGGCAGGTTTAACGAGCCCTCCAGCCCTTCGACCAGCGCCTTCGGTACGTTTTCCCACTGATAAATATTGGTGGTGCCGTTGCTGGCGGTGCTGACCGCCGAGTAGCCGGACTCTATCTTGTTGTGGTAGTCGTTACGGAAGTAAGTCAGCCCAGCCTGATAGCCGTCATGCTTGTACTCCAGGCCAATCTCTTTATTGACGCTGGTTTCTGCCTTCAGGTCGCTATTGCCCATCAAATAACAGGCGGAGCTGCTGGCGTAGCAACCCTGTCCGTTGCTGTACAGAATATAGTTCGGATTGAGCTGATAGAGGTTCGGCGCTTTATAGGCGCGAGCAATCCCCAGCTTCAAAGTCCAGTCATCCGACAGCCCCTGCGAGAGGTTCAGCGACGGACTCCAGTTATTGCCGACGATGCTGTGGTGGTCAAAACGAAGAGCGGGCGTCAGCATGGTGCTATCGGTTAGTGCAATATTGTCTTCGGTAAACAGCGAGAAAATCTCAGCGCTGGAATACGGACTTCGGCCGGTTGCCGAGATGCCGTCAATAGAGCCATAAGAAAGAGACTGGGTCGTCGATACGCCATCTTTCATCCGCTGCTGGTTCCACTCGGTCCCCAGCGTCAGGTTTTGCTCAAACCCGAAGGTAAACGGAATATTCACCTCGCTGTGCAATAGCACATCCGCCAGGTCGATATCGGAGAATTCGCTCCCCGAGAAGATCCCTTCCGTTCCGCCCGCCAGCCCCTCGTTCATGCGCGAGTTACGGGTGTGCTCATACTGAGCATAGGTATTGCTGGTCACGCCATTATCCCAGCCGCCGGTCCACGTCACCCCGTAAGTCTGGCGATAGAGGCGGTTAGTCTCTTTGCCGTACATACTTTTCACCAGCGTGCTGGTGTTGGTATTTTGCGTGTCGCCAGCGTACAGATTACCCTGACGGCTGTAGCCGGTTTCGAACTCCAGCGCCTGCATCGGCGCAAACTCCCAGCGCAGTTTGCCGTGGATATCTTTGTTCTCTACGCCTTCACGTCCCGCTGGATAAGAGCCCGCATAGGTACCGGTTCGTGCCGCTTCGTGGCCGGAGTTAATATCCTGGGCGTCGGCCTGCGTTTTGCTCAGGTTGCCCCATAGATTAAAGCTAACCTCATCCGACAGCGGGCCGTTAAGACTAAAGTTAGTGCGCTTCGTCGATCCCTCTTTACGGTGCTGAGGAGCGTTCATATAGGTATTCCAGGAACCATGCCATTCGCTGGTCGCCGGTTTAGTGACAATATTAACCACTCCGCCCATTGCGCCATTACCGTAGCGGGCCGCCGCAGGGCCGCGAATGACATCGATATGGTCGATCATTTCTGCCGGAACCCAACTGGTATCACCGCGCGTATCACGGTCTCCGCGCCAACCATAGCGCACGGAGTTACGGCTGGTCACCGGTTTACCGTCTACCAGAATCAGCGTGTTCTCCGGTCCCATACCGCGAATATCGACCTGGCGGTTATTACCGCGCTGGCCGCTGGTGGAGTTGCCGGTAAGGTTGACGCCCGGTTGGGTTCGAATCAGTTCTGAAACGTCGCGAGCCGGTGGATGCTTGCGGATTTCATCGGCGGTAATAGTGGATACGCCGGGGGCTTGCAGGTTCTGCGTTGCCGCGGTCACGACCATCGTTTCATCGTGATTTTCTGCGGCAATCGCCGTATCGGATTTCTTTGTTTCGTCTGAAGTGTTGCCCTCGGCGGCCAGCGCTGGCAGCGCCCCCCCCAGGATAGCCATGTGGATCAGCACAGCCAGCGAGTAGTGCGAAGTGTGTTTCATGGAATATGCCCTGTTTTCTTTTATTGCTGTCGGGGCACGCCTTCTTCATCAGTCAGATAAACAACGGCAGTGACTTCCATGCATAGGGCAACGTCTCTGGTTTTGGCGTAAGCAGAGCCCTCCCGATGCAATACCGGGATATCGATTCAAAATTTACGCCAAAAAATAGAAAATTTTGCCCTGGCAACACGAAGAAATAAACGCGCCACGCTATTCTTTGATAGTGTTTGCCGATCAGCACGCAATAGGATTATTGTGCCGAACCACGTTATTAGAAATGAGATTTATTATCAAGTTGATAGTTATTCATCATGCAAATAAATTAAAATACAACAGCAAAAACAGATAGATAAAAATTTTTAAATCTATTTAATACCATGACCAAATTAAACAAATGAATTGTATCTACATTAAAAAAACACAATTCATCCATATTATTTCCACAATTATTTAAGTAAGCTCTGTTTTATTATTGCAATATAAATACTGATCTTGTTAATTAATAAAATAATTAACATCCAGATTTGTAGTCCCTCATACATGCTTGCCATGCATGCTAACTACGCAGGATTGACTAGAATAAAACAATCCCCCTGCGGAGCACCGCGCCATGAACACCCTGTCGTCATATCGATACCTTATCGGCTGGCTGACCTGCCTTGCCGCCCTGCTATTTTTCAGTTCGGTTAACGCGGCCTCAGAAAATAAACGCGCTGAGCCAGACGAACGCGAGGCCCTTGAAGTTAACGTCGAGGATATGTTGCAACCATGGCAGGGCGATTTGCCGGGTATGCTCGACCGACGAACAATCCGGGTTTTAACTACCTACAGCAAAACCTTTTTCTTTATCAACAAAGGCACCCAGCGCGGCGCTACGCACGATATCTTTATGGAGTTTGAACGCAGCCTGAATCAAAAATTAGCGAAAGAGAAGAAGCTTAAGCATCGCCATCTCAAAGTGCGGATCATTTTTGTTCCCGTTGTCCGCGACCAGCTCATCAGCGCGCTTAACGCCGGTAAAGGGGATGTTATCGCCGCTAACATGACCATCACACCGGAACGTCAACAGCAAATGACGTTTACCGCGCCTATCTATTCCCACGTTCAGGAACTGCTGCTTTCTGGCCCTGGCTCTCCTAAAGTGGAAAATCTGCAACAACTCTCCGGCAAAACGGTATTTGTGCGCACATCGTCGAGCTATTACGCAAGTCTGGTTGCGCTCAATGCGCACTTTGCGCAAGAGTCCCTGCCGCCCGTGATGATTAAACCAGCCCCCGAAGCGCTGGAGGATGAAGATTTAATAGAGATGCTCAGCGCCGGACTTATCCCGCTGACCGTGGTCGATCGCCATAAGGCGATGTTCTGGAAACAGGTTTTTCCAAAAATTCAGGTTCACCAGGACATCATTCTGCGCAACGAGGGCAATATTGGCTGGGCGGTACGCAGCAACAGCCCTCAGCTCCTCGCGTTACTTAATCATTTCATCAAAGAAAACAGCCAGGGCAGCAAGCTGGGTAATACGATCCTGCTGCGCTATCTGAAAGATGCTAAATACGTTAAAAACGCGGCGGCGCAGAAGGAGCGACGTAAATTTCTCACGATGGTGGAAATTTTCCGTAAATACGGCGATCGCTATGACGTCGACTGGCTGCTGATGGCGGCGCAGGGGTATCAGGAGTCGCGCCTTAATCAGTCGGTGCGGAGCCACGTTGGCGCAATTGGCGTCATGCAGGTGATGCCGAATACCGGTAGGGAGCTGAAGGTCGGCGATATTAAGCAGCTCGATCCCAATATCCATGCTGGGGTGAAATATATGCGCTGGATGATAGACCACTATTATGGGGATGAACCGATGACTCAGCTTGATAAGGCGCTGTTCTCATTTGCTTCTTATAACGCCGGTCCCGCGCGCATCGCCCGACTGCGTACCGAGACCAAAAAGCGCGGCTTTGACCCCAACGTTTGGTTTGGCAACGTCGAGTATCTGGCCGCCGAAAAGATTGGTTCCGAGACCGTGACCTATGTGAGCAATATTTATAAGTACTACATCGCTTACCGGCTGATCGTCGATGAAATGGCGCGTAAGCAGCAGGCGACAACGGAATCAAAAAATCAGACTGCTCCGGCAACAAACGCGCAGACCGCGCCGGCCACACCGTAGAAACCCGGCTGACAATTTACTTTTCAAAATAGAAAAAGCCCCAAATGGGGCTTTTTCAGAGATGACTTCACAACGTCTGACTTACAAAGCAAAACGGCGCACTTAAAATGGTTCTGATTACCTGTGAATGAAATTTTTAGTATAAAATACATTAAAATTA
>NZ_JAPUEW010000075.1:0-176308 GCF_027492335.1 Klebsiella sp. | reverse complement strand
CACGCGTTTGATAGCGGTATTCAGGCACAAGTGGGCATCGATTGGTAGTTTTATCCGATTCGCTTTTCTCCCGGCTCGCGCTGCGCTTGGCCGAGCTACGGGTCCTGTAGGCCGGATAAGACGCCTTCGCGTCGCCATCCGGCAATCATGCGACGTCAATGCCGGATGGCGGCGTAAACGCCTTATCCGGCCTACGAAACCAGAGGTGCCATCAGGTGGCCGACACCAGCGATTTATGCAATAACCAGTCGCGGAATACCTGTAAATGCCGGGATTCCGCTTTATCTTCCTGCCACGTCATAATAAAACGGTTTCCGGTGCGAATCGGCACATCGCAAGGAATTACCATCTCGCCGCTATCAAGATCGTGCTGAATGGCAAAACGCGGTAACAGCGCCACCCCCAGATTCGAACGCACCGCCGCAATCAGCATCGATAGCAGGTCAAAACGCGGGCCGATATTAATCTGCGCGCTGGTAATATTCGACAACGCGAACCACTCCTGCCAGCCGTGAATTCGTGTGCTCTGATGCAACAACGGAAATTCACCCAGCAATTCCTCGACCGCCAGCTTTTGACCAGGGTCCGATAGCAGCCCGCAGCCGCATACCGGTAGGATCTCCTCTTCGAATAAGTACTCAACCTCCGTCCACGGCGAGCAAAAATCCTCGCGCATGATGGCGGCATCGTACTCACGGCTGAGAAAATCGCCAATATTAGCCAGCGAATGAATATTGACGATAATACCTGGGTTTAATTTATTAAACTCACGCAGATTAGGGATTAACCAGTGAGTGCTAAAGGTGGGGTTCACTGCCAGTTCAAGAACCTGCACCGTCGGCTGCCAGGTCATAATTGAATTGGTATCACGCTCCAGCTTGTTAAGCGTTTCCTTAACGATTGTCAAATAATGCTTGCCCGCCGCATTTAAAAAAATCCTTTTTTTCGCATGATTAAATAATGACGTATGGAGGAAATCCTCCAGCGCCGTGACTTGTCTGAACACGGCGCTTTGTGTTAAAGCTAACTCTTCCGCTGCTCGCGTATAGCTTTCATGGCGAGCCACAACTTCAAAGGTCACCAGCAATTCGGTTTTGGGGATTTTTCCTCTCATAACGTCTTCCATTTACGGCGTGCAAAAATTGTTTAAAAAATAAAAAAAGCGCGCAAGGACATCAGGTTATCCCCGAGTGTTATATTTTATTATCCCGTCAGATGTCATTGATCTATTCCATGATTAATGCATATTAGCAGTGATCAAATAATAACCAATAATACCCAGGCATCTCAATAAACACAATTTAAACAAGGTGTCTGACCCGCAAATAGCGTCAATAAGTTGTCAATATTTTTTCACGTTAACTTGTTTATTATCGAAGTCAGCCTGAGGGGGGGGAATTAATTTTCATCTACCAGCTATAAATTAAAATTTTCAGCGACCGGGGACACATTATGAGTGCTTCAGGAAAAATCTGTCTTGCCTTTATCCTGCCCCGGTATGGGCTATGACGATGCCGAGAGAGACTGCTGGCGGAATGATTGCGGCGTAGTGCGATGCGCCATGCGGAACACTCGACAAAAGTAGCTGGTTTGTGCGTACTGAAGCTTTCGGGCGACACCATCTATCGAATACGCAGGATCGCCAAGCAGTTCCCCGGCTCGCTGCATTCTCTTCTGGCTCACCCAGACTTTGAAATTCACCCCCTGCTGCTTTTTAAAAAAGCGACTAAAGTAATTGGCGCTCAGGCAAACATGAGCCGCCACCGATTCGAGAGACAACTCATCATATAAATGCTCATCAATATAACGTAGGGCAGAGGCCATTTTTATTTCATGCGGTGCACGTTGCGCATAATAAAAATCACAATTTCGGCGAGATTGCTTATTCGCGTTCACTTTTATCCCCTCAACCGGCGTGACGTTATTCACAATAAAATGAAGTAATCTTTCTGCCGCCAATCGATGACTATCGTCGGTGGCCTTACTGTGGTCACAAATAATATATCCCCACACTTTTTCAAAACACATGAGGGGCAGTGAAAAGAAATTTAACCCTGCATAGCGGTCAGGCAATCGCTCCCCGCGGGTATCAATAACCACGGCGACCAGACCGGTTGCACGAGAAAAGGTCGTTGCCAACGAAGAGAAAAACCGGTGTTCATCATCCCTGTCTCTTTGCTGCACATTATTCTCCAGTAGCCTGATAGTCAGCCGCTAATATGCAGAATTTAGCGCATCAAAAGAATGACGTTAAACGCAAAAAATAATCTCATTTTCGCAGATGAATATGATCAAAATGCATGACCAACCCAACGTTCATGCAAACGCTCACTGATAGGTCAAGGAATGCCTTCTGCCCAACCCTTCTCAAACTTTAACGAATATTCACAGATTGTTGTGAGCATGATTCTGTCACCTAAGAAGAAATAATAATTACATTTCAAATGATTACATATTTTTAATACATTCACATGATGTTCTTGTTTGTGAGAATCATCATGTGAATGTGAAAGCGACTACTGAATAATATGCTCAATCAGTAAACAATCTGAACGGAGTGGAGTCATGGCCGTCACAACAGGGGTTATCGCCGACGATTTTACCGGCGCAACGGATATCGCAAGTTTTATGGCAGAACAGGGCTGGCGAGTCGCGCTATTGCCCGGAATGCCCGACCTTACGCAGCAGTGGAACGAAGAAGTTGATGCCATTGTTATCTCGCTGAAAAGCCGCTCTCTGCCCGCTGAGCAGGCCGTCGCCCAATCGCTGGCTTGCGCCCGGTGGCTAAAACAAAACGCAGGCGTCAGGCAAGTCTATTTCAAATACTGCTCAACGTTTGACTCTACACTACGCGGCAATATTGGCCCGGTGAGCGATGCTCTGATGGAAGCGATGCAGGTCCCGCTTATCGTTCACTGCCCCGCCCTGCCGCAAAACGGACGCACGGTGGTGCACGGTCATCTGTTTGTCAACGGTGTACTGTTGAACGAGTCCGGCATGGAAAAGCATCCACTTAATCCGATGACCGATGCCAATTTGTCACGCCTGCTGTCCGCGCAAACGCCAAACGTCGTTGGCAATATTGATCTCAATACCATTCGCAACGGTGTGCAAGCAGTCACTCACGCGCTGGCCAGCCTTAAAGCTGAAGGAAAACGCCACGTGATTGTCGATACGCTGGACGAAGCCGATCTCCACACGCTAGCCCAGGCGCTACACGACTCCCCCTTGTTAGCCGGAGGTTCCGGGCTCGGCGGCGCGCTGGCCGCCAACGCCGGTGCTCAGCAGACATCACCACCACAGGACTTTCCGCACCCCGTCAAAGCGGTGGTCTTTTCCGGGAGCTGTTCGGCTATGAGCAACCGTCAGGTCAATCGCTATAAAACGGCGGCGACCTCTCGTTTGCTCGACGTAGCACGCTGCCTGTCGGACGCCGAGCGCTATACCGATGAGCTATCGCAGTGGGCCATGTCGCATATCAGCGACCCGCATGCGCCGCTGATTTACGCCACCCAACCACCTGATGCGCTAAAACGCATTCAGCAAGAGTATGGCGAGCAGCCCGCCAGCCAGGCGATTGAACATACGTTTGCCCGGCTGAGCGCGAAGCTCCAGGCCGCAGGCGTGAACACCTTTATTGTTGCTGGTGGCGAGACATCCGGCACCGTCGTGGAAGCGCTACAGGTAACGCGCCTGTCCGTCGGCAAGACCATCGCCCCGGGGGTTCCATGGGTCTTCTCCGCCGAACTGGCGCTGGCGCTGAAGTCAGGCAATTTTGGCGACGAAGATTTCTTTTTTACCGCCCAGGAGTACAAATCATGAGCCAGGTGAGTGAGCAACAACTTCGCGAGCAGCTCGTCCATTATGGTCGCTCTCTATTTATGCGCGGCTACAGCAGCGGCGGCTCCGGCAACCTGAGCGTTAAGCTCGCGGATGGCGGTTATCTGGTCACCCCAACCAACTCCTGTCTGGGAGAACTTGACGCAGCAACGCTGAGCAAACTGGATGCCAACGGCGTTCATCTCAGCGGGGACAAACCGTCGAAAGAGGTGCCAATGCATCTGGCATGGTATCGCCACCGTCCCTCCTGCGGAGCTGTAGTTCATCTGCATTCGCCGTGGCTGACCGCACTCTCTTGTCTGCCGTGTGAAACACCGGAAAACTGTCTGCCACCATTAACGCCATACTACGTGATGCGCGTCGGGCAATTGCCGCTGCTGCCCTACTTCAAACCTGGACATGAAGGCATTGCCAGCGCGCTTAGCGAAATCGCCGCTGACCACACTGCTGCACTGCTGGCCAACCACGGCCCGGTCGTCAGCGGTCGCTCACTGCGCGAAGCGGTATTTAACACCGAGGAGCTGGAAGACAGCGCCCGCATCTGGTTGACCTTAAAACCGCTCGGTTACGTACCGCTTTCAGAAGAAGCGGTAGCCGAACTCGAACAATCCCGGCGAGCGTGAGGTGAGATGATGATCCCCGAACAACGACGTGACTTTATCTATCGCTACGTTCATGAAAAAAACGTCGCCTCATTTAATGAGCTGGCGGACTTGATGAGCGTGTCGCATATGACCGTGCGCCGCGACATTCAATTGCTGGAAGAGGAAGGCAAAGTTATCTCGATTAACGGCGGCGTGAAGCTCAATAACCTGCTGAAGTCCGAGCTGCCGTGGCGGGAAAAGGCGGAGCTGCATCATGAGGTGAAGCGCAAAATGGGTCAGCTTGCCGCCATGCTGATTGAGCCGGGGCAAACGCTGTATCTGGATGCCGGAACCTCGCTGTTTGAAGTGGCGAAAGCGGTGGCCGCCAGCCACTGTTTTAACCTAACCGTGGTGACGAACGACTTCTCCATCAGCCACTACCTGATGGACATGCCGCATATCACCCTCTATCACACCGGCGGTCTGGTGGATCAGCGCAACCGCTCAAGCCTTGGCAAAAGTGCGGCCAGCTTTTTACGCACCATTAATATCGATGTGGCGTTTCTCAGTTCATCATCGTGGGATACCGAGCGCGGCATGTCGACCCCCAGCGAAGGCAAAGCCTCGGTCAAAGAGGCGGTTCTCACCGTTTCCCGCCGCCGGGTGCTGGTCTGCGACAGCAGTAAATTTGGCAAGTACGGGATGTTCCATATCTGCGGTCTGGATCAGCTAACCGATATTATTTCTGACAATCAGCTGCCGGATGACGCGCAACAAGCCATCGCCAATCAGGGGGTAAAACTGCACCTGGTCGATAGCCGGGAGGGGAAACATCATGCTGAAATTAGCGGCTAACCTTGACTGGTTGTTTACTGAATTGCCGATAGCAGCACGCTTTCAGGCGGCAAAAGATGCGGGTTTTCGCGGCGTGGAGGGGCTGTTCCTCTGGCAGCATCCGCTAGAGACGTTGCTGGTAGCTCAAGGGCAAACCACCCTGCCGGTAGTGCTAATGAACGCCCCAGCAGGCCACTGGCAGCAGGGGGAACGGGGGCTGGCGGCGTTACCGGGCCGCGATGAGGAGTTTCGCCACAGCCTGAATCTGGCCCGGGAATACGCCACAGCGTTAGGCTGTCGCCGGGTTCACGTGATGTCGGGTCTGCGCTGTGATGATCTTACCCTCAACGCTCAGCGCAGTCTTCTAACCGACAGATTGCGCAGCGCCTGTGATGTGTTGGCGGAAGCGGGAATTGACGTACTGATTGAGCCATTAAATCCGCAGGATATGCCGGGCTATATGATTGATAACTTCCCGCTGGCCGAATCCATTATTCGCGAGGTCGGCCGGAAAAACATCGGCTTGCAGTTTGATATTTACCACTGCCAGAAAATTCACGGCGATGTGGTAAAAAATATTGAATGTTATTTCCCATTGATAAAACACTTTCAGATTGCCTCAGTTCCTTATCGTCATGAACCAGGAACGGGAGAATTAAATGAAAAGTGGATTTTCGATTTTATTGAACAACTGAATTATCAGGACTGGCTCGGCTGTGAATATCAGCCGTCAACATCAGGACCTGAATCATTACGCTGGATAACGTCTTACTTATAATTTTAATCTCTCTGTACCGGAGGAAAACATGTCGGATACCGTTATTATTTCGCTGGCGCCCGTGGCTGCGGATTGCCCCAGAGTGATACCCGAAGAACTGGCGCAGGAAATACTCGCCAGCGTGGAACATGGCGCGGCCATTGTTCATTTGCACGTTCGTGATCAACAGGGGCGCCTGACCCCGGACACCAGCGATTTTCAGGCGACCATCGACTGCGTAATGCGCCACTCAGACCTGATTATTCAGGCCTCAACCGGCGGTGTTTCAGCGATGTCCATCGCTGAACGCTGCGCCCCGCTGACCTGTCCCGGCGTGGAAATGGCCTCGCTGAACGTCGGCTCCGTCAACCTCGGCGATCTGGTCTATTTTAATCCCGGTCCGGATGTTGAATATTGCTCCCGGCAAATTACCGCGCGCAATATTATTCCAGAATTTGAAATTTTCGAAATTGGCATGATTAATAACATCCTCGTACTGCAAGATAAGATTAAATTTAAACAGCCGATGTTATTTAATATCGTCCTGGGACATCGCGGCAGCACCCCTGCCACCGTTGATACCTTAATTGCCCTGCGCAGTATGATCCCCCACGATGCGCTATGGGGAATTACCCACTTCGGCAGAAAGAACTTCGATATTATTGCCGCTGCGGTTGGCATGGGTGCCAGCGAAGTGCGTATCGGTTTTGAAGACAGTTATTATTTAAGCGCTGAGGAACGCGCTGAACATAATTACCAGCAGGTTGCCAAACTTGCCACGTTGATTCGTAGCATGGATAAAAAAGTCGCCACGCCAGAAATAGCGCGGCAAATGTTAGCCATTCCGCCCCGGCAGCAATAACGAGGAAGGACATTTCATTATGACTATGACGAGCGTTATACATAAAGCCGGGCTCGGCGTCAGCATCGCCGGTATCGCGCTGGCGGCGATAGGCGCGCTGATGCAATCTCCCGCTCTCTGGCAACCCGGACTGGTGATGTTCACTGCTGGGTTTGCGGCAGGCGCGGGTTACTGGCCCGGACTACGCAGCTATCAGTTTACATTGTGGATCATCGCCGGTTTTGTCGCCGCGATGACCTGGTCTACAGATCTGATCGTCTGGGGCGGTTTCAATATCACCCATAAATGGATCGTGTTTTTGGTTATCCAGGCCACCATGTTCAGCATGGGTACTAAGTTGACGATCCAGGATTTTATCGACGTCGCCAAAATGCCGTGGGCGGTATTTATCGGCACCTTCTGCCACTTCGTGATCATGCCGCTGCTTGGCCTGAGCATTACACTGATCTTTGATTTTCCGCCTGAAGTGGCGGTGGGTATTCTGCTGATTGGCGCCTGTCCGAGCGGCCTCTCTTCGACGGTAATGGTGTATATCGCTAACGCCAACCTGGCGCTGGCCGTTTCCATCGCCGCAGTTTCGACGCTGGCGGCAACTGTGATGACGCCGCTATGGGTGAATTTGCTGGCCGGTTCAATGATCGATATTCAGCTCACCGCGATGGTGATGGACGTGGTGAAAATCGTGCTCATCCCTATCGGCGCGGCGATTTTACATGACTACCTGAAAACTTACGCTGGCGTGCGCGGCCGTCGAACCGTGCAGATTCTGGCCGGGATTGGCGCTCTGTGGCTGCTGTATATGAGCGCCGGAGGCTGGGAAGCACAGTTCGGTTCTGCCAGCGCAGAAGCGCAAATGTACGCGGTGGTGCTGAATTTTGTCGCAGGCGGCCTCGTCTGGGCGCTGTTTTACAACTGGCTGTACGGCCGCGTTGAGGGCATTAAGAAGATCATGCCGACCATCTCGATGATCGGGATTATTTTCTTCACAACTACCGCTGCAGCTGCCGGGCGAGACAACCTGGTACAGGTCGGCTTCCTGCTCTGCTTCGCCATGCTGATGCATAACCTCGGCGGCTTCCTGATTGGCTACCTGATGAGCCGCTGGATCTTCCGCATGGATGTACAGTCCGCCCGCACCGTGGCCTTTGAAGTCGGCCTGCAAAATGGCGGCATGGCATCAGGGCTTGCCGCCGCCATGGGCAAACTGGCGACCGTCGGCCTTGCTTCGGCGGTAATGACCCCGCTTGGCAACGTCAGCGGCTCGCTGCTCGCCAACTACTGGCGTAAAAAAGATGCCCGCCAGGCGCAGGCAGCGGCCGCTCAACAGACACATCAGCCCGTTTCTGAACATCTTTCAAAAGGATAATTCATGATGACTACTCTGACCTTACAGCAAGCAATACGTGCCGTGGAGAGTGCGCTCACCCTCGCCGAGAATCGTTACGCAAATCGCCCGCTAAGCGTGGCGGTGTGCGATGCCAGCGGGGAGCTACTGAGCTTTGCCCGCATGGATACAGCCAAACTGTTAACTATCGAGCTGACCCAGCGCAAAGCGCGCACCAGCAGCCGCTTAGGCTGCACCACCCAGGCGTTTTTGCAGCGCCTGCAAAAAGAACAGTTAGATATTGGTTATTTTGCCGACCCGCGTTTTACCGCCCTGCCTGGCGGAGTTCCAATTCTGCATGACGGTAAATGCCTGGGCGCCGTCGCGGTCGGTGGCCTGTCAGCACAGGAAGATCATGATGCGGCAATAGCCGTCGCGGAAAATTTGCTTAAGGAGATTGCCCAATGAAAAAAGTCGCTATGCTACACACCAGCGCCGCCACCCTCGCCATGATGCAGCAGCTGATTGCCGACATCATGCCGGAAGTCGATGTGATGCACCTGGTTGAAGAGTCCATGATTAAACAGGTGATGAAGGCCGGCGGCGTAACACCAAATATTGCCGCCCGCATTGCTGACTATGTGCACATCGCCGAAAAAGCAGATTGCGATATTTTCATCACCGCCTGCTCTTCTATTGGCTCCGCGGTCGAACAGTGCCAGTTTATGACCCCACTCCAGCTTGCGCGTATTGATTGCGCGATGGTCGAAGAGGCCATTAGTAAAGGCGAGCGTATTGCCGTGCTGGCAACCGTCGCTACCACGCTGAAGCCGACGCTGGATTACGTGCAGCGCAAAGTCCAGGAAAGCGGTCAGCAGCGCACTATCACGCCGATATTAATGGAAGAAGCCTTCCATGCGCTGCTGGCAGGCGATATGGACACCCACGACCGTATCGTCAGCGAAGGATTACAGAACGCGTTTACTCAGGCGGATGTGGTCATGCTGGCGCAGGCCTCGATGGCGCGGGTATTACAGCAACTCCCTGCTGCTCCACCGGTGCCGGTCATGACCTCGCCGGAAAGCGGCATTCGCTGGCTAAAGGCGCTGGCGGAAAGCTGAGTTACAGGCAAAAAAAAGGCCATCATCAGATGGCCAACCATGTCGAAACTGGACCAGCCCTTGACTATGCAGAAAGTCAGGGCTGTTTTTTTTACTTATACCCGTCATACTTCAAGTTGCATGTGCGTTGGCCGCGTTCGTTCACCCCAGTCACTTACCCGAGTAAGCTCCTGGGGATTCGCTCACTTGCCGCCTGCCTGCAACTCGAATTATTTAGGTTATATTACTTAATCACTGATTTCAGCGCTTCGCCGATATCGGCCAGGCTGCGAACGGTTTTCACGCCAGCGGCTTCAAGAGCGGCGAACTTCTCATCCGCCGTCCCTTTGCCACCCGCGATGATCGCGCCCGCGTGACCCATACGTTTGCCTTTCGGTGCAGTCACACCGGCGATATAGCCGACAACCGGTTTGGTCACGTGATCTTTGATGTAGGCAGCCGCTTCTTCTTCCGCGCTGCCACCGATCTCACCGATCATGACGATCGCTTCGGTCTGCGGATCTTCCTGGAACAGCTTCAGGATATCGATAAAGTTAGAGCCCGGGATCGGGTCGCCGCCGATGCCCACGCAGGTAGACTGACCGAAACCGTAGTCGGTAGTCTGCTTAACCGCTTCGTAAGTCAGGGTACCGGAACGGGAAACGATGCCCACTTTACCCGGCTTGTGAATGTGGCCCGGCATAATGCCGATTTTGCATTCGCCTGGGGTGATAACGCCCGGACAGTTCGGCCCGATCATGCGCACACCGGCTTCATCCAGCTTCACCTTCACGGTCAGCATATCCAGAGTCGGGATACCTTCGGTGATGGTGATGATCAGTTTGATGCCTGCATCGATCGCTTCCAGGATGGAATCTTTGCAGAACGGTGCCGGAACGTAGATAACCGATGCAGTCGCGCCGGTCGCGTCTACCGCTTCACGCACGGTGTTGAACACCGGCAGGCCCAGGTGAGAAGTACCGCCTTTGCCTGGCGTCACGCCGCCAACCATTTGGGTACCGTAAGCAATCGCTTGTTCAGAGTGGAAAGTCCCCTGGCTACCGGTGAAGCCCTGGCAGATAACCTTGGTATCTTTATTAATTAAAACGGACATTATTTCCCCTCCACTGCGGCAACAACCTGCTGAGCTGCATCCGTCAGACTTTTCGCTGCAATAATATTCAGGCCGCTGTCAGCCAGTTTTTTCGCGCCCAGTTCGGCGTTGTTACCTTCCAGACGAACCACAACCGGGACGTTAACGCCCACTTCGGCAACCGCGCCGATGATACCGTCGGCAATCAGGTCACAACGAACAATACCGCCGAAGATGTTAACCAGAACCGCTTTCACATTGTCATCGGAGAGGATGATTTTGAACGCTTCGGTCACGCGCTCTTTGGTCGCGCCGCCGCCAACGTCAAGGAAGTTAGCCGGTTCGCCGCCGTGCAGCTTAACGATGTCCATGGTACCCATCGCCAGGCCTGCGCCGTTAACCATGCAGCCAATGTTACCGTCCAGCGCAACGTAGTTCAGTTCCCACTGTGCTGCCTGCGCTTCGCGCGGGTCTTCCTGAGACTGGTCGCGCATTTCGCGCAGATCAGGCTGGCGGAACAGCGCGTTGCCGTCAGCGCCCAGTTTGCCGTCGAGGCAGATCAGGTCGCCCTGCTTAGTGATAACCAGCGGGTTGATTTCGATCAGCGCCAGGTCACGCTCAAGGAAAATGGTCGCCAGGCCCATAAAGATTTTGGTGAACTGCTGAACCTGCTTACCTTCCAGACCCAGTTTAAACGCCAGCTCACGGCCCTGGTAAGGCATCGGGCCCGCCAGCGGATCAATAGCAATTTTGTGGATCAGGTGCGGGGTCTCTTCCGCCACTTTTTCGATTTCCACGCCGCCTTCGGTAGAGGCCATAAAGACCACGCGACGGGAGCTACGGTCAACCACAGCGCCAAGGTACAGTTCTTTAGCGATATCGGTCGCCGCTTCAACCAAGATCTGGTTAACCGGCTGGCCGTTGGCATCTGTCTGGTAGGTCACCAGGCGTTTGCCCAGCCAATGTTCAGCAAAGGCGCGAATGTCTTCTTTGCTGTTAACCACTTTCACACCGCCCGCTTTGCCGCGGCCACCAGCGTGAACCTGACATTTCACTACCCACGGACCCGCGCCGATTTTTGAAGCGGCTTCTTCTGCTTCACGCGGAGTAGTACAGGCATAACCCACCGGCGCCGGTAAGCCATAGCGGGCAAAGAGTTGTTTTGCCTGATATTCATGTAAGTTCATGTGTTCAGTCCATCCTTCAGGTAATCGTTATCATGTAGCCGACAAAACTGCAGGCTGATGATGTTTTTATTGGCCCGGGCCTGGGCACCGGGCCATTGGGACTACTACACGTCCAGCAGCAGACGAGTCGGGTCTTCCAGCAGATCTTTAATCGCCACCAGGAAGCCTACCGATTCACGTCCGTCGATCAGACGGTGGTCGTAGGAGAGCGCCAGGTACATCATCGGCAGAATTTCTACCTTACCATTGACCGCCATCGGACGGTCTTTAATGGCATGCATACCCAAAATAGCGCTCTGCGGTGGGTTGATGATTGGCGTGGACATCAGAGAACCGAATACGCCGCCGTTGGTAATAGTGAAATTACCGCCGATCAGGTCATCTACGGTCAGCTTGCCGTCGCGGCCTTTCAGTGCCAACTCTTTAATATTCTTCTCGATGTCCGCCATGCCCAGCAGGTCGACATCGCGCAGAACCGGGGTCACCAGGCCGCGCGGCGTGGAGACCGCCATGCTGACATCGAAATAGTTGTGATAAACCACGTCATCGCCATCAATGGAAGCGTTCACTTCCGGATAGCGTTTCAGCGCTTCAACGACCGCCTTCACGTAGAAGGACATGAAGCCCAGGCGGATACCGTGACGTTTTTCAAACGCGTCGCCGTACTGCTTACGCAGATCCATAATCGGCTTCATGTTGACTTCGTTGAAGGTTGTCAGCATGGCGGTAGAGTTCTTCGCTTCCAGCAGACGCTCAGCAACGCGTTTGCGCAGACGGGTCATCGGTACGCGTTTTTCAGAACGATGGCCCAGCTGTGCTGCCGGGGCCGCTGCGGTGGCTGCTACCGGGGCTTTCGCTTCCGCTTTAGCCGGAGCGCTTGCCAGATGTTTCTCAACATCTTCACGAGTCAGACGGCCGCCAACGCCGGTGCCTTTAATGGCCGCCGCGTCGAGGTTGTGTTCAGCCAGCAGGCGACGAATCGCCGGGCTCAGCGTGTCGTTGCTTTGTTCTTCCAGAGACGCTTGCTGACGCTGAGCCGGGGTAGACTCTTTGGCGTCGGCTTTCTCGCCGGACTCTTTGCCCGCGCTATTACCTTCACGCAGGCGACCGAGGATCTGACGAGAGAGCACGGTGGCGCCTTCATCTTCCAGCACTGCTTCCAAAATGCCGTCCGCTGATGCCGGTACTTCCAGTACCACTTTGTCAGTTTCGATTTCTACCAGCACTTCATCACGCTGGACGCTATCGCCCGGTTTTTTATGCCAGGTCGCAACCGTCGCGTCAGCTACGGACTCAGGCAGATCGGGAACCAGAATATCTACGCTACTCATTATGTATCCTTTAATTAATCGACGTTCAGCGCGTCATTGACCAGATCTTGTTGCTGTTTCTGGTGAACGGACAAGTATCCTACCGCCGGAGAGGCGGAGGCCGGGCGGCCTGCATAACGCAGAGAAGCCCCAAACGGAATCACTTCGCGGAAGTGATGCTGGCTGCAGTACCAGGCGCCCTGGTTGAGCGGTTCTTCCTGACACCAGACAAAATCATGCACGTGCGCATAAGGTTTCAGCGCTTCCTGTACCGCCTGATGCGGGAACGGATAGAGCTGCTCTACGCGAACGATAGCAACATCTTTTTGGTCGTTCTTACGACGCTGTTCCAGCAGGTCGTAGTAAACCTTACCAGAGCACAGCACAACGCGCTTCACCGCTTTCGGGTCGAGGTCGTCGATTTCTCCGATAGCCGGTTGGAAGGTGCCGTTAGCCAGTTCGTCCATGCTCGATACCGCCAGCGGGTGACGCAGCAGAGATTTCGGTGACATCACGATCAGCGGACGGCGCATCCCGCGCAGCGCCTGACGACGCAGCATATGGTAAACCTGCGCCGGAGTTGAAGGTACGCAGACCTGCATATTTTGCTCAGCACAAAGCTGCAGATAACGCTCCAGACGCGCGGAGGAGTGCTCCGGACCCTGGCCTTCGTAGCCGTGCGGCAGCAGCATCACCAGGCCGCACATACGCCCCCACTTCTGCTCACCGGAACTGATGAACTGGTCGATAACCACCTGCGCGCCATTGGCGAAGTCACCAAACTGCGCTTCCCAGATGGTCAGGGTACGCGGCTCAGCGGTGGCATAACCATATTCAAACGCCAGAACGGCTTCTTCAGACAGGACTGAGTCCCAAACCTTGAAGTGACCCTGACCGTTGTGAACGTGCTGCAGCGGCGTATAAGTCGAACCATTTTTCTGGTTATGGATCACCGCATGGCGGTGGAAGAAGGTGCCGCGCCCGGAGTCTTCCCCCGACAAGCGCACGGAAATTCCTTCATCAACCATGGTGGCGTAGGCGAGGTTTTCCGCGCCACCCCAGTCGAACAGCTTCTCACCGGCGGCCATTGACTGGCGATCGCCGTAAATCTTCGCCACGCGAGACTGCATCTCAATGCCTTCCGGCACGGTGCTGATGCGCTTAGCCAACTCCTGCAGACGCTTAGGCTCAACTTTGTCCGGGTAGCTCTCATCCCACTCGTGGTTGAGGTACGGGGACCAAGTAAAGGAGTGCATGTTCATCGGACGCCACTCCTGCACCACGCATTCGCCAGCATCCAGCGCGTCACGGTAGAGGTTAACCTGCTCGGTAGCGTCTTCCAGCGTCGCGACTTTATCGGCTTCCAGCTTGTCAGCGTAGATTTTGCGCGGCGTCGGATGCTTTTTGATTTTCTGATACATCAACGGCTGAGTTGCGCTCGGCTCGTCGGCTTCGTTATGGCCGTGACGGCGATAGCAGAACAGGTCGATAAAGACATCGCGCTTGAAGGTGTTGCGGAAATCCAGCGCCAGGCGGGTAACGAAAGCGACAGCTTCCGGGTCATCGGCGTTAACGTGGAAAATCGGTGATTGCACCATTTTACCGATATCGGTGCAGTACGGGGTAGAACGCGCATCCAGTGGGTTGGAAGTGGTGAAGCCCACCTGGTTGTTAATAACGATGCGGACAGTACCGCCCACTTCATAGCCGCGCGCTTTGGACATGTTCAGGGTTTCCTGAACCACGCCCTGCCCGGTGACTGCGGCGTCACCGTGAATGGTAATCGGCAGAACTTTGTTGCTGCTCGGCTCGTCCAGACGGTCGAGGCGAGCACGTACGGAACCAATAACCACCGGGCTGACGATTTCCAGGTGCGACGGGTTAAACGCCAGCGCCAGGTGCACCAGACCGCCTTCGGTTTCCATATCGGAAGAGAAGCCCATGTGGTACTTCACGTCGCCGGTGCCGAGATGTTCTTTATGTTTGCCGGCGAACTCGTCGAACAGGTCCTGTGGTTTTTTACCCAGCACGTTGACCAGTACGTTCAGACGACCACGGTGCGCCATACCCAGCACCACTTCGCGGGTGCCGCTCTTACCCGCGTGGCGGATAATCTCTTTGAGCATCGGGATTAACGCATCGCCGCCTTCCAGCGAGAAACGTTTTGCGCCGGGGAATTTCGCCCCGAGGTAGCGCTCCAGGCCTTCCGCAGCGGTCAGCTCGCTCAGGAAGCGTTTTTTCTCTTCGGCGCTAAAGCTCGCTTTGCCAGCTACCGACTCGATACGCTGCTGGATCCAGCGTTTTTCTTCGGTAGAGGTAATGTGCATGTATTCCGCGCCGATGGAGCCGCAGTAGGTTTGCTTGAGGGCGGAAACCAGATCGCCCAGCTTCATCGTATCTTTACCGATGGCAAAAGAACCTACGTTATAGATTTCCTGGAAATCGGCCTCGGTCAGATCGTGGTATGCCGGATCAAGATCCGCCACTCTCTCTTGCTGCCACAGCCCCAGCGGATCGAGATTCGCATGCTGGTGACCACGGAAGCGGTATGCGTTGATGAGCTGCAGGACTTTAACCTGCTTCACATTGGTGTCAGGGTCGGAAATCGAAGAAGTGTAACGTGAGGCATCCTTCGCCAGGCGGCGGAAATAATCACGCGTTTTGGAATGAAATTGATCCGGTTTGACTCCGGTGCCAGGTAACTGCTGGAACATAGAACGCCAGTTGGCGTCAACAGAGTCAGGATCGGTTAAGAAGTCTTCATAGAGCTGTTCTATCCAGCTCTGGTTCGAACCAGAGAGGTAAGAAGAGTCCAGCCAGGCTTTCATTGCGCCGTTCTGCATCGTGATCCCTTAAGCATCTTATGCTTATTTCGCCGTGGATAACTACGACGTACGCCGGTAAAGCACACGTCCCAGGGTTCACTTGCGAGCTCTTGTATTTGCACTGGCCCGCGAAGGAACCTTTAGAAACTGTCTTAAGCGCTTTGCGCTCACCCTTTCTCATGGGAGAAAGCAGATTTGGCAGTTTTTAAAGGTTTCCTGCATTTTTGTTGCCTGATGGCGCTTCGCTTATCAGGCCTACGGGGGATGTAGGCCGGATAAGACGGTACGTCGCCATCCGGCAACAATGACTACTTACGCACTACGCTGCAGCAGCATCGACTTAATATGGCCGATGGCGCGCGTCGGGTTCAGACCCTTAGGACAAACACTGACGCAGTTCATAATGCTGTGACAGCGGAATACGCTGAAAGCATCGCTCAATCCTTCAAGACGGCTGTCGGTTTCGGTATCGCGGCTGTCAATCAGGAAGCGATACGCCGCCAGCAGACCTGCCGGGCCGACAAACTTGTCCGGGTTCCACCAGAACGACGGGCAAGACGTCGAACAACATGCGCAGAGAATACACTCGTACAAGCCATCAAGTTTCTCACGCTGCTCTGGCATCTGCAGATGCTCGCGAGCCGGAGGATTTTGCCCATTATTCAACAAGTAAGGCTTAATCTTCTCATATTGTGCATAGAATTGCCCCATGTCTACAACCAAATCGCGAATAACCGGCAACCCTGGTAGCGGACGGATAACAATCTTCTTACCTGGCTTATTCAGCGCGGAAATAGGTGTGATGCAGGCCAGACCATTTTTGCCGTTCATGTTCAGGCCGTCGGAGCCACAAACCCCTTCACGGCAGGAACGACGGAACGACAACGACGGATCTTTTTCTTTCAGCTGCATCAGCGCATCGAGCAGCATCATGTCGCGACCTTCTTCCGCTTCCAGGGTGTAATCCTGCATATGCGGAGCATCGTCTACGTCCGGGTTATAACGATAAACTGAAAACTCGAGTTTCATATTCCTGTCTCCGCATTAATAAGTACGAATCTTCGGCGGGAATGCCGGACGCAGTTTCGGTTCCATATTGACTTGACGTCGCGTCATGGATTCCGATTCTGGCAGATACAGGGAATGACACAGCCAGTTCGCATCATCACGATCCGGATAGTCGAAGCGGCTATGCGCGCCACGGCTTTCAGTACGGAAGTTTGCAGATACCGCAGTGGCGTAAGCGGTTTCCATCAGGTTATCCAGCTCCAGGCACTCAACGCGCTGGGTGTTGAACTCGCTGGAAGTATCATCCAGACGGGCATTTTTCAGACGCTCGCGGATAGCTTTCAGCTGCTCAAGACCTTTCGCCATCGCATCACCTTCGCGGAATACCGAGAAGTTGTGCTGCATACATTCTTGCAGCGCTTTGCGGATTTCGACCGGGTCTTCACCGTTACGGTTACCGTTCCAGCGATTCAGACGTTCCAGAGAAGCATCGATTTCTTCATCCGTTGCATCGCGCAGAACGCCCTGTTCGGCGATAGATTCTTGCAAATGCAGACCGACCGCGCGGCCAAAGACCACCAGGTCAAGAAGCGAGTTGCCGCCCAGACGGTTAGCGCCGTGGACCGATACGCAGGCGATTTCACCCACCGCAAACAGCCCCGGAATCACCACGTCTTCGCCCTGCTCGTTGACGGTCAGCGCCTGGCCGCTTACTTTGGTCGGAATACCGCCCATCATATAGTGGCAGGTTGGAATAACCGGAATCGGCTCTTTAACCGGGTCAACGTGGGCGAAGGTACGGGAGAGCTCAAGGATACCCGGCAGACGGGATTCGAGAACTTCTTTACCCAGATGGTCGAGTTTCAGTTTCGCGTGCGGGCCCCATGGACCGTCGCAGCCGCGGCCTTCGCGGATTTCGATCATGATGGAACGCGCCACCACGTCACGACCCGCCAGGTCTTTCGCATTCGGGGCATAGCGCTCCATAAAGCGCTCGCCGTGTTTGTTCAGCAGGTATCCGCCTTCACCACGGCAGCCTTCAGTAACCAGAACCCCTGCCCCGGCGATACCGGTTGGGTGGAACTGCCACATCTCCATATCCTGCACCGGAACACCAGCGCGGATAGCCATGCCAACGCCGTCACCGGTATTGATATGCGCGTTGGTGGTGGACTGGTAAATACGGCCTGCGCCGCCGGTCGCCAGCACGGTTGCGCGGGCTTTGAAGTAGACCACTTCACCGGTTTCGATACACAGGGCGGTACAACCGACCACGGCGCCATCGGCGTTTTTCACCAGATCCAGCGCATACCACTCAGAGAAAATAGTGGTATGGTTTTTCAGGTTCTGCTGATACAGCGTGTGCAGTAAGGCGTGACCAGTACGGTCAGCCGCCGCTGCGGTACGTGCCGCCTGCTCGCCGCCGAAGTTTTTCGACTGGCCGCCAAACGGACGTTGATAGATGGTGCCATCGTCGAGACGAGAGAACGGCAGGCCCATATGATCCAATTCAAGAATCGCTTCCGGACCGGTTTTGCACATATATTCAATGGCGTCCTGGTCACCAATATAGTCCGACCCTTTTACGGTGTCGTACATGTGCCATTCCCAGTTATCTTCATGGGTATTACCGAGCGCCACGGTGATGCCACCCTGTGCGGAAACGGTATGGGAACGGGTCGGAAAAACTTTGGAGAGCAGCGCACAGGTCTGGCCGCTCTGGGAAATTTGCAGCGCCGCGCGCATACCTGCGCCACCGGCACCAATAACAACTGCATCAAATTCTCTGACAGGCAATTTCATTACACACCCCATACCACAACAAATCCATAAAGAACGTAAGCCACCAGCGCAACAACGATCAGTAGTTGCAGAATTAAGCGTACAGCCAGTGGTTTAACGTAGTCCGTTAACACCTGCCACATACCGATCCAGGCGTGAATCAGAATGGATACGAGAGCCAGCAGGGTGAAGACTTTAGTGAACGCGGAGGAGAAAAAACCCGTCCAGACTTCCCATGAAATTTCACCCGTGGTGGCAAAGAAGCCGACCATGTAGATGATGTATAGGGTGAGGACGACGGCGGTAGCACGGACCAGAATAAAGTCATGTACGCCGTTGCGTCCTAGTGCTGAGGCGTTGCTTACCATACGAGGACTCCTGCGAGAAGTGAAAGCACGACAGTAATAACAAAAGAAATCTTGGCGGAGCGTGTCCCTACTTCGAGGGTTTCTTCAAGATAGCCAAAATCCATAAGCAGATGGCGAATGCCTACCACTGCGTGATAAGCCAGCGCGGTTAAAATGCCCCACATGATGAACTTCACAAAGAAGCTATTCATAATGGATGCCGCAGTGAGGAAACCTTCTGGAGAGGAAAGGCTGGTGCCCAGCAACCAAAGCAGAATCCCGACCGCCACAAAAGTGATCACTCCGGATACGCGATGGAGAATGGACGCTATCGCCGTGATTGGGAACCGGATCGTTTGGAGATCCAGATTGACAGGTCTTTGTTTTTTCACATTTCTTACCATGAATAACGCCCACATGCTGTTCTTATTATTCCCTTTGGATTTCGCGTTACAGGAAGGCGGCAAGTCCGGGAAACCCGGTAGCATAGATAACTATGTGACCGGGGCGAGCGGGCGCAGCCAACGCACCTGAAGCGTGAAAGACTATGGGATTTCCTTCCTCCGGTCTGCTTGCGGGTCAGACAGCGTCCTTATCTATAACCTGAAGTCATATTAAAACTCCTTTTCAAGAGTTCAAACCTGACAAAATAACGCTGGGTGGCTCGGGATTGCAGGGTGTTCCGGAGACCTGGCGGCAGTATAGGCCGTTCACAAAATCATTACAATTAACCTACATATAGTTTGTCGGGTTTTCTCCCGAACAGTGATCAATGTCACGATAACAACATATTTTTAAAATTTAATCATCTGATTTGACAAATATTAAACATTATTGTTACAACCATTACCAGATAAATGCGATGATAGGCAAAAGTTATGGGGTCACTCTTTTACCTGCGAATAAGTTATGTAACAGTGAGAGAGTATTGACCGATGTAATCAGGACAGTTATTAGTGGTATATAGTTTATAAAATTCGGGCTGCTAAAACGCTGATTTGCTGTTGTTTCAACGTAGACTGAAGACTTACCATCAAGCGCCCTTGCTCTGTACCCTGCCCTTTTCGCGACGCAGAGCGATGTGCAACATAACAAACTGGTAACGTCATCTGCTACGGGCCGAATGCAAATCCACCACCCGGCAGCCTTAAGCAATAAAGGCGCTAAGGAGACCATAAATGTCTGATGCTAAAGCAAAAATCACCCTGGGTGGTGATACTGCTATTGAACTGGATGTGCTAAAAGGCACTCTCGGTCAGGATGTTATTGATATTCGTAGTCTTGGTTCAAAAGGCGTGTTTACTTTTGACCCTGGTTTCACCTCAACCGCATCATGTGAATCTAAAATCACCTTTATCGACGGTGATGAAGGTATCCTGCTGCACCGCGGTTTCCCGATCGATCAGTTAGCGACCGACTCCAACTACCTGGAAGTGTGCTACATCCTGCTGAACGGCGAAAAACCGACCCAGGCTCAGTACGACGAATTCAAAACTATCGTTACCCGCCACACCATGATTCACGAGCAGATCACCCGTCTGTTCCACGCATTCCGTCGCGACTCTCACCCGATGGCCGTGATGTGCGGTATCACCGGTGCGTTGGCTGCGTTTTATCACGATTCGCTGGATGTGAATAACCCACGCCACCGCGATATCGCCGCATTCCGCCTGCTTTCCAAAATGCCGACTATGGCGGCGATGTGTTACAAGTATTCAATCGGCCAGCCTTTCGTTTATCCGCGCAATGACCTCTCCTACGCGGGTAACTTCCTGAATATGATGTTCTCCACGCCGTGTGAAAAGTATGAAGTGAACCCGATACTGGAACGCGCCATGGACCGTATCCTGATCCTGCATGCCGATCACGAACAGAACGCCTCAACATCCACCGTGCGTACCGCTGGCTCTTCTGGCGCGAACCCGTTCGCCTGTATCGCTGCGGGTATTGCTTCCCTGTGGGGACCGGCACACGGCGGCGCCAACGAAGCGGCGCTGAAAATGCTGGAAGAGATCAGCTCGGTTAAACACATTCCGGAATTTGTGCGTCGTGCGAAAGACAAAAATGACTCTTTCCGCCTGATGGGCTTTGGTCACCGTGTTTATAAAAACTATGACCCGCGCGCCACCGTGATGCGTGAAACCTGCCATGAAGTGCTGAAAGAACTGGGTACCAAAGACGATCTGCTGGAAGTGGCAATGGAGCTTGAGCACATTGCGCTCAACGACCCGTACTTCATCGAGAAGAAACTTTACCCGAACGTCGATTTCTACTCCGGTATCATTCTGAAAGCGATGGGCATCCCATCTTCCATGTTTACCGTTATCTTCGCGATGGCGCGTACCGTGGGCTGGATTGCACACTGGAACGAAATGCACACCGATGGCATGAAAATCGCCCGTCCACGTCAGCTGTACACCGGCTACGAAAAACGCGATTTCAAAAACGATATCAAATACTAAGCCTGATATTGCGAAGATAAAAAAACGCGCCTGATGGCGCGTTTTTTTATGGCTGACAAATTTCACCTGGCTGGAATTGCCCGGTGGCGGCTAGCGCCTTACCGGGCCTACGAAAACAGGCATATAGCTAGTGCTGACACCCCGGACACCAGTAAAACGGTCGCGACGACAGCATGGTTCTCTCGATAATCCCGCCGCAGCGCTCGCAGGCTTCCCCTTCACGATGGAAAACCTTAAAACGAAACAGCGCGCCGTGATGCTTATTTTCATCCACCAGACCGCGCGTGTTGTAGGACAAACGCGGGATATCGAGCAGCGCGTGGGCCAACGCATCAAGCTGTTTGTCATCCAGCTCAGAGGCTTTATGACGCCCGGTTAATCCCACCTGCCAGAGGATCTCAACGCGCAGATAATTCCCCAATCCCGCAAGAAACGCTTGATCCAGCAGCAGCCCGGAGAATTGACGGTTGCGAAATTTCGTCGATAGAAGCCGCTCTTTGACCTGTTCAACAGTGAGGGTCATATCGAGCACATCCGGCCCCACCCGCAGCAAAAACGGATGCTGAGCGAGCTGTTCCGGGGTCAGCATCTCAATATCGGAGGCGCTATAGAGCAAAATGGCCTTGCGCGCCGTCTGTAGCCTGACGCGCAGAATGCGGGTCGTCTCTGGCTGAGACTCAGCCTCGACCACCCGCCAGACGCCGTACAGCTGATTATGGCTATAAAGCGTCAGCCCACCGGAGAAATGAGTCAACAGCGCCTTACCGCGAGTTTCAATGCGCGTGACCTGCTGACCGACCAGTTGAGATTGATAAGATTGTAATTGCGGAAAGGCGAACCATGCTCGCGTGAGGGGTTCGCCTTTGATCGCCGCCTCCAGGCTATCCGCCGCACGGCGGATTTCCGGGCCTTCCGGCATAATCATGTCCTTCTGTTTAGTGCGTGGCGCCGCCACCGATTTTCACGTCATCGCCCTGTTGCAGGGCAACAGCGATAGCCGTTTCCAGCGCTACGCGTACCGTATCTACCGCCATGCTCGCTTCACCAGGATGAGCCGCAGCCTGCTCCGGCAGATAGGGAATATGGATAAAGCCGCCCTTTGCGCCTGCCTTTGCACGCAGTCCATGCAACAGACCGTACATCACATGGTTGCAGACAAAGGTTCCCGCCGTTTGCGACACCGATGCAGGGATCCCACGACCACGCAGCGCGGAGACGATCGCTTTGATCGGCAACGAGCTGAAGTAGGCCGCCGGACCATCGGCAACAATCGGCACGTCGATCGGCTGCAAACCTTTATTGTCCGGGATCCGCGCATCATCGACGTTAATCGCCACCCGTTCGACGGTAATATCGACGCGTCCTCCCGCCTGCCCAACGGCAAGGGTCAAGACGGGATCCAGCTCATCCAGCGCGGCATTTAATACCGTGAGGGCTTCGCCAAAAACGCACGGCAGCTGCCGCGCCACCACAGGCTGTCCGGCAATGATAACGCCATCCAGTTGCTTTACCACTTCCCACGAAGGGTTAACCGCCTCGCCGCCAAACGGCTCGAAACCGGTAATCAATACACCAGCCATGATCCCTCCTTACAGGAACATCAGGAAATAGAGCAAAAAGACGTTAACGGTAAGCAGCAGTACGCCAGTCGGTATCTGCGCCTTAATGACCGCATTTTTATCCGGCAGATCCAGTAACGCTGCCGGAACGATATTAAAGTTGGCCGCCATTGGCGTCATCAGGGTGCCGCAATAGCCGGAAAACATACCAATCGCCGCCATCACCGCCGGGTTACCGCCATGCTGAAGCACCAGAATGGGAATGCCGACCCCTGCGGTAATAATGGGGAACGCGGCAAAGGCGTTACCCATGATCATCGTCAGCAGCGCCATGCCAATGGTATAGACGGCAACGGCGATAAACCGGCTGTCTACCGCCAGATAGTTCTGCGTCAGCCAGGAGATGCTATTGCCAACGCCCGCAGCGGTAAACAGCAGCCCGAGAACCGCGAGGATCTGCGGTAAAATAAACGCCCAGCCGACCGAATCCAGCAGACGACGCGCTTCCTGTAATGGTTGCGCTGCCGTTTCATGGGTCATTCGAATAGCCATCGCCAGCCCGATCAACGTTCCGAGCGTCATTGAGAAGAGAGTAATCAGCGTAGAGTGGTTACCCGCGCCAAATACCATCACTTGTAACGACGGTAAATTATTAAACAATAAGACGCCGACGACCGTCACCACCGGAATCGCCAGTGCCGGATAGAACAGCCGGTTACCGAGGCGGGTCGCGCTCTCAGTACGCTCTTCAGGCGAACGTTGATGATATTTTCCCAGCTTCACGCCGCCAAAACCGGCAATCAGTGCCAGTACCACGACCACGCAGCCAACGGCAATATTTACGGTGCGTTTATCGCCGAACAGTTGGTATGTCCAGTCACCAAACAGGAATACAACACCGTACAGACCCCAGAACAAACCGGTAGTCAGACGGCGCGGATTCGCTTTGTCCCGCCATGACATCACCGCCACAATCAGCAAAATGACGCCCGCAAGCCAGTAGAGATAGTTTTGTTGGAAGTTCATGCCGCACCGCCTTCAGTCCGGCCAGCATTGATCTTCTTCAATTCACGCTGTATCTGATGATCCAGCCGCCACAGGCGCGCGGAGTGAATCAAGAAGGCGCAGACCGCCGTCGGGATCCCCCACAGGGCGATATGCAGCGGTTCGGTCTGAATACCGCCCGACTCCAGCATGAAGTTATGCATAAAGATAATCGCACCGAAGGCGACGAAAATATCCTCACCGAAAAATAAGCCGACGTTATCAGTCGCGGCCGACATAGCGCGTAAACGATAGCGAATTGCGCCGGGCAGCGGCCCGTGGACTTTCTCTGCAGCCCCCTCCGCCATCGGCGCCAGCAGCGGGCGCACCATTTGGGGATGACCACCCAGGCTGGTCAACCCGAGCGCGGCGGTCACTTCACGGATAAACAAGTAGACGATAAGCAGACGACCAGATGTAGCGCTTTGGATCTTCGCGATCCACGCCTGCGCTCGTTCTTTCAGGCCGTGCCGCTCCAACAGGCCAATAACCGCCAACGGCAACAGCAGGATAAGCGGTAGGTTGCGGGTATTAAGGAACCCTTCACCCAGCTTTTCAAGAATGGTGGCAACCGGCATATGGGCCGCCAGACCGGTGACGATGCCGGAGATAATCACCACCAGCACCGGGTTGAAACGCAAAACGAATCCGACCACGATCGCGGCAATACCGATCAACGGCCAGAGGGATACTGACTCTCCCATAGTAACATCCTGTATGTTGTGAATTGTTGTTTGTTGTTAACTAACTGATAATATTGTTTTTATTCTTCTATTTCAGCGCTGACCTGTATATTGCGCCCGGCAAACGCCGCACGCAAGCGGCGCGCAAAAACTAATGCATGTTCCCCATCGCCATGTAAACAGACGGTTTCTGCCATCACATGCGCCCACTCTCCGGTAACGCTGCGTACCCGATTGTGTTGCACCATTTCCAGGGTCTGCGCCAGCGCCTGCTCTTCACTATCGATAAGCGCCCCCGGCTGCGTGCGCGGTACCAGGTTGCCATCAGCCTGATAGCCGCGATCGGCAAAAACTTCCTGCCGCGTGGTCAGGCGATAGTGCTGCCCGGCGCGGATCAGTTCACTGCCCGCCAGCCCCACCAGCACCAGCGCCGAATCGAGATCGCGGACAGCTCTGGCGATAGCGTCCGCCAGCTGCGGGTCTTTTGCCGCCTGGTTGTAGAGCATACCGTGAGGTTTGACGTGCTGGAGCGTGCCACCTTCCGCACGAACCATCGCCGCCAGCGCACCAACCTGATACAGCGTCTGCGCATAAACCGTCTCCGGCGGCAACTGCATGGCCGTACGGCCAAAATTCTCCCGGTCAGGAAAGCTGGGATGCGCCCCCACGGCAACGCCGTACTTTAGCGCTTCCCGGACGCACTGATGCATCATCACGGCATCCCCTGCGTGAAAGCCGCAGGCGATATTGGCGGACGAGACCAGTTGTAATAACGCGCTGTCGTTACCACAGCCTTCGCCGAGGTCGGCATTCAAATCAATTTTCATCGTTCAGTCTCCACGCCAGTTGCTCCAGATAACGCTGCTGATCGGCGCGGGCTTTCAGCGCCTCTTCCAGCGTACAGGGGACAAAGTGAATCGGTTGGCCGAGCGGTATTTGCGCCAGCTGATACATATCGGCTTCGATAATGCTGGCAATGCGCGGATAGCCGCCGGTAGTCTGCGCATCGTTCATCAGCACGATAGGCTGGCCGTTATGCGGAACCTGCACTACGCCAGGCAGCAGGCCGTGGGAAAACATCTCCCGATTGGTGGTACGCACCAAAGTCTGCCCTTGCAGGCGATAGCCCATCCGGTTGCTCTGCGGGCTAAGCTGCCACGGCGAGCGCCAGAAAGCTTGCTGCGACGCGCTATCAAACTCATGGTACTCCGGACCCGGCAAGGCACGGATCCAGTTACCCACGGGCAACTGTTTTACGCCACGCGGTGCGCTGAACTGCTTCGTCGATTTCCCCAGTTTTAGCTGGTCACCATCCTGTAATCGTCGCCCCTCAAGGCCGCCAATTCCCACTTTCAGATCGGTACTGCGCGAGCCGAGGACTTTCGGTACCGCAATCCCTCCCGCCACCGCCAGATAGCTGCGAATGCCGATCCGCGGCGTTTTGAGCACCAATCGTTGACCCGCTTTTGCTGCCACGCGCCAGCCCAGCCAGACCGGTTGACCATCCAGCGTCGCTTCGCAGGCGGCACCGGTCAATGCAAACCAGGCATCGCGGGCAAACTGAATATCCACCTGCCCCAGGGTGATTTCCAGCGCTGCGGCGTTGGCCCCATTACCGACCAGCAGATTGGCGATAACCAGCGCCGGTTTATCCATCGCGCCGCAGCGGCTGATACCCAGCTGACGTAACCCTTCACGCCCGCCGTCCTGTACCGAGGTATACATCCCGGCACGGATAATCTTCAACATACGCCCTCCTTTTGCGGCACGAAACGCACCCTGTCACCGGAACGCAGCAGCACCGGTTCCTTGCGCTTCGGATCAAACAGCGCCAGCGGCGTATGGCCCAGAAGCTGCCAGCCGCCCGGCGTGGCCAGCGGGTAGATCCCGGTTTGCGCCCCGCCGATACCGACAGAACCGGCGGGTACCAGCAGACGCGGCTCCGCCCGACGCGGCATCGCCAGCTGCTCAGGCAAGCCGCCAAAGTACGGGAAGCCCGGCTGGAAGCCGAGGAACCACACCACGTACTCCACCGACGAGTGCAGTTCAACCACCTGCTTTTCGCTCAGGCCGCTGTGGCGAGCCACCTCTCCCAGATCCGGCCCCCCTTCGCCGCCGTAAACCACCGGAACCGAAATCTCCCGCGATTGCGGCTCAAGCGTGTCGCACTCCTCCCACCAGAGCTGCAAACGCTCAATCGCATCCCACGCCGTTCGCTGGGGGTTACGCAATATCACGGTAATGTTGTTCATGCCCGGAACAGCTTCCACCACCTCGGTATGACCAATCAGCCGCTGGGCTAAACGCCAGATCCGTTTCTGGCTCTCCAGCGTCACCGGAGGTTCAAGCTCCAGTACCACTGCCGTTTCACCTAACAAATAACAACGCGCTCGCTGCACTTTTGCCTCCGTTCATCAAGCCGGGTTCGGAATATCAATAAACGTGACATCCAGTTCGGTGTTTTCCGTCAACCATTCGCTTAACGCGCGAATACCGCCGCGCTCTGTGGCATGATGGCCGGCGGCATAGAAATGCAGCCCCTGTTCGCGCGCCGAGTGGATGGTCTGCTCCGAAACTTCACCGGTAATAAACGCATCAACGCCAAAACGGGCCGCGCTATCGATAAAGCTCTGGCCGCCGCCGGTGCACCACGCCACGCGGGTCACTTTGTCCGGCCCGGTATCACCACTCCACAGCGGTTTACGCCCCAGCCGTGCTTCAATCCACGAGGCCAGCTCCAGCCCGGATACCGCCATCGACAGTTCGCCCCACGGCACCAGCGGCTCGATTTCGCCCATCACATTAATGCCAAGTAATGAAGCCAACTGAGCGTTATTACCCAGCTCCGGGTGAGCGTCGAGCGGCAGGTGCCAGCCATAGAGGTTGATATCGTTAGCCAGCAGCGTTTTGAGGCGGTTGCGCTTCATGCCGCGAATAATTGGCGATTCGCCTTTCCAGAAATAACCATGATGAACAATCACCGCATCGGCCTCCAGGCGTACGGCTTCATCAAGCAGCGCCTGGCTGGCGGTCACGCCGGTCACGATTTTTTGCACCGTCTCGCGCCCTTCCACCTGTAACCCATTGGGGGCGTAATCGCTGATGGCCGCGCTATTCAGTTTTTCATTAATCAGTTGTTCCAGTTCGCTATTTTTCATTATCGCTCCATCAGGTCTTCGTGTAATGCAAAGGAATAACATAGCGTTATCCGCCCGCTCCGTCGATAGTTCTGCCGCTTCGGCGTCTGTTTTGACTTTTAGCAAAAACCCGCGATTTGTCTACTCCCTCCTACGCGCATTCGTGTATATTTATGCACTATTACAGCATATTAAATAACCAGAAAGCCTATAAGGCCATGAATATCACTAGTTGATGGCTATTCATGCAGAAAGATCGACTTTCCTTTTTATGGCAGGACAGAACGTTAAATGAACACATCATCTTCACAGCCGCGGGCGATTTATTACGTCGTCGCGCTGCAAATCTGGGAATATTTCAGTTTTTACGGTATGCGCGCACTGCTGATTTTGTATCTCACCAATCAGCTTAAGTATGACGATAACCATGCGTACGAACTGTTCAGCGCCTACTGCTCTCTGGTTTACGTTACCCCTATTCTCGGTGGTTTTCTGGCCGATAAGCTGCTCGGCAACCGCATGGCGGTGATGATTGGCGCCCTGCTGATGGCTGTCGGTCATCTGGTGCTCGGTGCCAGCGAAGTCGCTCCCACCTTCCTCTATCTGTCGCTGGCGATTATCGTCTGCGGCTACGGGCTGTTTAAATCCAACGTCAGCTGTCTGCTCGGCGAACTGTACGAACCCACCGATCCGCGTCGCGATGGCGGCTTCTCGCTCATGTATGCCGCGGGTAACGTGGGGTCGATCATTGCGCCAATCGCCTGTGGCTACGTGCAGAAAGAGTACAGTTGGGCAATGGGCTTCGCCCTGGCGGCAGTCGGGATGATCGCCGGGCTGGTCATTTTCCTTTGCGGTAATCATCACTTCCGTCACACTCGGGGCGTGAATCGCGAAGCGTTGCGGGCGCGGAATTTCGTGTTGCCAAACTGGGCCTGGCTGCTGGTACTGCTGGTCACGGCGCCGTTGTTGATTACCGTGCTGTTCTGGCAGGAGTGGTCGGTGTATGCGCTGATTGTGGCGACGATTATTGGCCTGACGGTTCTGGCGCGTATCTACCTGCGTGCAGAGACTGCCAAACAGCGTAAAGAGCTGCGCCTGATTATGGTGCTGACCTGCTTCAGCCTGCTGTTTTGGGCATTTGCGCAACAGGGCGGTAGCTCAATCAGCCTGTATATAGACCGCTTTGTGAACCGCCATTTTATGAGCTACGAGATACCGACGGCGATGTTCCAGTCGGTCAACGCCTTTGCAGTCATGCTCTGCGGGGTCGTGCTGGCGTGGCTGGTGAAAGAGAATATCAACGGCAACCGTACCGTGCGTATCTGGGGCAAGTTCGCGCTGGGCCTCGGCCTGATGAGCGCCGGTTTTTGTATCCTGACGCTGAGCGCGCGCTGGTCGGCGGCTTACGGGCAATCCTCAATGCCGCTGATGGTGCTAGGGCTGGCGGTGATGGGCTTCGCCGAGCTGTTTATCGACCCGGTGGCGATGTCGCAAATTACCCGTATTGAGATCCCTGGCGTGACCGGCGTACTGACCGGCATCTATATGCTGCTCTCCGGGGCCATCGCCAACTATCTGGCGGGGGTGATTGCCGACCAAACCTCACAAAGTTCGTTCGACGCCGCCGGAGCCGTTAACTACTCCATTAACGCCTATATCGAGGTGTTCAGCCAGATCACCTGGGGCTCGCTGGCCTGCGTCGGCCTGGTGCTGGTTATCTGGCTGTACCACTCGGTGAAGGTCAGGACTCGTCGTCTGGCGCTGGAGTCTTAAGTTCTCTGGCGGCTTCCCAGGCCGCCAGCGTCTCCAGCCGCGCCTGTTTGTGATCGACAATCGGGCGCGGGTAATCCAGCGTCACACCATTTTTCTCCGCCCACTGCCACGGCTGGTGCACCGCTTTCTCCGGCACATCGGCCAACTCCGGCAACCAGTGACGAATAAACTGCCCCGCTTTATCAAACCGCTCTCCCTGGGTCGTCGGGTTAAAAATGCGGAAATAAGGTGCAGCATCGGTGCCAGTTGACGCCGCCCACTGCCAGCCGCCATTGTTCGCCGCCAGGTCGCCATCAATCAGCTGTTCGATAAAGTAGCGCTCCCCCAACCGCCAGTCGATACGCAGATCTTTGACCAGGAAGCTGGCAACAATCATTCGCAAGCGATTATGCATCCACCCTGTGGTATTGAGCTGACGCATCGCCGCATCGACAATCGGGAAGCCGGTCTGCCCGCGCTGCCAGGCCTGAAGCGCGGATTTATCATCCAACCACGCCACGTTATCGGTCCAGGCGATAAAAGGTCGTCCTTTACACAGGTTCGGGTAGTAAACCATCAGATGGCGATAAAACTCGCGCCAGATAAGTTCGTTGAGCCAAACCGCCCCCGCTTCCCCCTCCAGCGCTCGCGGCTGCTCCACCAGCAGGCGATGCAGGCACTGACGCGGTGAAAGCACGCCAACCGCCAGGCACGGCGACAGTCGGCTGGTCCCCTCGATGGCCGGAAGGTCGCGCTGCTCATCATAATCGGCGGCCTTCTGCTGGCAAAAACGGCGTAGCTGATTGATAGCGGCTTTTTCATCCGCAGCAAACAGGTCGCTATCAAACGGCGTCTGCGAATAGTCTATTTTCACTTCAGCCGTTGCATCTATTGCCCCACCGGCGCGAGCTTTCGGCGCAGCAACGCACTCCGGCAGCGCCTCCTGCAAACGGCGAATAAAGGCATTTTTAAACGGCGTAAACACCTTATACATTTCGCGATTGCCGGTCAGCACGCTGCCGGGCGGTAGCAACACACTGTCATCAAAACCCTGACATATCACGCCTTGTAAGTTTTTCTCAACTAACGCATCGCGCTGGCGTTCATTAATTTCATACTGGTAATTATAGAAAAGATGGTTGACCTGCTGCCGCTTACAGACTTCAGATAGCAGCGTCACGCTGGCGGCGAAGTCCTCCGCATGTTCAATGAGCAGCGGGATCCCCCGCTCGGCCAGCGCCATTTGTAAGCTATCAAGATGACTGACAATAAATGCCGCCTGACGCGACGCCATGCCGTGCTGACGCCATTGTCCCGGCGTGGCGATAAACAACGCCACCACGCGAGCATGAGGATCGCGACAGGCAGCAGCAAGCGCAAGGTTATCGTGAACGCGCAAGTCCGCGCGAAACCAGACCAGATGGGTGGCCATAAAACTCCTGCAATCAGTGATTTTTTATTCGTCCAGCGCTTGCGGCCAGCCGGTGAAGTAGCGCTGGCCGGAGAGATAAGCGTCCGGAAATTCGGCCATATAGTGTTTGAGCTGATTCACCGGCGCAAGCAGCGGCTCTTTTCCCAAACGATAGTCGTCGATAAGTGCAGTCAACGCCTGCTTCTGTTGGGCAGTGAGATGTTCGCGGAAATAACCCTGAACGTGCATGAGCACATTAGTATGATTTTGCCGGGTGGAGGGATGAGCCAGCAGTGTCACCAGACGCTCACGATAGGCGTCAAAAAAGGCGTCCAGCGAAGGCCAGTCAGCCATGGCTGCCACAAAAGGCCCAATCTGGCGGTATTCAGGTTGTGAATGCGCCAGCAGTATCAGCTTGTAGCGGCTATGAAAATCCACCAGGTTGCCCCGGGTCAGCCCATCGCGGCGCAGATTATCCAGTTCACGTAAGGTGTAAATGCGGGTTTTGTTATCGTCTTCCAGCCAGGTGTCGCTCATTACGGCTCCTTGTATCATCAGGAGTAATAAGTGTAAGCCACAACAGGCAAAAAAAAACCGCCGGACGAACCAGCGGTTTACAGCGTTCAGACGATATGTGGATATCAGTAAAAATCTGCGGAGGCTTTTTCCGCCTGCGCCATCCATACCGGCTGGTCGCTGGTTTTTGACCACACGCGGTGCAGCCAGCTGTAAAAACGAGCACGATCTTTCCAGAACAACATCACCGGAAGCGCCGCCACGCCAGCCACAACGGCGAAAGTGCGACGCGCGAAGATTACGTGAGCAGGATAAGTTTTGTACAACGCCATAATTTCTCTCCCCTTTGTCAGGCCGGCAATCAACGCCGGTAAAGTATCAATGTGTATCTGGTTAAAATAGTACCGCCTTGGCTGTAATTTTACTACTCATCCGACCACTAAAAAGCACTTATTTAGCCTTTATTTACATTCATCCGGTAACTTAGTTACATAAAGGTTAAATTAATACTAACCATTAGTTAAATTAAGGGATTGGTGATTTTTATATTTTTTTTACACCCTTGCAGCTAATTTTTGCGAAATCTTTGCGCCCGACTTCCTATCCTCCTCGTAAATCAAAAAGACACCCGGAGGTGGATTGTGACTGCAGGCGTAATCGCTGGCGTAGCGCTGGTGTTCCTGTTGCTGGCTTATCTGGTTTATGCCTTGATACATGCGGAGGCATTCTGATGGCAGCTCAAGGATTTTTACTCATCGCGAGCTTTATTCTGCTACTGATGCTCCTGGCTCGTCCGCTGGGAACAGCGCTGGCGACGATGATCAACGATGCCCCGTTACCGGGACTTGCCGGTATCGAACGCGGATTATGGCGTGCTGCGGGCATTCGTTCGCAGGAGATGAACTGGTATCAATATTTATTCGCCATCCTGCTGTTTAACGCGCTGGGTCTGGTGGCGCTGTTTGCGTTGCTTATGTTCCAGGGCTTCCTGCCGCTTAATCCGCAGCACCTACCCGGCTTGTCCTGGGATCTGGCGCTGAATACGGCAGTGAGTTTTGTCAGCAACACCAACTGGCAGGCCTATGCTGGGGAAGCTACCATGAGCTATCTCAGCCAAATGGTGGGGCTGGCGGTGCAAAACTTCCTCTCCGCCGCCACCGGCATCGCGGTGATCTTTGCCCTTACTCGCGCTTACGCCCGACAGAAAGTCAGCACGCTTGGTAACGCCTGGATCGACCTGACCCGCATCACCCTCTGGCTGCTGCTGCCCATTTCGCTGCTGATTGCGCTGTTCTTTATTCAGCAGGGCGTGCCGCAGAGCTTTGCGCCGTATCAGGGTTTTACATCGCTTGAAGGGGTACGCCAGATGCTGCCGATGGGGCCGGTCGCCTCGCAGGAAGCGATTAAAATGCTGGGTACCAACGGCGGCGGCTTCTTTAACGCCAACTCGGCGCACCCGTTTGAAAACCCCACCGCGCTGACCAACATGGTGCAGATGCTGGCGATCTTTTTGATCCCGGCGGCGCTGTGTTTCGCCTTCGGCGAGGTCGTGGGCGATCGCCGCCAGGGACGGGCCATCCTGTGGGCGATGACGCTTATCTTTATCGTCTGCGTGGCGGTCGTCATGTGGGCCGAAACCCGCGGCAATCCGCATCTTTTAAGCCTCGGCGCCGATAGCAGTCTGAATATGGAAGGCAAAGAGAGCCGCTTCGGTATTCTCGCCAGTAGCCTGTTCGCCGTGGTCACTACCGCCGCTTCCTGCGGGGCGGTCAACGCGATGCATGACTCCTTTACCGCACTGGGCGGGATGGTGCCAATGTGGTTAATGCAGATTGGCGAAGTGGTGTTCGGCGGCGTTGGCTCGGGGCTATATGGCATGCTGCTGTTCGTGATGCTGGCGGTATTTATCGCCGGGCTGATGATTGGCCGCACGCCGGAGTACCTCGGTAAGAAAATCGATGTCCGCGAAATGAAGATGATTGCGCTGGCCATTCTGGTTACACCAACGCTGGTGCTGCTCGGTACGGCGCTGGCGATGATGACCGAGGCTGGGCGCGCAGGGATGTTTAACCCTGGTCCGCACGGCTTCAGCGAAGTGCTGTACGCCGTTACCTCGGCGGCTAATAACAACGGTAGCGCCTTTGGTGGCTTAAGCGCGGCAACGCCATTCTGGAATCTGCTGCTCGCGTTTTGCATGCTGGTCGGTCGCTTCGCGGTCATTATTCCGGTGATGGCCATTGCCGGTTCGCTGGTAACGAAGAAAATTCAGCCTGCCGGTACCGGTACGCTCGCCACCCACGACGCGCTGTTTATCGGACTGCTGATCGGTACCGTACTGCTGGTCGGTGCGCTGACCTTTATCCCCGCGCTGGCGCTCGGCCCGCTGGCGGAACACTTTTCCTTACTTTAAGCGATAGCGGAGCAACCTGTTATGAGTCGCAAATCATTAGCCCTGCTGGAGCCGACGCTGGTGCGCCAGGCGCTGCTGGACGCCGTGAAAAAACTTAGCCCGTCAGTACAGTGGCGTAACCCGGTAATGTTTATCGTCTGGATTGGCAGCCTGTTAACCACCCTGCTCGCCATCGCCATGGCCAGCGGGCAGATCGCGGGTAGCGCCGGGTTTACCGCCACCGTCAGTATCTGGCTGTGGTTCACGGTGCTATTCGCCAACTTCGCCGAAGCGATGGCTGAAGGCCGCAGTAAAGCGCAGGCCAATAGCCTTAAAGGGGTACAAAAGACCTCATTTGCCCGCAAACTACGCGCCCCACAACACGATGCGCAAATTGATCACGTGCCCGCCGAAGAGCTGCGCAAAGGCGACGTGGTGCTGGTCGAGGCAGGGGATATTATTCCCTGCGATGGCGAAGTTCTCGAAGGCGGCGCATCGGTAGATGAAAGCGCCATTACCGGCGAATCTGCGCCGGTTATCCGTGAATCCGGCGGCGACTTCGCCTCGGTGACCGGCGGGACGCGTATTCTTTCCGACTGGCTGGTGATCCGCTGTAGCGTTAACCCCGGCGAAACGTTCCTTGACCGGATGATCGCCATGGTTGAAGGGGCACAGCGGCGCAAAACGCCGAACGAAATTGCGCTGACCATCCTGCTTATCGCCCTGACTCTGGTATTTCTGCTCGCCACCGCCACCATCTGGCCCTTCTCCGCCTGGAGCGGTAACGCGGTGAGCGTCACGGTACTGGTGGCGCTGCTGGTGTGCCTGATCCCAACCACCATCGGCGGCCTGCTGTCAGCCATCGGGGTCGCCGGGATGAGCCGGATGCTCGGCGCTAACGTGATCGCTACCAGCGGTCGCGCGGTCGAAGCGGCGGGCGATGTCGACGTGCTGCTGCTGGACAAAACCGGCACCATCACGCTCGGCAACCGCCAGGCCTCGGCGTTCCTGCCCGCTCAGGGCGTGGAGGAGAAAACCCTTGCCGATGCCGCCCAGCTCTCTTCGCTGGCAGATGAAACCCCGGAAGGTCGCAGTATCGTGGTACTGGCGAAGCAGCGCTTTAATCTGCGCGAGCGCGATCTGCAATCACTGCACGCCACCTTCGTGCCGTTTACCGCCCAGACCCGGATGAGCGGCATCAATATCGACCAACGCATGATCCGCAAAGGTTCAGTCGACGCCATTCGTCGCCATGTGGAAGCCAACGGCGGCCACTTTCCAGCCGATGTCGATAAACAGGTTGAAGAGGTCGCGCGCCTCGGCGCAACGCCGCTGGTGGTTGCCGAAGGCGAGCGGGTGCTGGGGATTATTTCACTCAAAGATATCGTCAAAGGCGGCATTAAAGAGCGTTTTGCTCAACTGCGTAAAATGGGGATTAAAACGGTGATGATCACTGGCGATAACCGCCTGACCGCCGCCGCCATTGCCGCAGAGGCCGGAGTGGATGACTTCCTTGCCGAAGCCACGCCGGAAGCCAAGCTGGCATTGATCCGCCAATATCAATCCGAAGGACGGCTAGTGGCGATGACCGGTGACGGTACCAACGATGCCCCGGCGCTGGCGCAGGCCGACGTGGCGGTGGCGATGAACTCCGGTACCCAAGCGGCAAAAGAGGCCGGCAACATGGTGGATCTGGACTCCAACCCCACCAAACTGATCGAGGTCGTGCATATCGGTAAACAGATGCTGATGACCCGTGGCTCTTTAACCACCTTCAGTATTGCCAACGATGTGGCGAAATATTTCGCCATTATTCCGGCCGCGTTTGCCGCCGTCTATCCACCGCTGGCGATGCTTAACGTGATGCATCTGCATTCGCCTTCATCGGCGATTTTAAGCGCGGTAATTTTTAACGCGCTGATTATCGTCTTTCTGATCCCGCTGGCGCTGAAAGGCGTGAGCTATAAGCCGCTGTCTGCCTCGGCGATGTTGCGCCGTAATCTGTGGGTCTACGGCCTGGGCGGACTGCTGGTGCCGTTTATCGGCATCAAAGCTATCGACCTGTTACTGACCCTGACCGGGCTGCTGTAAGGAGATAATCATGTCAATAATTCGTCCGGTTCTTGTACTTTTTATTCTGTTAACGCTCATCACCGGCGGCGTCTATCCGCTATTAACCACCGCGCTGGGACAGTGGTGGTTTCCGCAGCAGGCCAACGGCTCGCTGGTGCGCATTGACGGCGAAGTGCGTGGTTCCCGCCTGATCGGTCAGAACTTTACCGCTGCGGGCTATTTCCAGGGCCGACCTTCCGCGACGGCGGAGGTGGCGGATAACCCGCTGGCTTCCGGCGGCAGCAACCTTGCCGCCAGCAATCCGGCGCTGGATAAAGCCATCAGCGAACGAGTACAGGCCCTGCGCGACGCCAACCCGGATGCAAATCCGACGGTGCCGGTTGAACTGGTGACCGCTTCAGCGAGCGGGCTGGATTACAGCCTGACCCCGGCCGCTGCGCTGTGGCAGGTACCTCGCGTCGCCAAAGCACGTCAGCTTAGCGTTGAACAAGTCAGCCAGTTGGTTGACGAGGCAACGCAAAAACCGTTGCTCAGTTTTCTCGGCCAACCTGTGGTAAATATACTGCAGCTGAATATGTCGCTGGATGCCCTAAAGGATAAGTGAAATGAGTGACGAGCCGCTGCGTCCGGACCCAGACCGCCTGTTACAACAAACCGCCTCTGCACATCGCGGAAAACTGAAGGTGTTTTTTGGTGCCTGCGCGGGGGTCGGTAAAACCTGGGCGATGCTGGCGGAAGCGCAGCGGCTGCGCGCCCAGGGGCTGGATATTCTGGTTGGCGTGGCAGAAACCCATGGGCGTAAAGAGACAGCGGCAATGCTTGAGGGGCTCAGCACCCTCCCCCTGCGCCGCCTTTCCCATCGCGGGCGCTACGTTAAAGAGTTTGACCTTGACGGCGCGCTGGCCCGCCGTCCGGCGCTGATCCTGGTCGATGAGCTGGCGCACAGCAACGCGCCCGGCTCGCGACATCCTAAACGCTGGCAGGACGTTGAAGAGCTACTCGAAGCCGGCATCGACGTTTTTACTACCGTCAACGTCCAGCATCTGGAAAGCCTTAACGATGTGGTCAGCGGCATCACCGGCGTACAGGTGCGCGAAACCGTCCCCGACCCGTTTTTTGACGCCGCCGATGATGTGGTTCTCGTCGACCTTCCCCCCGACGATCTCCGCCAGCGGCTTAATGAAGGCAAAGTTTATATCGGCGGTCAGGCTGAGCGGGCTATCGAAAACTTCTTTCGCAAAGGCAACCTGATTGCCCTGCGCGAGCTGGCGTTGCGCCGTACCGCCGATCGGGTCGATGAGCAGATGCGCGCCTGGCGCGACCGTCAGGGCCAGGAAAAGGTCTGGCACACCCGCGACGCCATTTTGCTGTGCATTGGCCATAATACCGGTAGCGAAAAGCTGGTCCGCGCCGCAGCCCGACTGGCTGCCAGGCTGGGTAGCGTCTGGCATGCGGTGTATGTTGAAACCCCTTCTTTGCATCGTCTGCCGGAAGCAAAGCGACGGGCAATTCTGGCGGCGCTTCGGCTGGCGCAGGAGCTGGGGGCAGAAACTGCCACTCTCTCCGATCCTTCGGAAGAGAAGGCCGTTCTGCACTACGCCCGCGAGCATAACCTCGGCAAAATAGTGATTGGCCGCCAGCAAAAACGGCGCTGGTGGGATCGCAGCGGCTTCGCCGATCGTCTGGCCCGGCACGCACCGGATCTCGATTTGGTCGTCATCGCGTTGGATGAAAAGACCGCCCCTCTACCCGCTCGCGCCAGCGATGGCCGCACGGCGATGGAAAAATGGCGTTTGCAGGTTCAGGGCTGCGTGGTCGCCATCGCGCTGTGCGCGGTCATTACCGTGGTGGCGATGCAGTGGTTAATGGCCTTCGAGGCCGCCAACCTGGTGATGCTGTATCTGCTCGGGGTGGTGATTATTGCCCTCGTGTATGGCCGTTGGCCGTCGGTACTGGCGACGATGGTGAACGTGGTCAGCTTTGACCTGTTCTTTGTTGCGCCGCGCGGTACGCTGGCTGTTTCCGATGTGCAGTATCTGCTGACTTTTGGCGTGATGCTGACCGTCGGACTGCTTATCGGCAATCTAACCGCTGGCGTGCGCTATCAGGCGCGGGTGGCGCGCTATCGCGAACGGCGCACCCGTCATCTTTACGAAATGTCAAAAGCGCTGGCGGTGGGCCGCAGCCATGAGGATATCGCCACCACCAGCGAGCGATTTATTGCCTCGACGTTTCAGGCGCGCAGCCAGCTGCTGCTGCCCGATGATGCCGGAAGACTCTCGCCGCTAACTCAGCAAACCGCAGCCATCACCTGGGATGACGCTATTGCCCGCTGGAGCTTCGATAAAGGCCAGCCCGCCGGAGCTGGTACCGACACCCTTCCCGGCGTGCCCTATCAGATTCTGCCGCTAAAAAGCGCCGCCCGTACCTGGGGATTGCTGGTGGTAGAACCGGATAATTTGCGCCAGCTAATGATCCCCGAGCAACAGCGTCTGCTGGAAACCTTCACCCTGCTGGTCGCCAGCGCGCTGGAGCGGCTGACGTTAACCGCCAGCGAAGAGCAGGCTCGGCTGAACAGCGAACGCGAAAGCCTGCGCAACTCGCTGCTGGCGGCGCTGTCACATGATTTGCGCACCCCGCTGACGGTGCTGTTTGGTCAGGCGGAGATCCTGACGCTTGATCTCGCCACCGAGGGTTCGAAGCATGCCCCACAGGCCAATGAGATTCGCCAGCATGTGCTGAACACCACCAGGCTGGTCAATAATCTGCTCGATATGGCGCGGATCCAGTCCGGCGGCTTTAATTTGCATAAAGAGTGGTTAACCCTGGAAGAGGTTGTCGGCAGCGCTTTGCGTATGCTGGAGCCGGGTCTCGGCGGGCGGCATATTCAGCTTGCGCTGCCGGACCCGCTGCTGCTGGTACACGTTGACGGTCCGCTATTTGAACGGGTGCTGATTAATCTGCTGGAAAATGCGGTGAAATACGCCGGGCCGCAGGCGCAAATCGGCATAGCGGCGCATACCGATCCGCATAATTTGTTTCTGGAGGTCTGGGATAACGGGCCCGGTATCCCAGCGGGGCAGGAACAGGCTATCTTTGATAAGTTCGCTCGCGGCAATAAGGAGTCGGCAATTCCCGGCGTCGGCCTGGGGCTGGCGATTTGTGAGGCCATTGTCGAAGTCCACGGCGGGACGATTAGCGGCGCAACGCGTCCGGAAGGCGGTGCCTGTTTCCGTGTTACACTGCCGCGAGAAGCGCCCCCTGAACTGAAAGAGTTAGCCGAGGAAATGTGATTAACGTTTTGATCATCGAAGACGAAAACGCTATCCGCCGCTTTCTGCGCACCGCGCTGGAAGCCGACGGCATGCGGGTATTTGAGGCGGAAACGCTGCAACGCGGGCTGATTGAAGCCGCCACCCGCAAGCCGGATTTAGTCATTCTCGATCTTGGCCTGCCCGATGGTGATGGCAACGCGTTTATTCGCGAAGTTCGCCAGTGGAGCCAAATGCCGATTATCGTGTTATCGGCACGCACCGAGGAGCAGGATAAAATCGCCGCTCTCGACGCCGGTGCCGATGACTATCTGAGCAAACCTTTTGGTATTGGCGAGCTGCAGGCGCGGTTGCGGGTGGCCATGCGTCGCCACGCTGGTGCGCAGGCCGACGAGCCACTGGTACGTTTTGCCGATATTGAGGTGGATATCCCCGCTCGCCGCATCGTTCGCGGCGACGAAGAGATCCACCTGACGCCAATCGAATTTCGTCTGCTTGCAGTATTGTTAAATAATCCTGGCAAGGTGCTGACCCAGCGACAGCTGCTCAATCAGGTCTGGGGACCGAATGCGGTGGAGCATAGCCACTATCTGCGGATTTATATGGGACACCTGCGGCAAAAGCTGGAGGTTGACCCGGCGCGACCGCATCATTTGCTCACCGAAACGGGGATCGGTTACCGGTTTATGCCGTAGCCGTTGCCCCAGGTTGCGATCGCGTGTCGATGGTTTCCCGGGGCGCTGTGCTCAGTCGGGCTACGGGTTCACCGCCGTCTGCCGGTCAGGTAGCCCGGACAGGCGCATCGCGCCGCCTCCGGGAGATACCCGCGATTATTGCCCGTAATAGGCCCCTGCCCCATGCTTGCGTAAATAGTGCTTATCCAGCAGCGTCGACGAAACCGGCTGCTCCTCGCTCACCAACTGGCGGGTCCACATATTCATGTAGGCAATCTCTTCCAGCACCACCGCATTATGCACCGCGTTCGCCGGATCTTTTCCCCACGCAAAAGGGCCGTGACCATGCACCAGTGCGGCAGGCACGCTGAGAGGTTCGATATCCTGCATCCTGAACGTTTCAATAATCACGTGGCCGGTATTGGTTTCATAATCACCGAGAATTTCATCGTCGTTTAGCGGGCGGGTGCAGGGAATTGGCCCATAAAAATAGTCGGCATGGGTGGTCCCCATCGCCAGCAGCGGCCTGCCCGACTGCGCCCAAATCGTCGCGTGGCGTGAGTGCGTATGCACAATCCCGCCCACGCCGCTAAAGGCTTTATACAGTTCAAGATGCGTCGGCGTATCGGATGAAGGCTTGTAGCGCCCTTCCACCACTCGCCCAGTTGCCAGTTCAACCACCACCATATCGTCAGCCGACATCACATCGTATTCCACGCCGGAAGGCTTAATCACCACCAACCCCGCGTCGCGATCGATGCCGCTGACGTTGCCCCAGGTAAAGGTGACAAGATTAAATTTCGGCAGCGCCAGATTGGCGTCAAGAACCGTCTGCTTGAGTTTATCCAGCATACTTCACTCCTGAATTCACATTGGCTTCATACTGCGGGACAAGAAAACCCTGCTGGTATTTATCCGTTAACCACGCTTTGGCCTCGGCAATTCTCTCGCTATCCTGCCCGTCATTTTTAGCCCACATCTCAATCAGCCATGCGCCGCGATAGTTCAGCGCGGCAAGCGAGCGGAAAATCTCGCTGAAATCCACGCAGCCGGTGCCGAATGGTACATCGCGGAACTGCCCCAGCGAGGCGTGTGAAACGGGCTGGGTGTCCTTCAAATGGATGGCGCTGATTTTATGAATGCCTTTACTCAACTCTTCAGGAACATCGTTTTGCCACGCACTTAAGTTGCCAACGTCCGGATAGACGCAGAACCACGGGCTACAGACCTTGCGCTCCAGATCCAGCCAGCGGGAGATATTGCTCATAAAGGCGGTGTCCATGATCTCCATCGACAACATGATTTGCGCCTTCGCCGCTTCAGCCACCGCCCAGTTAATCCCTTCAATAAAATATTCGCGAGTTTGCGCGGAGGAGGATTCGTAGTAAACGTCATAGCCTGCCAGCTGGATATTGCGGATCCCGACGTGGCTGGCAAAGTCCAGCGCATCAAGCATCAGTTCGCGCGCCTTTAACCGGGTGTCACGGTTGACGCTACCAAAAGGATGGCTGCGGTGCGCGGAGAGGCACATGCTCGGTACATCAATGCCGCTATTAATTTTGTCAGCAACGAACGCCAGCCTCTGGCCACGGTTCCAGCGTAGTCGGGCCTGACGTTCCGGGCTCTCATCAACAGAGATTTCGAGGAAATCAAACTCCAGATTTGCAGCCAGTTCGAAGCGTTTTGGCCAGTCCAGCGTAGCGGGTAGCGCTTTTTCATAAATACCAAGTCTGGGCTTCATTGTGCCGCCCCCGTCGCCCTGGAGAGGCTTTGCGCAACCTGTAAATAACGGGCATAGCCTTCACGCAGCTGCTGATGTCGTTTGGCATCCGGCTGGTAACAAACGACTTCCGGCTGCGTCGCCTGGATAGCTTCGCTGAAGTTGGCATAGGCACCGGTTCCGGCAGCCGCGCATAATGCAGCCGCGCGACATCCGGCCTGTTCAATATCCACCACTTCCAAAGGGAGGTTGGAGGCATCGGCGTACATCTGCGTCCAGCCTTTCGACTGGCTTGGGCCGCCGGTGAAGCGAATTTTTTGAATATCCTGATTGAGCTCAATAATGCGGTCCTGGTGCACCAGGTGGGAAAAGACGATCCCGCGATAGATGGCCGCAATAATGTCTTTTTTGGTGTGATGACCCGCCAGTCCGACCAGCGCACCGGGGAGATCCATCGCCAGATTGGAACCAAACAGATACGGTAAAAAGACCAGATTGCTGTCGGTATCTTCCGCGATCCAGCTTTCGAAATGCTCATAGCAGTGGTCATCATCAGGAAAGAACTGTTTCACAAACCAGGAGAGATTACTCGCCGAGGTCGGGCTGCCCTCATGAACAAAATATTTCCCCGGAATGCAGTATTTCCCCCAGATATACGGGAAGTCGCTGGCAATAATATTATCCGTCACCGAGGTGGCAATACTCCAGGTACCGGCTACCGCACTGAGGGTATCGGCCCGATCAATCCCCGAAGAAACGGCGGAGGCAACCACATCGAAAAAGCCGCCAAAAACCGGCGTGCCTGGACACAACCCGCAGTCCAGTGATGCCTGCAGGGTAATATGGCCCACACAATCCGTTGAGTTCACCACCGGCGCGGTTTTATCCACCACTTCCTCAATACCAAATAGCGCCATCATGTCGCTGTCGTAGCGGGAGGTGAACTGGTTATAAAAATTACTACCGGAAATATTGGTAATTTCCGCCGTCGCTTCGCCGGTCAGGCGGAAACGGATGTAGTCGTGGACCATCAAAACGGCATCGATTCTGTCGTAATTGGCCGGCTCATACTCTTTAAGCCACGCCAGCAGCGACACCGGATGTCCGGTCCACAGCTGCTGTAATCCTTTTGGATAGGCCAGTTTGTCGATACCTTCGCGGTACCATTTTTTGACAAACTCCAGCGCCCGGGTATCGGATGAAATAATCCCGTTGCGTACCGGCTCGCCTTTTTTATCAATCGCGTAAAGCCCCTTACCGTGCGAGGAAAAACCGATCCCGCCAATACTTAATGGTGGCACCTGGCTTTCATACATCACTTTTTTAATGACGTTACATACAGTATCCCAAAGCTCATGCATATTTCGCTCGGTAAAACCCGGTTGATCGGATAACACCTGCGCATATTGCGACGCGACGTGGATCTCTTGCCCTAGTTCATTATAGATACCGGCTTTGGTCACCGTCCCGCCGATATCGACTCCGATAAAATTCATATCCCTTCACCCCACAATGAAAATGATTTAGCGTCTGGCAGAGCTAATAAAAGTGGCGCCCCAAATAATGAGCCCTTTCACTACATACTGGACATAAGGCGAGATCCCCAGAAGATTTAAGCCATTATTCAGTACCCCGAGCATCATCGCGCCAATTAACGTACCAATAATCATTCCTCGCCCACCGGCAATAGACGCGCCGCCGAGCACAACTGCGGCAATAGCATCCAGTTCAAAACCAACGCCGGCATTAGGCTGACCGCTCATGACGCGCGAGGTAAAAATAAGCCCGGCGAAACTGGCGGTAAAACCACTAATAACGTAGACCAGCAACTTATAATATTTAACCCGCAGACCGCTCAGGCGTGCCGCCTCTTCGTTCCCCCCCAGGGAGTAGACATAGCGACCGAACGGCATATGGTTCAGGACGATATAAAATATGATATATAAAACCACCATCAGAATAATCGGCACCTGAATACCGAACAGATATTCACGGCCCCAAAAGGCAAATGAATCAGGTAATCCAGAGATGGGATAGCCACCGGTATAAATCAGCGCCAGGCCCTTGGCAATAATCATCGCCCCGAGAGTGACGATAATGGGCGGCATCTTGCCATAAGCGGTTAAAAAGCCGTTAATCGCGCCAAAAGCCACGCCGGAACACAAGCCGATAAGGATGGCTAACCATGGGTCTAAGCCATAATACTTCATTAATCCCGCCATCAGCGTACCGGCCAGCGCCATCACCGCGCCGACGGAGAGGTCGATACCGCCGGTCAGAATTGCAAACGTCATGCCGATGGCGATAATGGCATTAATTGAAACCTGGCGGGCGACGGTCGAGAGGTTATCTACTGTTAAAAAGTAATCATTAAAAATAGCCATGCAGGAAAACAGTAATACCAGACCGACAAACGGCAGGAACGCGGGCATCTTTAATAATCCATGGAGGATTTTTTTATTTTTTTCAGGAGATGCAACTGGCGCTAATGATGCATTTTCATTACTCATTTAAGACTCCCTAAATAATATTACCGGCGGCATGCAGCATAATGACCGTGGAATTTATATTTTCATTTTCAAGTTCGGCAACGATATCACCATCGCGAAAAACCATGACGCGGTCGCTAACGCCAATCACTTCCGGCAACTCTGATGAAATCATAATTATCGAAATACCTTGTTCGGTAAGATTGCGCATAATTTGATAGATTTCAGATTTAGCCCCTACATCAATGCCGCGAGTTGGCTCATCAAAAATCAAAATATTGACATCATGATTTAACCAGCGGGAAATAACGACTTTCTGCTGATTACCACCGCTTAATGTTCCGACGGCGGTAAAAGCATCCGGCGTTTTTACCCCAACGTGACGAATTAAATGCTCAGCCGTTTTACGCTCTTCACCATCACGAATTAGCGAATAGTGGCAAGTATGCTTGTTGAGCCAGATATTATCTTTAACTGAAAAACCTAGCACCAGCCCCTGAGTTTTACGGCTTTCAGGCAATAAGCCAATGCCCAGCTGCAGAGCCTGATCGGTGGACTTTATCGAGACCTCTTTCCCCGCCAGACGGACATGTTTTTTAAAGCATTTATCCGCGCCGGTCAGCGCCAGAATCGCTTCTGAACGCCCCGACCCCACGAGTCCGGCGAGGCCTAAGATTTCGCCTTTGCGCAGCGTTAATCGGTTCACTTTGCTGCTTTCGGTAAGCTGAATTTCCGCATCCAGCAGAAGATCATGATTCTCCAGCGTCCGTCGCTCCGGATAGATATTCTCCACCTCGCGGCCAACCATCATCTGGATCATCTCCGCGAGATCGATATCATCAACCTTCGCTGAACCGATGTATTTCCCATCACGCAAGATGCTCAGGCTGTCGCAAATCTCGTAGATTTCCTCAAGATGGTGAGAGATGAAGAACATGCCCACGCCTTTCGCTTTTAAATCGCGCATCACGCGAAAAAGGTGTTCCGCTTCGCTTGGGGTTAAGGTGGCAGTCGGTTCATCGAGGATCAGAATACGGGCATCCAGCGAGAGCGCTTTGGCAATTTCCACGAACTGCTGCTCAGCCACGCTGAGATGGCAAATTTGCTCATCGGGATCCAGCGTCACGCCGAGCTCTTTAAAGATCCTGAGAGCCTCGCGGCGCATGGTTTTACGGTCTAATAAACCAAATGGATTCACTTTCTCGCGATTGAGAAAAATATTCTCATAGGCATTAAGATAGGGAATAAGAGAAAATTCCTGAAAAATAATCCCAACGCCGCACTGAATGGCATCGCGATAATTATGAAAATGCTGCTGCTTGCCATCAATAAAAATGTTGCCGGTATCCGGTTGATATATCCCACAGAGGATTTTCATCAACGTGGATTTACCCGCGCCATTTTCACCGAGTAAAGCATGCACCTCCCCTCGCCCAAGGGTAATATTGACATTATCGAGCGCCTTGACTCCGGGGAAGCTTTTACTGACATTTTTGACTTCCAGTAAGCTGGGCATGAACATCGCTCCATGACGACACGATAATATATCGTGCCATACTTTAATAAGAATCCACGACGGCCCACGAACTTAATCGCGAGCCGTTATGGAGTAATAACGCTCTTACCAATGGAAATCTTTGGCGTTTGTTTTATCAATAAGCTTCACATCAACAGGAATCTCTTTCGGAATATTCGCGCCCCAATGTTTAGCCAGCGCAATACCTAAACCGATACGTAACTGGTCGCGCGGAAACTGCGCTGCAGTCGCAATAAATGGCGTATTGCCTTTGGCAATTTCAGCTACCGCTTCCGGCGAACCGTCGACGCTAACTAACTTCACATCACGGCCGGAAGACTGAATAGCCGCCAGCGCACCAAGAGAGCCAACGTCGTTAACGCTGAAAATACCGTTTAGCGTTGGATTGGATTGCAGCATATTTTCCGTCACGCTCATGGAGGTATCGCGTTCTTGCTTGCCGTTCAGTTTGGTAATGACTTTAATATTAGGATGCTTTTTCATCGCATCTTCAAAACCACGAACGCGTTCCAGAATAGGTACCACGGGAATGCCATCGAGAATCGCGACGTTGCCTTTATCCCCCAGCGCTTTGGCTAAATGCTCACCGGCAATAAAACCTGCGTCATAGTTTTTAGAACCGACAAATGAGTCAATAGGCCCGTTTGCCTGGGCATCAATCGCTACCACCACCACACCTGCTTTTTTCGCCGCCAGAACTGCCGTTTCCGCGCCTACGCTATCAGCTGGGTTGATCAGCAGAATATCAATTTTCTTCTGCAACATATCCTCAACGTCGCTAATCTGCTTGGAGACATCATGCGCAGCATCAGCAGTATATACAGTGGCATTAATATCTTTCGCCGACTGCTCAAGTGACTCTTTCATGGTGACAAAATATTCGTTATTCAATTCCTGGAACGACATACCGATAGTTAGCGGCTTAGCATTAACGCAGGCGACCATACTCATCGCCAGAAGTCCTGAGAGTAATGCTTTCGTATTCAATTTTACAGGCATTCAATATCTCCTTTTTGAGTTATGCGCTAAAGGATAAAAATTATCCTTTAGCGTTTTCATGGTGCGAATGTTGCCTGATAGCCTGAGCAATAAATTAACGACCGGTAGACATCATCAGACCACCGATATTTACCCCAGTTATCACCATGATACAAATCCAGTATTTATTTAGCCTCCATTTATTTCAATGTAGTGACACTCAAAATAAATGAAACTATTTAATTTTTATGGTTTAATAACGACCTTGATAGAATCCAGCGATTTTGCCATTTCAAACGCCGCTTTCCACTCATCGATAGAATAGAAATGAGTGACGACACCTTTCGCAGTCAGCAGGCCGCGCTCAAAGAGATCGATGGCGATTTCATAGCTGTACGGGCCAAGATGCGCACCGCGAATATCCAGCTCTTTTCGGTCGCCAATGATCGACCAGTCGGCGGTGGTTTCTTTACCAAACACGCTGAATTCGACGAAACGACCCAGTTTACGAATCATCTCCAGTCCCTGGGTAACGCCAATCGGCGCGCCGGTAGCTTCAATGTAGACGTCGCAGCCGTAGCCTTCGGTCATGGCTTTAACAATGGCAACGGCGTCTTCTTTGGCTGCATTGATAACCACATCCGCACCAAACTCTTTCGCCAGCGCCAGACGGTCTTCCATGGTGTCGATCACCACCAACTTTTTCGGCGTCTTAAGATGCGCGACCTGTACCATGCACAGACCCAGCGGGCCGGCACCAGCGATAACAACAACATCATCCAGATCGATATCCCCACGGCGTACCGTATGGATAGCACAGGCCATTGGTTCGATAAGCGCCGCATCTTCTTCACTTAATGATTCGGGGATTTTGTGAATAATCGCCCTTTCGGAGAAGCGCATATATTCAGCCATACCGCCATCGGCAACATCCTTTTGAAAACCATAAATATCATGGGTTTCACACATCCAGTATTTCCCGGTTTTACAGAAGCGACATTCATGACAAGGTACAATCTGCTCCGCCAGAATACGATCGCCAATTTTTAATTTATATTTTTCTGCCGAGCCGGGGCCTAATTCAGCAACTCGGCCATAGAATTCATGTCCTGGCACCACTGGCGTTTTCACCCATGGGTTTTCACCCCAAAACATCGGTGCGCCGTCCTGGGCTTTGCAATCACCAGCACATATTCCACAGCCATCAACTTTAATAACCACTTCTTTTTCTTGTGCTACCGGGCGCGTAATCTTTTCAAAGCGGTAATCCTGGGGACCATGGCACACAACAGCTTTCATATCTTCAGGTAATTGTTCCATCGTAAACCTCATTTTCGGATAAGTAATGAAGATGGATAGTATTGCTGACGCAATTATCCTCCACCTGGCACAAGAGTCGTGAGATGATGATGCAAATGAATTATTACGTAGAGAGTTTAACTGGTCTCTACGATTTTCAGGCATTCCTGACGATAGATATCCTTTGGTAACTTATTAGTAATAAGAACATCAATATCTGCCAGGTCACATATTTTATATAATGAATAACGTTCAAATTTACTGCTATCTACCATCAGAATTTTTTGGTCGGCCACTTTCAGCATTTCCTGTTTCAGACGCACGTTGACTTCATTGCTATCTTTGATTTCCAGGCCAGAATCAAGGCCCTGGCAAGAAAAGAACAATTTATTGACCTTAAAGTTATTAATAATAAATTCAGCTACCGGCCCATGAAAATCGCCGTGTCTTTCAGAATATTCACCACCCACGCTGACAATTCTTATTTTCTTTCGGCAGGCCAATGTCTGAATAATATTTAATGAATTGGTAATTACCGTCAGTTCGATATCGGGCAACTGCCGTGCTAAAAACCAGCATGAACTGCTATTGTCCATAATAATGCATTCATGCTCATGAATGTACTGTAATGCGCTTTTGGCAATACGCATTTTTCGCTCTGGCTGCTCTTTTGTTCGCTTAATAAATGCTTCAGCTTTATCGACAAAATTCCCATTATTTGTGGGATTATCCACATCTAAAAATGATGCATTATTTTCTGAAATCATCGCGCCGCCAAAGCTACGGACCAATTTTTTATTTTTGGCGAGCACAGTTAAATCTCGGCGAATAGTTTCTGGAGACACGCCAAATATTCGCGACAATTCATTGACTCTAGCACAACCGTTTTCAACGACAAATTCCAGAATTAATGAGTGACGTTTAACTTGTAACATATAAGTTCTCAAGAAAGCATCCAGGATTTAATGACATAAATGTAACAAAATCATCCATATCATTAAGTGATTCAAATCATACAAAATCAAAACAAGCGTTCAGCTTTTTTTAATTTGAAGCTGATCATATATTTAAAGAAAGTTGCATTTCTTAAGATGGGATTTTGTGACAATGGTAGCAAAATATAACTTCATTGATGCCCAGGCACTCAACTTCAATCTACAGAATGGGCAAACCCGGTCAAAAAAATAATACCCGTTTGTGCCCGATTCAGTCATTGCAGAATGCGCATAATCTGTATTGTCGCGATAGCAGGTCAAATAACCTCGTGGTCAAACCTTACGGCAGCGCCATAGCGTCACCACTTTCGCCGCTTCCGAGAGTAGTAAAAGCCCGATAAAGAACACTATCCCCTTGAACCCCATTTCACGCAGCATCCATAACACCAGCGAAAGCGACGGCAGCATAAAGACCAGCCGTAACGGCGTTTGCGCCCATGTCAGCCACAGGGCATAGCGGCTCTGACGCAAGAATAGAATCATCGACACGGGAATACTGATTATCAACAAAAAATTAAGCGGGAACAGCCAGGCGGCCGCGGAGCCGTAGGTATGCAGGAGCTGGAGATATGCGAGGATATCGTCGTAGAACGGTACGCGTCGGTGATAGAGGTTCCAGCCGACAAACTCAATGAGATAAAAAAGATCCATCCCAGCCCAAAACCAAAAGACTTTTTTACGTTTCAGTTTCATCGCACTCCTTGCGAAAAAAACAGGCCCTGAAAAGGGCCTGATTATGATGATGACTTAGCTTATGCGTTTTTCAGCACTTCGCTGACAATCTCCACCGCTTCTTTCTCAATCTGCTGACGGTGCTCAGCGCCAAGGAAGCTTTCACAGTAGATTTTGTAAGCGTCTTCAGTACCTGACGGACGCGCAGCAAACCAGCCGTTCTCGGTCATCACCTTCAGACCGCCAATTGCCGCACCGTTGCCCGGAGCTGCGGTCAGACGCGCGGTAATCGGGTCACCGGCCAGCGTGCTGGCGCTTACCATTTCCGGAGAGAGCTTAGACAGCGCTGTTTTCTGGGCAGAAGTTGCTGAAGCCTGCAGACGGTTGTAGCTTGGCGCGCCGAAACGTGCTGCCAGTTCATCATAGTGCTGCTGCGGGTTTTTCCCGGTCACCGCGGTGATTTCCGCCGCCAGCAGGCACATGATGATGCCGTCTTTGTCGGTAGACCATGGCGTGCCGTCGAAACGCAGGAACGAAGCGCCCGCGCTCTCTTCGCCGCCGAAGCCGAAGCTACCGTCGAACAGACCATCAACGAACCATTTAAAACCAACCGGTACTTCCACCAGCTTGCGGCCTAAGTCATTCACAACGCGGTCGATCATTGCCGAGGAGACCAGAGTCTTACCGACAGCAACATCTTTGCCCCACTGCGGGCGATGCTGGAACAGGTAGTTTATCGCCACCGCCAGGTAGTGGTTCGGATTCATTAACCCGGCTGGCGTCACGATACCGTGGCGGTCGTAATCCGGGTCGTTAGCAAAGGCCAGGTCGAACTTGTCGCGCAGCGCCAGCAGGCCCGCCATGGCACACTCGGAGGAGCAGTCCATACGGATCGCGCCGTCTTTATCGAGGTGCATAAAGCGGAAAGTCTGATCGACATTATCGTTAACGATAGTCAGGTTCAGCTTGTAGTACTCAGCAATGCGTTTCCAGTACTCAATACCGGAGCCGCCAAGCGGATCAACACCCAGCGTCAGGCCCGCTTTCTGGATAGCCGCCATATCGACGATATCCGCCAGCCCTTCGATAAACGGCTGCACCAGATCCAGCTCTTTGACGTGACCAGAGGCCAGCGCCGCATCAAGAGAAATGCGCTTCACGCCCTGCAGACCGGCAGCCAGCAGTTCGTTGGCACGGTTTTCTACTACTTTGGTGACGTTGGTATCAGCCGGGCCACCGTTCGGCGGATTGTACTTGATACCACCGTCTTCCGGCGGGTTATGGGACGGAGTGATGACGATGCCGTCAGCCTGTGGGCCGCCTTTCTTGTTGTGCACCAGAATCGCATTAGAAATCGCCGGCGTCGGGGTGAAACCGTTATTTTCCTGAACGATGACATCAACACCGTTCGCCGCCAGCACTTCCAGTACAGAAATGAAAGCGGGTTCGGATAGTGCGTGGGTGTCCTTCCCGACGTAGCATGGGCCGGTGATCCCGTTCTTTGCGCGGTCTTCAGCAATCGCCTGGGCAATCGCCAGAATATGCTGCTCGTTGAAGTTGTGGCGCGCCGCGCTGCCGCGATGGCCGGAGGTACCAAACTTCACCGCATGTTCCGCATTGCCCACTTCTGGCTTCAGCACATAGTACTGGGCGGTCAGTTGGGCGACGTTAATCAAATCACTCTGTTGCGCAGGTTGACCTGCGCGCTTATCGATTGCCATTGCCTGATCCTTCTGGTGCAAAAGTTAAATGACTAGATCGTACCGCAAACCTTTTCGATCAATTCAGCAGGGAACTGCATTGACTGCATGATATGTTCAATCATGCTGCATTTGCGGCCGGTATTGGTATTTGTAATAACCCACCACGGCGTGCCCGGAACCTGCTTAGGTTTTGTCTGATTACCATTTTTCTGTAGCGTCCGCTCATCTTCAGCGAAATAGACGCGAGTGCGCCCATGCAGAGACTCGGTCGCCTCGGCAAACGCTTTACTGTCTAAGGAATAGAGGGTAGTCAGAACCAGCATGAAACGGTTTACCGCGCGTTTTTGTTCGGCGTACTCATCAGATAGCAGCAGCTCGCGCATGGCGCGGACTTTATCCTTCAGAGGATTGGCGGGTTTCACTTCAACGACAGGCGTTGGCGCCGGAGCCGGAACGACTTTCGCTACCGGTGCGGCAGGCTGGGAAACGGCGGAAAACTTCAACATGCGCCGTAAAATGTCGGATGCACTCTCGCCAATATGCTTGGTGTGGCTGGCAATATAGCTATAGAGTTCATCATCAACTTCAATTGTTTTCATCTTAATCCAGTACGATATCTTTTCTGAATACAAGTTGTCGGGATTATAAGGACAAATCCCAACCGCGGATAGCGTCAAACCAGGATGGCGGTAAAACTCGGAAATCTTCCGGGTCTTGCAGCCGGATGGCAGAATGTCCAACATAATACCCTAACCCGACGGAGCGAAAAAAAGAACTTTGCCATGAAATTAAATAGCCGAGCGCAATCTGCACAGAATCCGCACAATAATCCCCCTATCGTCCTGGTCCATGGCCTTTTTGGCAGTCTGGATAACCTTGGGATCCTCGCCCGCGATCTGGTCGCTGACTACGATATTTTACAGGTCGATATGCGAAATCACGGTCTTTCCCCGCGCGCGCCAGAGATGACCTATGCCGCGATGGCTCAGGATTTGATTGATACTCTCAATGAATACCAAATAGAAAAAGCGACCTTTATTGGTCACTCAATGGGCGGTAAGGCGGTCATGGCGCTGAGCGCAATGGCCCCGGAGCGCATCGCTGGCCTGGTTGCGATTGATATTGCACCTGTGGATTATCACGTTCGTCGCCATGATGAAATCTTCGCCGCCATCAATGCCGTGACCGACGCGGGTGCCGCAACGCGTCAACAGGCGGCAGCGGTGATGCGCGAACACCTCAATGAAGAAGGCGTGATTCAGTTTCTGCTGAAATCCTTTGTGGAAGGTCAGTGGCGGTTTAACGTGCCGGTATTGTGGGAGCAATATGACAATATCGTCGGCTGGCAAACCATCCCCGCCTGGCCGCATCCGGCGCAGTTTATCCCCGGCGGTAACTCACCCTACGTAACCGATGCCTACCGTGAGGCTCTGCTGGCTCAATTCCCCCAGGCACGGGCCCATGTGATTGCCGGAGCCGGACATTGGGTACATGCAGAAAAACCAGAGGCTGTTTTACGGGCAATACGCCGTTATTTGACCTCCATAGCCGCGTAACTGGCTAAAATCTGCCCGACCGCGCGGCAGAATGCCCGCGGTCGTTGGCGCAGCCCCTCGCCTGATGTATTATGGCGGGCTATCTGCGTCGGCTATGCCCGACAGCTTGTTTCCCCCGAAGTCACTCTGAATCATGGCAAAAGAACAAACGGACCGTACGACATTAGATTTGTTCGCAACCGAGCGTCGGCCGGGTAGACCGAAAACCAATCCGCTTTCACGCGACGAACAGCTGCGTATCAACAAACGCAATCAGCTCAAGCGCGATAAAGTTCGCGGTTTGAAGCGCGTTGAGCTGAAGCTCAATGCCGATGCGGTTGATGCGCTCAATGAGCTGGCCGAAGCCCGCAACATGAACCGCAGCGATCTGATTGAAGAGATGCTGATGAACCAACTGGCGGCCCTGCGCAGCCAGGATAAAGCCTAAAACCCTCAAAAAATAAGCTTTCATGTAGCAGAGTGTGCAGTCGGGCGTGATTGCTGTTTCCGCGCCCTTCTCAGTTCTGCTATCATTGCCCCTATCTGTGGGCATTTAAGTCCCTACCACATCATTAAGTTTCAAGAGGTTATTTTACTCATGGCAATCATCGGCATCTTTTTTGGCAGCGACACCGGCAACACCGAAAATATTGCAAAAATGATTCAAAAGCAGCTTGGTAAAGATGTTGCTGATGTGCGCGACATTGCCAAGAGCAGCAAAGAAGATCTGCAAGCTCACGATATTCTGCTGCTCGGCATCCCAACCTGGTACTACGGTGAAGCACAGTGTGACTGGGATGATTTCTTCCCGACGCTGGAAGAAGTCGATTTCAACGGCAAACTGGTCGCGCTGTTTGGCTGCGGCGATCAGGAAGACTACGCTGAATACTTCTGTGATGCGCTGGGTACCATTCGCGACATCATCGAACCCCGCGGCGCCACTATCGTTGGTCACTGGCCGACCGCTGGATATCATTTTGAAGCATCTAAAGGTCTGGCAGATGACGACCACTTCGTGGGTCTGGCCATCGACGAAGACCGTCAGCCAGAACTGACTAACGAACGCGTGGAAAAATGGGTAAAACAGATTTCTGAAGAGCTGCACCTCGAAGAAATCAAGAATGCCTGAGTCTAAACGGCGTTATCGTCAGATTTCGCCGAATTAATAGATAAAAGCAATCAAAGTTATAGCTACAAGTTTTTAACTTTTAATCACATATCTGTACAATGTCCTCTGATTTAACGAGGTCACGTGAAGCACTTTGTAGCCAGTGCCTCGTTTTTGACAGCATACAAGGCCCGATGCTTGCAGTTTTCATTTCACCATGGCAGTTCTATAATGAGACGCATTACATCGGGTGATTCTCTGTATTACTTCCGTTGATGGAAGTAGATCGTTTAGCAACAGGACAGATTCCGCATGACTGACAACAATACCGCATTAAAGAAGGCTGGCCTGAAAGTGACACTTCCGCGATTAAAAATCCTGGAAGTCCTGCAGGAACCGGATAACCATCATGTCAGTGCGGAAGACTTATATAAACGCCTGATTGATATGGGTGAAGAGATTGGTCTGGCAACCGTCTATCGCGTACTGAACCAGTTCGACGACGCCGGCATCGTCACCCGTCATAATTTCGAAGGTGGTAAATCCGTTTTCGAGCTAACGCAACAGCATCATCACGATCATCTGATTTGCCTTGATTGCGGCAAAGTGATCGAATTTAGCGATGACTCAATTGAAGCTCGTCAACGTGAGATTGCCTCCCGACACGGTATTCGCCTCACCAACCACAGCCTGTACCTGTACGGTCACTGTGCAGAAGGCGATTGCCGCGAAGATGAACATGCCCACGACGCGGTGGAAAAGTAATTCCCCGTTGCGTAAGCAGCAAAAAGCCAACCTGACGGTTGGCTTTTTTTATGGCTACGAAAAGTAAAAATCAGGGTTTCGTGTTGTTGCTACGAATCTCTTTCCAAATCTGGTCACAGCGCGACTGTACTGCCTGATCGTTACCGGTTTTACGCGCCTGGATACATTGCTGGTAATCCAGTACTCGCACGCTTTCCTGGGTGGCGAACTGCTGATGCTGCTTCTCTTGCTTCAGAACGTCTAATACGCTCTGGCAGGCTTCGACTTTATCTGGGTTACCTTCAGCAGTATTAATACAGGCGCTGTAGGCATCTTTTAACTTTGAATCCTCTTTCGGCGCTGGCGACTGCGTGCAGGCAACCAGACCTGCCGCCACAATGGCGACAAGCAATAGCTTCTTCATAATCGACCTCGGGAAATTGCGGCAGGATCACGCCCGCCGCACTGGCATCAGAAAATGGTGAATGGAGCAATAACCATGAACTTCACGTCGCGCTCATCCTGGAAGATGTTGCCGTAGCCGCCGCTCCAGCTTGGGATATCGGAGTGGTTGTCGTATTGAGTAAAGTGCAGTTTAAACAGCGTACCCTTCGCGCGTCCTTCCTGTACGGTGTACATCGCATCCAGGCTATAGGCTGACTCTTCCAGACGTTTGTCAGGGTTGTAGTAAGCATCAGGAGAAGACATTTTTCCTGGTTTTGCATCCCATGCATAAACATAGGACGCGCCGAAGGCCCAACCCGGCATATTCCAGTTCTTCATGTCATACATCGCACCGAAGAACACCGCTTTTTCACCGTTGGCGTTGAAGTCAGAGCGGTTATCCCACCAGACATCCAGACGACCGTTAGATGAGGCGTAAGTCGGCGTCATACGCTGCAGGAAGTAGCCCTGCTGACCATCGGCTTTAACCCAGGTTCCTTCCAGGCGCAGGTCGAGAACATCAGCAACCTTATAGCCAAAGGTCAATGCCTGTAGCCAGGCGGTACCATCATAAATATCGTTCGCCCCGCCGTTGCTGACTTTATCGCGAGTACCGTAGAACTGGTAGCTGGTGGTTAGCGGCGTGCCTGCGACATCAAATTTGTAGCTGGCCTTAGCGAAATACTGGTCGATGTAACCCTGTGCCTGGCCAAATGCGGCTTCCAGCACGAGGTCATTTTTAAAATCATACTTGGCGCCGAGAGAGTGGAGATAATCAACCTTGGTTTTCTTGTCGTTCTGATAGAACTCATCCATCTCAATGTGCCACGGCGCTTTATATTCGTTTGTCCACATATAGGAGAAACTCAGCGCGCCCGCATCGCCGTAGTCAAAATTAGCACCGGCTTCAGCCCCCTGATAGGTACCCGGCATAAAGCTCCAGTGCGGAGCCAGCAAGGTTTGACCGGTAGGCTGGATATAGCCAGCACGCGCCCATGCCGGGCCAAATTTAAATTTGGCGGCTGCTTTGTACAGGCTGATCCCGCTCTTATCACCGGAATAGTCTTCATCGTAAGTTTTATTGCGTGAGGAGAAAGCGATTTCGTTCGGGTGTCCGCTGTCGCTGCTTTCACCCATTTCGATGGCGGTAAAGGCCGCAACATCAATGCCGAACATATCGGCGGCATAGCCGGACTGGAAGTCGAGGTTGGCGTTCCAGGTGGAATGAGAAAGGTTAGTTTTGTATTTGTCGCCGTCGGTCACATCTTTACGGTCACGTTCACGCTGCCAGTAATAGATGCCGCCGGTTAACGTTGAATCATCAATGAACCCTTCCGCTTTCGCATCCGGTACCATTGCAAAACCTGACAGTGCTGTCACACCGGCGATAGCCAGCGCCAGCGTACTACGTTTGCCACTAAACGTACGCATATGCATATCCTCTTTGACTTTTTAAAAACGCAGTTACCAAGGGCAACTAGCGAAAAAAATAAAATAAAACTGCTTAAAAAGTGGAGCGGTAAAATCCGCATAACCACTGGGTATAGACTATTTTTCGTGACGCGAATTATCAATCTCTTTCGGTGATCAAAGATGAAGATTATGACAAAGCGCACATAATCTATGTCTTTTTGTTTCAGTCGTAGATGTCATGCATTTGACGTGGAAGTGCTTGCTATATCAGAAAAAATAGGCGTAATGAAAGCGATTACATGATTTTATAGAGGATGACCGAAGGGACAAATAGTTGTGATTATTACAATCTGTAAACAAGATTAATTCGCATCGCGAAAATATGGGAATTTAATCTCCTGATTCTGAAATAAAAAAAACGCCGCTGTTTGCGGCGTTCTCATAAATAGCGGATAACTACGCGCCGGCTTTTGCCCAGGTGTCGCGCAGACCAACGGTACGGTTAAATACCAAATTGGTTGCGGTTGCATAGCGGCTGTCGAGGCAGAAGTAACCTTCACGCTCGAACTGGTATGCTTTTTCAGGCTGCGCCTGCGCCAGGCTTGGTTCAGCAAAACCCTGCTTGATAATCAGCGATTCCGGGTTCATGACCGACAGAAAATCATCAGCAGCACCGGGATTTGGCACGCTGAACAGACGATCGTACAGACGAATCTCTACCGGCAGCGCATGCGCTGCGCTCACCCAGTGAATCACACCCTTCACCTTGCGACCATCAGCCGGATCTTTGCTCAGAGTGTCAGCATCGTAGGTACAGAAGATAGTGGTGATATTACCTTCCACATCCTTCTCTACGCGCTCGGCTTTGATAACGTAAGCATTGCGCAGACGGACTTCTTTGCCCAGCACCAGACGCTTGTACTGCTTGTTCGCTTCTTCACGGAAATCCGCGCGATCGATCCAGATCTCGCCACTGAACGGTACTTCACGGCTGCCCATCTCCGGTTTGCTCGGATGATTCGGCATAGTCACCATTTCGCTACCGCCCTGCGGATAGTTTTCGATAACCAGCTTAACCGGGTCGATAACGGCCATCGCGCGCGGAGCGTTTTCGTTCAAATCCTCACGAATGCAGGATTCCAGCGAAGCGATTTCAATGGTGTTGTCTTGTTTGGTCACGCCGATGCGTTTGCAGAACTCACGGATGGATTCAGCGGTGTAACCGCGACGACGCAGACCGGAGATCGTCGGCATACGCGGGTCATCCCAACCTTCAACGTGCTTCTCGGTCACCAGCTGATTCAGCTTGCGCTTAGACATCACGGTGTATTCGAGGTTAAGACGCGAGAATTCATACTGACGCGGATGCACGGGGATACTGATGTTATCCAGCACCCAATCGTACAAACGGCGGTTATCCTGGAACTCAAGAGTGCACAGGGAATGGGTAATCCCTTCCAGTGCATCGCTGATGCAGTGGGTGAAGTCGTACATCGGGTAGATGCACCACTTGCTTCCGGTCTGGTGGTGATCGGCGAACTTAATACGATACAACACCGGATCGCGCATCACGATAAACGGAGAAGCCATATCGATTTTCGCGCGCAGGCAGGCTTTCCCCTCGGCAAAACCACCGGTACGCATTTTCTCAAACAGCGCCAGGTTCTCTTTCACGCTGCGATCGCGATACGGACTATTTTTACCCGGCTCTTTCAGGGTCCCGCGATATTCACGGATTTCTTCCGCCGACAGTTCATCAACGTAGGCCAGACCTTTATTGATCAATTCAACCGCATACTGGTGCAGCTGATCGAAATAATCAGACGAGTAGCAAACATCTCCGGACCAGTGGAAACCTAACCACTGCACGTCGTTTTTAATCGACTCAACGTACTCGATATCTTCCTTCACCGGGTTGGTGTCATCGAAACGCAGGTTGCATTGACCTTTGTAGTCCTGGGCGATACCAAAGTTCAGACAAATAGACTTCGCATGGCCAATGTGCAGATAACCATTCGGTTCCGGTGGAAAACGGGTATGAACAGTGGTGTGCTTACCAGTAGCCAGATCTTCATCGATTATCTGACGAATAAAGTTAGTCGGGCGGGCTTCTGCCTCACTCATCGCGGGTTCCTCAAAGCGTAAACAACGTATAACGGCGTATGATCTTATAAGCCGAAGAGGCTGACAACCTTTAGTTACGCAAAATAGGTATCAAACGGAAATATTGAGGTTATTTGCACTAAAAAAAAGCGGCGCAGATTTCGCTGCGCCGCTTGAGGCATAAACTCTACTCAGGAGCCTTACTTGCCTTTAATTTCGTATAGCGGTGTCTGACCTGCTACAACCTTACCGGTTGCCTGAATAACCAGTGCGCTGTAGTCGTCGCTGTTGCTGCACACCACCGGGCTAATCATGGAGCGCGCATTAGCATTCAGGAATTCAAGATCCAGTTCCAGAATCGGCTGGCCAGCTTTCACTTCAGCCCCCTCTTCCACCAGACGTTTAAAGCCCTGACCGTTAAGCGCGACGGTATCAATACCCATGTGGACAACGATTTCCGCGCCATTTTCAGTTTCCAGGCAGAACGCATGGTTGGTGTTAAAGATCTTCACCACCGTGCCTGCAGCCGGAGCAACAACAATCTTGTCCGTTGGTTTCACCGCCACGCCGTCACCGACTGCTTTGCTGGCAAACGCTTCGTCCGGAACCTGCTCCAGGGCAACGATATCACCAGTGATTGGCGAAACCAGCGCTTCCACGGTTTTCGCATTCGCCACGGCCTGTGGTTTAGCAACTGATGCAACAGGTGCGCTATGAGCAGAAGAGGCAGACGTCGCCGCAACCGGGCCACGCGCAACCACTTTTTTCATTTCATCACCAACGGATTCAGCTTTCGCACCCACGATAACCTGAATGGTCTGTTTGTTCAGTTTAACCACACCCGAAGCGCCCAGGCGCTTACAGGCCGCATCGTTAACCAGTGCAGAGTCTGCAACGGTCAGACGCAGACGAGTAATACACGCATCAATCGCTTTCAGGTTATCCGTACCGCCAACCGCAGCGATGTAGTTGGTTGCCAGTTGAGTCAAACCTTCTTCGGTATTGCTGTTTGCTTCTTCAGTCACCACGTCATCGGTTTTATCTTCACGACCCGGCGTTTTCAGGTTGAACATACGGATAACCGCACTGAACAGCAGGAAGTAAATGACGAAGAACACCACGCCCATAACAATCAGCATCCAGACGTTTTTACTGGCTGCTGGCAGGCTGTACATCAGAACATAGTCGATAGCACCTGCGGAGAAGGAGAAGCCCGCGTGGATGCCCAACGCTGTCGCAACAAACAGGCTGATACCGGTCAGGATGGCGTGCAGGAGATACAGCAACGGCGCCAGGAACATGAACAGGAATTCCAGCGGCTCGGTGACACCGGTCAGGAATGCGGTAATTGCAACAGACAGCAGCATACCGCCGACCATTGGACGACGCTCTTTAGGGGCCGCGAAGTACATCGCCAGCGCTGCACCCGGCAGACCGAACATCATGATCGGGAAGAAGCCGGACATGAACATCCCCGCCGTGCCGTCACCCGCGTAGAAGCGGTTGATGTCACCGTGGAATACCGCACCTGCGGCGTTAGTGAATTCACCAATCTGGAACCAGGCAATGGTGTTCAGAACCTGATGCAAACCGGTTGGGATCAGCAGACGGTTGATGAAACCGAAGATACCAGAACCCAGCGCGCCAGCGCCGACGATCCATTCTCCGCCTGCATGAATGGCGTTCTGCACCGGCGGCCATACATAACCGAAGATAGCCGCCAGCACCAGACAGAAGAAGCCGGTAGCAATTGGCACAAAGCGTTTGCCACCAAAGAAGCTCAGGAAGTCAGGCAGTTTGATGCCCGACCAGCGGTTGTAAGTCGCACCCGCCACCAGACCAGTAATAATACCCGCCAGGACGCCCATGTTGATTGCCGGATTGATGGTGACCATCGCTTTGGTCAGCACGAAGTAACCTACTGCTCCCGCCAGCGCGGCGGCACCGGCGCTGTCCTTTGACCAGCTGGATGCCACACCGATAGCGAAAATCAGCGCCAGGTTGTCAAAGATTGACCCACCCGCCTGCGCAATAAACGCGATGTTAAGTAAATCTGGTTGACCGAATCGCAGCAGAAGCGCCGCGACCGGCAGCACTGCGATAGGGAGCTGCAACGCCCTACCGAGTCGCTGGAAAAAACCTAAAATATTCATCTTATTCCCCCTATGAGACCCCGATGAGGCTCATTCAAAGCCACTTTATTATTGTGCAACCTGGTTAAATTTTTAACTTACCTGCAAAGTGTCTGAAAAATTAATTCGTCTCGCAAATTAAATGGGTATTTTTTGTGACAAAAATCACCAAATATCGTATTACCCTCCGCCTTTTTCTGGCTAACAACGAAAACTTATTTTATCATTCAAAAAATCAACACGGATTGACCCCAGCCGACGCAGTTACTGCAATACTCTTAATAGTATGCTGGCGCCAATCCGCCAGGTTCTAATTTAACTATAGAGGTGAACAATGAGACTGATCCCCCTGGTAACAGCTGAGCAAGTCGGTAAATGGGCTGCCCGCCACATCGTTAATCGCATCAATGCGTTCAACCCTACGGCGGATCGTCCGTTTGTACTGGGTCTGCCAACCGGCGGCACCCCGCTGACGGCTTACAAAGCGCTGGTTGAGATGCACAAAGCAGGCCAGGTCAGCTTTAAGCATGTCGTCACTTTTAACATGGATGAGTATGTTGGTCTGCCGAAAGAGCATCCAGAAAGCTATCATAGCTTTATGCACCGCAACTTCTTTGATCACGTTGATATTCTGGCAGAAAACATTAATTTGCTGAATGGTAATGCACCTGATATCGATGCTGAATGCCGTCGTTATGAAGAAAAAATTCGTTCTTACGGCAAAATCAACCTGTTCATGGGCGGCGTAGGCAACGATGGGCACATCGCGTTTAATGAACCGGCCTCTTCGCTGGCTTCCCGTACCCGCATTAAAACCCTGACTCATGATACCCGTATAGCAAACTCCCGCTTCTTTGACGGTGACGTAGACCAGGTGCCTAAATACGCGCTAACCGTTGGCGTAGGTACTCTGCTTGATGCAGAAGAAGTGATGATTCTGGTGTTGGGGGGGCAGAAAGCGCTGGCGCTGCAGGCAGCGGTTGAAGGCAACGTTAACCATATGTGGACCATTACCTGTCTGCAACTACACCCGAAAGCGGTTGTGGTCTGCGACGAGCCGTCTACGATGGAACTGAAAGTTAAGACTTTGAAATATTTCAATGAATTAGAAGCTGAAAACATCAAAGGTCTGTAATGTAGTCTCGTCCTGCGGCCGCTCCCGCGGGACAACCATTTTTGACAACCGGGGGTCGTAATGTATGCATTAACCCAAGGCCGGATTTATACCGGTCATGAAATTCTGGATGACCATGCGATCGTTATCGCCAATGGCCTTATCGAACGTATCTGTCCGCTGACTGATTTACCCACCGGGATTGAACAACGCTCGGTTGATGGCGCCATTCTTGCTCCCGGTTTTATCGACGTACAGCTGAACGGCTGCGGCGGCGTGCAGTTTAACGACACACCCGATGCCGTCACCGTTAAAACGCTGGAAATTATGCAGGAGGCTAACCAGCGCTCCGGCTGCACCAGCTACTTACCCACGCTCATTACCGCCAGCGATGACCTGATGAAACAGGGCGTTCGCGTAATGCGCGAATATCTGCAAAAGCATCCGAATCAGGCTCTGGGTTTACATCTCGAAGGCCCGTGGCTGAACATTGTTAAGAAAGGCACCCATAATCCGGACTACGTGCGTAAACCGGATGCCGCGCTGGTCGACTTTCTGTGCGAAAACGCGGATGTGATTACCAAACTCACACTCGCCCCAGAGCGCGTTGAGCCGGAAGTGATCCGCAAGCTGGTCGCTGCAGGTATTATCGTTTCCGCGGGCCATTCCAACGCCACGCTGAAAGAAGCGAAAATCGGCTTCCGTTCTGGCATTACTTTCGCCACCCATCTGTTTAACGCAATGCCTTATATTACCGGCCGCGAGCCGGGTCTGGCGGGCGCGATTTTCGACGAACCGGATATTTACTGCGGCATTATTGTGGATGGTCTACATGTCGATTACGCCAACGTCCGTCTCGCTAAACGCCTGAAAGGCGACAAACTGTGCCTCGTGACCGACGCGACAGCACCGGCAGGTGCCAATATTGAACAGTTCATTTTTGCTGGTAAAACAATATACTACCGGAATGGATTGTGCGTGGATGAAAACGGCACCCTTAGCGGTTCTTCGCTGACCATGATTGAAGGGGTACGTAACCTCGTCGAACATTGCGGCATAGCGCTGGACGAAGTGTTGCGTATGGCAACCCTCTATCCTGCTCGCGCGATTGGCGTGGACAAACAATTAGGCAGCATTGCTCCGGGGATGGTCGCTAACCTGACCGCATTCACCCGCGATTATAAAATCACCAAGACCATCGTTAATGGTAACGAGGTCGTCACTGAGTAAGTAAAAGTATGACAGCAGGCGGACAAGCTCAAATTGGTAACGTCGATCTCGTAAAACAGCTGAACAGCGCGGCCGTCTATCGGTTGATTGATCAGCACGGCCCAATCTCGCGTATTCAGATTGCGGAACAAAGCCAGCTTGCCCCTGCCAGCGTAACCAAAATTACGCGTCAACTGATTGAACGCGGCCTGATCAAAGAAGTCGATCAGCAGGCCTCCACCGGGGGCCGCCGCGCGATCTCGATTATTGCCGAAACCCGCAATTTCCACGCAATTGGCGTGCGCCTTGGCCGCTATGACGCCACCCTGACGCTGTATGATTTAAGCAGCAAAACCCTTGAAGAAGAGCATTACCCACTTCCGGAAAGAACCCAGGAAACTCTGGAGCATGCGCTGCTCAACATCATCGCCTCCTTTATGGAAAGCTGCCAGCGTAAAATCCGTGAGCTGATTGCTATCTCGGTCATTCTACCGGGCCTGGTTGACCCTGAAAGTGGCGTTATTCGCTATATGCCCCACATTCAGGTTGAAAACTGGGGGTTAGTTGAGGCGCTGGAAGCACGTTTTAAACTAACCTGCTTCGTTGGCCACGATATCCGTAGTCTCGCGCTGGCAGAGCACTATTTTGGTGCAAGTCATGACTGCGAGGACTCCATTTTAGTGCGTGTACACCGCGGGACCGGGGCGGGAATTATTTCCAATGGCCGTACCTTTATCGGCCGCAATGGCAACGTTGGTGAAATTGGACATATCCAGGTCGATCCGCTGGGCGAGCGCTGCCACTGCGGTAACTTTGGCTGTCTGGAAACCATTGCTGCCAATGCCGCCATCGAGCATCGCGTTCGTCATTTACTGGAACAGGGCTATCAGAGCAAAATTTCAATAGATGACTGCACCATTAAAACTATCTGTAAAGCGGCGAATAAAGGTGATGCGCTGGCCTGTGAGGTTATTGAACATGTCGGCCGCCATCTGGGTAAAACCATCGCCATTGCAATTAACCTGTTTAATCCGCAAAAAGTCGTCATTGCCGGTGAAATTGTCGAAGCGGAAAAAGTCCTGCTGCCAGCGATTGAAAGCTGCATCAATAATCAGGCGCTAAAGGCATTTCGTAAAAATCTGCCGGTGGTGCGATCCACTCTCGATCATCGCTCAGCGATCGGCGCTTTTGCTCTGGTCAAGCGCGCGATGCTCAATGGGATCCTGCTCCAGCATTTGCTGGAAAGTTAAAGCCGCTTTATAGTTTCGCCTTTCTCCAACGATGTCGGACTGTCCATGACCATTCAAAACGTAATTTGTGATATTGACGGCGTGCTGATGCACGACAATGTGGCTGTGCCAGGTGCCGCTGAATTTATCAAACGCATTCTCGAAAAAGAGATGCCGCTGGTGATGCTGACCAACTACCCTTCACAGACCGGTCAGGATCTGGCGAACCGTTTTGCGACTGCGGGAATTGATGTACCGGATACCGCCTTTTATACCTCAGCAATGGCTACGGCGGATTTTCTGCGTCGCCAGGAAGGCAAGAAAGCCTATGTCGTGGGTGAAGGCGCGCTGATTCACGAGCTGTATAAAGCCGGTTTTACCATCACTGACGTTAACCCTGACTTCGTTATCGTCGGTGAAACCCGTTCCTTTAACTGGGAGATGATGCATAAGGCCGCTTTTTTCGTCGCTAACGGCGCGCGCTTTATCGCCACCAACCCGGATACTCACGGTCGCGGCTATTACCCTGCCTGCGGTGCGCTGTGCGCCGGCATCGAGAAAATCTCAGGACGTCAGCCGTTCTATGTCGGCAAACCCAGCCCGTGGATTATCCGTTCAGCGCTAAACAAAATGCAGGCGCACTCTGAGCAGACAGTCATCGTCGGCGATAACTTGCGCACGGATATTCTGGCAGGCTTTCAGGCTGGCCTGGAGACCATTCTGGTGCTTTCTGGGATCGCCACGCTCGACGATATCGACAGCATGCCATTCAGACCGTCATGGATTTACCCTTCCGTCGCAGAAATTGATATTTTCTGATCAAAACCACGTCCCCGGGCGTGGTTCTTCATTTTCAAGCGACAAAAAAACACCTTCCTCTAATAAAAATGCACTATTACTAAATATCCATCAATAAAACTGCTCAAAACATACTCTTTTTTCATTATTCAGCAACAGTAGTTGCATTATTTCTTTTCTCGACCGTAAACCCCTTGCGCGCCCCGCTCCTTTGCGGCATTTTCTTAAGCATGCACTGAGGCTTCGCAATAAGATGCAGCCTGCACCACTTCAAACAAGACAGGGTAACGGAGAAGGCTATGTGTTCAATTTTTGGCGTACTGGATATTAAAACTGACGCAGTCGAACTGCGTAAAAAGGCACTGGAACTTTCCCGCCTGATGCGCCACCGCGGTCCGGACTGGTCCGGTGTTTACGCATGCGATAAAGCCATTCTGGCGCATGAGCGTCTGTCTATCGTTGACGTTAACGCTGGTGCGCAGCCGCTGTATAACGCGCAAAAAACCCATGCTCTCGCCGTCAACGGTGAAATCTACAACCACCAGGCGCTGCGCGCTGAATACGGCGATCGCTATGCTTTCCAGACCGGTTCCGACTGCGAAGTCATCCTGGCACTGTATCAGGAGAAAGGTCCGGAGTTCCTGGACGACCTGCAGGGGATGTTTGCATTCGCCCTGTATGACAGCGAACAAGACGCATATCTGATTGGCCGCGACCATATCGGGATCATCCCGCTGTATATGGGTCATGACGAGCACGGCAACTTCTACGTCGCTTCAGAAATGAAAGCCCTTGTTCCGGTCTGCCGCACGATTAAAGAGTTCCCGGCGGGTAGCTACCTGTGGAGCAAAGATGGCGAAATCCGCCAGTATTATCAGCGTGACTGGTTCGACTATGATGCGGTCAAAGACAACGTCACTGACAAAAACGAACTGCGTCAGGCGCTGGAAGAGTCGGTGAAAAGCCACCTGATGTCCGATGTTCCCTACGGAGTACTGCTGTCCGGCGGCCTGGATTCATCGGTTATTTCCGCTATCACCAAAAAATATGCCGCGCGCCGCGTTGAAGATCAGGAGAAATCAGAAGCCTGGTGGCCACAGCTTCACTCCTTCGCTGTAGGCCTGGAAGGCGCTCCTGACCTGAAGGCTGCGCAGGAAGTCGCTAACCATCTGGGTACCGTGCACCACGAGATTCACTTTACCGTACAGGAAGGTTTAGACGCGATTCGTGATGTTATCTATCACATCGAAACCTACGATGTGACGACGATTCGCGCTTCAACGCCAATGTATTTGATGTCGCGTAAAATCAAAGCGATGGGCATCAAAATGGTACTGTCTGGCGAAGGTTCTGATGAAGTATTTGGCGGCTACCTTTATTTCCATAAAGCGCCAAACGCCAAAGAGTTGCATGAAGAGACCGTGCGTAAGCTGCAAGCGCTGCATATGTTTGACTGCGCCCGCGCCAACAAAGCGATGTCTGCCTGGGGCGTTGAAGCACGCGTGCCGTTCCTGGATAAGAAATTCCTCGATGTGGCAATGCGCATCAACCCGCAGGATAAAATGTGCGGCAACGGTAAAATGGAAAAACATGTTCTGCGTGAATGCTTCGAGTCTTATCTGCCGGCAAGCGTCGCGTGGCGCCAGAAAGAGCAGTTTTCTGACGGTGTAGGTTACAGCTGGATCGATACGCTCAAAGAAGTCGCGGCAGAACAGATTTCCGATCAGCAACTGGAAACGGCCAGCTTCCGTTTCCCGTACAACACGCCATCGTCAAAAGAAGCGTATCTGTATCGTGAGATCTTTGAAGAATTATTCCCGGTACCCAGCGCTGCGGAATGTGTACCCGGTGGCCCGTCCGTTGCCTGTTCCTCAGCGAAAGCCATTGAATGGGATGAGTCGTTCAAAACGATGAACGATCCATCAGGACGCGCAGTCGGCGTGCACCAGTCGGCTTACTAAATAACCATCAATATCTAAAACGGATCCTACGGGGTCCGTTTTTTTATGCCTTATGCAAATCATTAAAAACGATAAATAACCAATAATTGCCGATTATTACACCACGCTGTTCGCAACCTAACCAAACAGTCGTTTTCAGCCCATTTTCGATGAAAAAGGGGTTGACGCTTTAAGGCTCAATACGCATAATGCGCCCCGCAACGCCGATAAGGTAACGCAAAAAAAAAGATGGCTACGTAGCTCAGCTGGTTAGAGCACATCACTCATAATGATGGGGTCACAGGTTCAAATCCCGTCGTAGCCACCATATTTTGCGGGAGTGGCGAAATTGGTAGACGCACCAGATTTAGGTTCTGGCGCCGCAAGGTGTGCGAGTTCAAGTCTCGCCTCCCGCACCATTTACTCTTTCGCGTTGCAAGTAAAAGTTTTTTGTTGGGGTATCGCCAAGCGGTAAGGCACCGGTTTTTGATACCGGCATTCCCTGGTTCGAATCCAGGTACCCCAGCCATATTTCTTCGATGTTTGCGGTTCACCGCGACGGTATTGGGGTATCGCCAAGCGGTAAGGCACCGGTTTTTGATACCGGCATTCCCTGGTTCGAATCCAGGTACCCCAGCCATCGAAGAATATGATAAGATTTTGGCTACGTAGCTCAGCTGGTTAGAGCACATCACTCATAATGATGGGGTCACAGGTTCGAATCCCGTCGTAGCCACCATACAAGGACTTATTGATTTAGTTCGATAAATCCAAAAAAATTGTTGGGGTATCGCCAAGCGGTAAGGCTCTGGTTTCTGATACCAGCATTCCGAGGTTCGAATCCTCGTACCCCAGCCAATTTAAAAAGTCGCTCACATTGTGGGCGCACCCGTTGGGGTATCGCCAAGCGGTAAGGCTCTGGTTTCTGATACCAGCATTCCGAGGTTCGAATCCTCGTACCCCAGCCACTTAATAGCAAAAAGCTCGCTTCGGCGGGCTTTTTGCTTTCTGACGTTTACATCACACACATCATTTCGTCGCCCGGCTCAGCACAAGCCGGGAACGTCTTGTTTATAATCCCAACGCGTACTTCAGTGCCTGTCGCTTCAGGACACCAGCTCGCCCGGCAGCCATCAGGCCGATATTTCGCAGCATACGGACTGGTGCCAGGTCGTTGCTGAACCCGGCATAAAACAGATCCATCCCCGTTTGCATAATCAGGTTATCTGCTCTGCGCCGGGCCTGGTAGCGCTTGAGTACAGGCAAACTGGCCCACTCTTCACCATGCTCGCGCGCACGGGAAAGAATATCCAGCAGCGCATCAACATCACGATAGCCTAAATTCACCCCCTGCCCCGCCAGTGGATGAATGGTGTGCGCGGCGTCGCCCACCAACGCCAATCCCGGCTTAACGTATTGCAGCGCGTGGCGACGGGTCAGCGGGAATGCCCCCGCGCTTAGCGGTGTAACCTCCCCCAGACGGGACGGAAAATGGCGGGCAATTTCTTGCTGCAGCTGAACCATATTCATTCCCTGCAGTTGGCGGATCCGCGCGGGCGCGTCGTACCACACGAGTGAAGCCCAATGGTCGAACAGCGGTAAAAATGCGCGCGGTCCCGTTGGAGTGAACTGCTGCCAGGTACTATCACCGGGATCGTCCACGCACTGCACGCTTATCAACATACAGGATTGCTGATACTGCCACGCCTGCACGCCGATTCCCGCCAGTTGTCTTACCTGCGAGTTAGCGCCGTCCGCACCAATCACTAGCCGTGCGTCGTACTGATTATCATCGGTCAACGTTAGTGAAGCATGTGCTTCTGCGTGGCGCATTTCCTTCAATGACGCACCCACATGAAGAGAGACTTGCGCATGGGCTTCCAGCGCCTGCCATAAAGCAAGCTGGAGGACGTTATTTTCCACCATGTAGCCCAGCTCAGGCAGCTCCAGTTCTGTCGCATTAAAGGCAACATGGGCACTTTCCCACTCCCAGGTCTCCAGTTGACGATAAGCATGGGCGCGCATTGCCCGCACAGCATCCCAGACGCCCAGGCTTTTCAGCAGCCCGACCGATGACGCGCTGATGGCCGAAATTCGCACATCAGGCGGCGAAGACGCATCAAAAGCAGGTGGTGCATTCTTTTCAATGACCGTCACCGTAAAACCTTGCTGTGCCAGCCCAAGCGCCAGGGCGCCGCCCACCATTCCGCCGCCGACGATAACGACATCTGTTGCATGAATTGTCATGGCTATTATCCTTAAACCCGAATCCCTTAAGTTTACCGGATTTTTATTCGCCTTGTGGTGATTACGGTCGTACTGGTCACGGCGCGGTCAAAGCATTACAATACGCGCCCTGCAATCCTGGCTTCATACCCGTCACGCTTCACATTGCAGAGCAACGTCCGGTGAAGAAAATGACATTGGGTATACCTACTTAAGCATGAGCAAGTCGATGACAAAAAAACTCCATATTAAAACCTGGGGCTGTCAGATGAACGAATACGATTCATCAAAGATGGCCGATCTGCTGGATGCCACACACGGGTATCAACTCACCGAAGTGGCAGAAGAAGCGGATGTGCTGCTGCTCAATACCTGCTCAATCCGTGAGAAGGCTCAGGAAAAAGTTTTCCATCAGCTAGGACGCTGGAAGCTGCTGAAAGAGAAGAATCCCAACTTGATCATCGGCGTCGGCGGCTGCGTAGCCTCTCAGGAGGGCGATCATATTCGCCAGCGCGCCCACTACGTCGATATTATTTTTGGGCCGCAAACCCTGCACCGCCTGCCGGAGATGATCAACTCTGTACGTGGCAACCGTAGCCCGGTCGTCGATATCAGCTTCCCGGAAATCGAAAAGTTCGATCGCCTACCGGAACCGCGCGCCGAAGGCCCCAGCGCTTTTGTTTCTATCATGGAAGGCTGCAACAAATATTGCACCTATTGCGTGGTGCCTTACACTCGCGGTGAAGAAGTCAGCCGCCCGAGCGACGATATTCTGTTTGAAATCGCACAGCTCGCGGCTCAGGGCGTGCGTGAAGTTAACCTGCTCGGGCAGAACGTGAACGCCTGGCGCGGTGAAAATTACGATGGCACCCCTGGCAGCTTCGCCGATCTGCTGCGTCTGGTTGCGGCGATAGACGGCATCGATCGGATCCGCTTTACCACCAGCCACCCGATCGAATTCACCGATGACATTATTGAGGTTTATCGCGACACACCGGAGCTGGTGAGCTTCCTGCATCTGCCAGTGCAGAGCGGTTCTGACCGCGTGCTGAATCTTATGGGGCGCACTCATACGGCTCTGGAATACAAGGCGATTATCCGCAAACTGCGCGCGGCACGTCCTGATATTCAGATTAGCTCCGACTTCATCGTCGGCTTCCCAGGTGAAACCACCCAGGATTTCGAGCAGACCATGAAGCTGATTGCGGATGTGAATTTCGATATGAGCTACAGCTTTATCTTCTCCGCGCGCCCGGGCACCCCGGCAGCCGATATGGTCGATGACGTACCGGAAGAAGATAAGAAGCAGCGCCTGTATATTCTGCAAGAACGAATCAACCAGCAGGCAACGGCATGGAGCCGTCGTATGCTCGGCACCGTGCAGCGTATTCTGGTGGAGGGCACTTCACGTAAAAGCGTTATGGAGCTGTCGGGCCGTACCGAGAATAACCGTGTGGTCAACTTTGAAGGTTTACCTGAGATGATTGGCAAGTTTGTCGATGTCGAAATCACCGACGTCTGGACAAACTCTCTGCGCGGTAAAGTGGTGCGTACTGAAGACGAAATGGGCCTGCGCATCGCAGAAACGCCGGAATCGGTGATTGCTCGTACCCGTAAAGAAAACGATCTTGGCGTCGGTATCTACCAGCCATAATCCGTTCAGGCCTGCCGACTCCGGCAGGCCTTGTATTTCCTCTCCTGAACCCAATATCTACAGCGATGCTTGCGCCATATTCCGATGACGTGAATAATTTCCTGACAGGCCGGCGAACGTTTACCTTCCGGCTACCTATGCATAAGAGGAACAGTTTGAACACAGACACTCGCGAAATCACCCTTGAGCCCGCTGATAATGCCCGTCTGCTGAGCCTTTGCGGCCCGTTTGATGACAACATTAAACAGCTGGAACGCCGTCTCGGCATCGAGATTAATCGTCGTGACAACCACTTTAAAATAACCGGTCGCCCGATTTGCGTCACCGCTGCGGCGGATATCCTGCGCAGCCTGTATGTCGATACTGCACCGATGCGCGGCGAACTTCAGGATATTGAACCGGAACAGATTCATCTGGCAATCAAAGAAGCCCGCGTGCTGGAGCAAAGCGCCGAAAGCGTGCCGGACTTCGGCAAGGCCATCAATATCAAAACCAAGCGTGGCGTCATCAAGCCGCGTACGCCGAATCAGGCGCAGTACATCGCCAATATTCTCGACCACGATATTACCTTCGGCGTTGGTCCTGCCGGGACCGGTAAAACCTACCTTGCAGTTGCTGCTGCGGTCGACGCGCTGGAGCGTCAGGATGTTCGTCGTATTCTGCTGACTCGCCCGGCCGTTGAAGCCGGGGAAAAGCTGGGCTTCCTGCCTGGCGATTTGAGTCAAAAAGTCGACCCGTATCTGCGCCCGCTGTACGACGCGCTGTTCGAGATGCTTGGTTTTGAGAAAGTCGAGAAGCTGATTGAGCGCAACGTGATTGAAGTCGCGCCGCTGGCCTATATGCGCGGTCGTACGCTGAACGATGCCTTTATCATCCTGGATGAGAGCCAGAACACCACCATCGAGCAGATGAAAATGTTCCTGACCCGTATCGGTTTTAACTCCAAAGCGGTGATTACCGGTGACGTCACTCAGATTGACCTGCCGCGCAGCACCAAATCCGGCCTACGCCACGCGATTGAAGTGCTGGCAGAAGTCGATGAGATTAGCTTCAACTTCTTCCATAGCGAGGATGTGGTGCGCCACCCGGTTGTCGCCCGCATTGTTAACGCCTATGAAGCATGGGAAGAAGCGGACCAAAAACGTAAAGCAGAACTGGCCGCCGAGCGTAAACGCGAAGCCCAGGAACAGGAGCATAAATGAGTCAGGTCATTCTCGATTTACAGTTGGCTTGCGAAAATAACAGCGGAATGCCGGACGAGACCCAGTTTCAGCGCTGGGTCGATACCGTTATCCCGCAGTTCCAGGAAGAGTCAGAAGTCACGATTCGCCTGGTTGATGAAGCGGAAAGCCATGAGCTGAACATGACCTATCGCGGGAAGGATAAGCCAACTAACGTGCTGTCTTTTCCGTTTGAAGCCCCGCCGGGTATCGAAATGCCGCTGCTTGGCGATCTGGTCATCTGCCGTCAGGTGGTTGAACAGGAAGCAAAAGAGCAAGGCAAACCGCTGGAAGCGCACTGGGCGCATATGGTTGTCCACGGTAGCCTGCATCTTTTAGGCTACGACCATATCGTTGACGAAGAAGCGGAAGAGATGGAATCCCTCGAAACAGAGATAATGCTTGCTCTGGGCTATGAGGATCCGTACATTGCCGAGAAGGAATAACCTGCCGCCGGCTTTGCCGGCGACTGGCCGCTATGCCGGACGCTGAGTATACGCGTGACGAGCGACTATTTAACCAACATGAGAACCCATACGACGCCATGAGCGACGACAATTCACACAGTAGCGACACAGTAAACAGCAAAAAGGGATTCTTCTCCCTGTTACTCAGCCAGCTCTTTCACGGTGAACCCAAAAATCGTGACGAACTACTGGCGCTGATCCGTGATTCCGGGCAAAACGATCTTATCGACGAAGACACGCGCGATATGCTCGAAGGGGTAATGGATATCGCCGACCAACGCGTCCGCGACATCATGATCCCTCGCTCGCAGATGATTACCCTGAAACGTAACCAGACGTTGGACGAATGCCTCGATGTGATAATCGAATCCGCCCACTCGCGTTTCCCGGTGATCAGCGAAGATAAAGATCACATTGAAGGGATTCTGATGGCCAAAGATCTGCTGCCGTTTATGCGCAGCGACGCGGAAGCCTTCAGCATGGAAAAAGTGTTGCGCCCGGCGGTTGTCGTGCCTGAAAGCAAGCGGGTTGACCGCATGCTGAAAGAGTTCCGCTCCCAGCGTTATCATATGGCTATCGTTATCGATGAGTTTGGTGGCGTCTCGGGTCTGGTGACCATTGAAGACATCCTTGAACTGATCGTCGGTGAGATCGAAGACGAATACGATGAAGAAGAAGATATCGATTTTCGTCAACTGAGCCGCCACACATGGACGGTACGCGCACTCGCCTCAATCGAAGACTTCAACGAAGCCTACGGAACCCACTTCAGCGACGAAGAGGTCGACACCATCGGCGGCCTGGTGATGCAAGCATTTGGTCATCTGCCAGCCCGCGGCGAGTCTATCGAAATTGATGGTTACCAATTCAAGGTCGCAATGGCTGACAGCAGACGTATTATTCAGGTACATGTAAAACTTCCTGATGACGCGCCTCAGCCGAAGCTGGAAGACTAATCCAACGGGACGATTAACCTAAATGGTATTTGCCTCTCTTATTGAACGCCAGCGCGTACGCCTGCTGCTGGCGTTGTTATTCGGAGCCAGCGGAACGCTGGCTTTTTCACCTTATGATTTCTGGCCAGCAGCGATTATTTCGCTAATCGGTTTGCAAGGTTTAACCCTTAATCGTCGACCGGTGCAAAGCGCCGCTATTGGTTATTTCTGGGGGCTAGGCCTGTTTGGTTCCGGGATTAACTGGGTCTACGTCAGCATCGCGCAGTTCGGCGGGATGCCGGGGCCGGTCAACGTTTTCCTGGTTGTTCTGCTGGCGGCTTATCTGTCCCTTTATACCGGGTTATTCGCCGGTATTCTTTCGCGCCTGTGGCCGAAAACCAACTGGATACGCCTGGCTATTGCCGCGCCAGTGGTGTGGCAAATTACCGAATTCCTGCGCGGCTGGGTCCTGACCGGCTTCCCGTGGCTACAGTTTGGCTATAGCCAGATTGACGGGCCCCTGAAAGGCCTGGCCCCTGTTATGGGCGTTGAGGCGATAAACTTCCTGCTGATGGTTGTCAGCGGGCTGCTGGTGCTGGCACTTATGCAGCGTAGCTGGAAACCGCTGATCGCCGCCGTCGTGCTGTTCGCTCTCCCCTTCCCTCTGCGTTACATTCAGTGGTATCAGCTACTACCGGAGCGAGCAACCGAGGTTTCGCTGGTTCAGGGCGACATCCCTCAGGCAATGAAATGGGACCAGAATCAGTTGCTCAATACGCTGAAAACTTATCTGGATCTCACCCAGCCGCACATGGGTAAATCACAGCTGATTATCTGGCCGGAGTCCGCAATTCCGGACCTCGAAATTAACCAGCAGCGTTTTCTCAGCATGATGGACGACCTGATGCGGTCGAAAAATAGCTCGCTTATCACCGGCATTGTCGATGCGCGACTGAACACAAAGAACCGCTACGATACCTACAACACCATCATCACGCTGGGCAAAGATAATCCGTACAGCTACGACTCGAAAAATCGCTACAACAAAAACCACCTGGTACCGTTTGGCGAGTTTGTGCCACTGGAATCGATTCTTCGCCCGCTGGCGCCGTTCTTTGACCTGCCGATGTCCTCTTTCAGTCGCGGGCCTTACGTGCAGCCCCAGCTTGTCGCGCATAATATGCGTCTGACGGCAGCCATCTGCTACGAGATTATTCTTGGCGAGCAGGTGCGCGATAACTTCCGCCCGGATACTGACTTCCTGCTGACTATCTCTAACGATGCGTGGTTCGGGAAATCTATCGGTCCGTGGCAGCACTTCCAGATGGCGCGGATGCGCGCGCTGGAACTGGCCCGTCCGCTGCTACGCAGCACAAATAATGGCATTACCGCCGTCATCGGCCCACGCGGTGAAATTCAAGAGATGATCCCGCAGTTTACTCGTGCCGTATTGACCACCAAAGTGACCCCGACGTCTGGTCTGACACCGTACGCCCGTACGGGGAACTGGCCGCTGTGGACGCTGACCGTCCTGTTTGGTTTTGGTGCACTACTGATGAGCCTGCGAACTCGCAAGCAGTAAGCAAAATGGGGGGAATCGAACGCTCTTCCCCCTATCCCATTAGTCAACATCAGGAAGACAGGCTACGTCACCATACTGCGGATGACGAACGAGCACCCTCGGAGCAAGCGACTTATCGCGATCCAGCACCGTCAGCGCTTTTGCCCCCAACACATATATCTGCTTGCCATCGGCTGAAAACCGAACTTGCCTTGCGCGGCTGGCAGGGTAAACCCCCACAACCTGGCTCGCATCCACGCTGAGCAGAACGATATATCCTTCCAGCCCATAGGTCGTTAATGCAATATATCGACCATCTGGGCTTATCGCTTCAACAGAATAGATACTCCGGTTGCACCATTGAGCCAGTAGCTTCGGTTGCTGTGATGTCAGGCCAATCCGTGAAATTCCCTGGCTGTCGGCAAAAATAACCTCACCCGTTTCCGGGCGAAAACCGACAACGCTCGTCGTCCCCTGGGTATCCCCCGCCGGATAGTCCACCTTCTGGTGGGTACTGGTGTCAATACGCACGATATCGCTTCTCCCCATATCGGGGACCAGTAGTGTTTTTTCGTCCAGCGAGAGCGCAATTGGCCTTATGTTATAGCCGCCACTCCTACCTGCTCCGTCATATGTTCCCAGCGGAATATCGCCGACCGGCTGATATGACGTAAGGTCAATAGCTGAAATAGTGTTGCTGGTCCGGTTCATTACCCAGGCACGCTTACCGTCGCGAGAAATCACCATCGCGTCCGGGCTACGCCCCGTTGCGATAGTCTGAATAACTTCCCCCGTCGCCACCCGAATCACCGACAATGAATCCGGTTCAAACCCTGTCGCATAGAGCCGCGTTTCATCCGGACTAAGCTCCAGCGCCCTGACCCCCCGATCGCCACAATCACTACAGCGCCCTTTGTAATTTGCAGCCCTTACCGTGCCGGTAAACGTTCTCAGAATCTTATGCTGTTCCAGGCTGTAAACCGAGATGGTGTTGTTATCCTCAACCGCCGCGTACAGCGTCTTTCCATCCTTACTCAGCACGATGTCGTTAATGTCAGGTATCTCAGCCAGTGTCGTGCCGCGGGCCTCCTCATTGCTTACCGGCTCTGGCAGCCTGGTCATATGCTTTTCACGTTCATCAGCCAGCACCTTTCTTCTCAGCTGCCGCTCTTTCTCAACGGACAGGGGATAAAACTCATCACGCAGGCTCGCCCTGACCTCCAGGTCCGATTCATCAATCTGCCGCTGCGCAAGCCACGTCCCACCCAGCAACAGCGCGCAGCAGCCGCAAAAGAGTAATGCATCCAGAAGCAACTTTTTTCGCGAGCCCACCTGAATCAGGACTATCGCAAAACCGATGGCTGCTCCGGCGCACAGTCCGCCGACGTGGCTGGCATTATCAACCTCCTGCTGAGTACCATACAAAAGCGTTAGCGCGACCATGCCCAGCACAGAATACAATCTTCGCCGATCGTTTTCACTGCGCGTGCCTGGCTCCGCAAAAACCAGCGCGACTATTGATGCACCAGCCAGCCCCATAATGGCACCGGACGCACCGATGCTGATAATCACCTGCGGCGCCAAAGACAAAAAATGGATGACAGTCTCACCAGCAGTCCCCCGGTCGCTCAGTGCATAGCAGGCGCTCACGAGAGAACCGAAAGAGCCGGATAGCAAATACACAACCAACAGACGCCACCTGCCCAGCAATCTTTCAGCAACAGCGCCAATAACCGCCAGAGCAAGCATATTCAAGAACAGATGAGAAAAAGAGCCATGGAGAAAAAGGCTGACAACCAGCCGCCAGGATTCTCCGGTTAACGTTAGCGCCGCAACGTTTGCTCCTAAGTGAATCAGCGTCGCGTGATTAATATCACCATCCACAGATGATCGAGAAAAATAGCCAAACCAAACCACGTTCAGGGCAATAAGGAAAAATGTTACATAAGGGATCTTAACGACGACGAAAGAAGGCGAGTTGAAATGTTGTGCAGCCATAACGATTTTCTTCCCTGAAAATATGAACGCTAACAAGACCGATATTTTAACTTAGAAATCAACTTATGCCGACGTGAACAGAGTGATATCTCACTCAATTCAGCTTTCTTCACCAGATTCTGGCACGTGAATTGCAAAATAAATCTTAGAGATGAATTGCATTCGTCTACTGGCCAGACGCTTGCACCGACAGGGAGCAAGAGCAGCACCTAAACGGTGCAGCAAAGGATTTATGCCTCTTATTGGTGCGGTATGCTTCGCAAAAATCAACAATATAAGAGCAAAATCTTTACATTAAGCCAAACTAAATGCTAACAAACACATACAAATGCTGCACACAAAGATGGCAGCGATAAAAAGCACACACACTCACAATGGGTATCAATAGCGTCAATGACGCTGAGGATAAGGAGTCGGATATGCAATTACGTAAACTCGCCGCAGCAATGCTGGCCATAGGTCTGACCGCCAGCGCGGCGCAGGCAGAAGATGCTGCGCCTGCCACCGGACAGAGTACTCTGGATAAAATTGCCAAGAACGGCGTGATCGTCGTTGGCCACCGTGAATCCTCCGTTCCGTTTTCTTACTATGACAACAAGCAGCAAGTCGTCGGCTATTCTCAGGACTACTCCAATGCCATTGTTGATGCTATCAAGAAGAAGCTGAACAAACCTGACCTGCAGGTAAAACTGATTCCTGTCACCTCGCAAAACCGTATCCCGCTGCTGCAAAACGGTACTTTTGATTTTGAATGCGGCTCCACGACTAACAACCTCGAACGGCAAAAACAAGCGGCCTTCTCCGACACGATCTTTGTTGTCGGTACGCGCCTGCTGGTGAAAAAAGGTGGTGCGATTAAAGACTTCGCGGACCTGAAGGATAAAGCCGTTGTTGTGACGTCGGGAACGACCTCAGAAATTCTGCTGCATAAGTTGAACGATGAGAAAAAAATGAATATGCGCATCATCAGTGCGAAAGACCATGGCGACTCTTTCCGCACCCTGGAAAGCGGCCGTGCAGTGGCCTTTATGATGGATGACGCGCTGCTGGCCGGTGAGCGAGCAAAAGCGAAGAAACCGGATAACTGGGAGATTGTAGGCACCGCTCAGTCTCAGGAAGCCTACGGCTGTATGCTGCGTAAAGACGATCCGCAGTTCAAAACGCTGGTAGACGAAACCGTCGCCCAAGCCCAGACCTCTGGCGAAGCGGCAAAATGGTTCGACAAATGGTTCAAAAACCCAATTCCGCCGAAGAACCTGAATATGAATTTCGAACTCTCTGAAGAGATGAAAGCGCTATTCAAATCACCAAACGACAAAGCTCTTAACTAATTAAAAAAACAAGGGGCGGGAAATCCTGCCCTCCCGATTGTTACTACAGCACGGACAGACTATACGGTGGCTGGTCGTTCCCCAGCCGCCGTGAATACCGCAACAAGCTGAGCAACAATCTTCGAGGGTAGCGCTGCTACCCTTTTTTTTCCAGGAGTCATTTATGTCAATAGACTGGAACTGGGGCATATTCCTGCAACAGGCCCCGTTCGGCAACACCACCTATTTAGGCTGGCTTTGGAGCGGTTTTCAGGTCACCGTCGCACTGTCGGTAACGGCCTGGATTATCGCCTTCTTCGTCGGTTCACTATTCGGTATTTTACGCACCGTTCCCAATCGCCTGTTATCAAGTATCGGTACCTGTTACGTTGAACTCTTCCGTAACGTCCCACTTATTGTGCAATTCTTCACCTGGTATCTGGTGGTACCAGAACTGCTGCCGGAAAACCTTGGCATGTGGTTTAAATCCGAGCTGGATCCGAATATTCAGTTCTTTGTCTCTTCCATGTTGTGTCTTGGATTATTCACCGCCGCACGCGTCTGTGAACAGGTCCGCTCCGGCATTCAGTCGCTGCCGCGTGGACAGAAAAACGCCGGACTGGCAATGGGGCTGACGCTACCACAAACCTACCGCTATGTTCTACTGCCTAACGCCTACCGCGTTATCGTTCCACCAATGACTTCTGAAATGATGAACCTGGTGAAAAACTCGGCCATCGCTTCCACCATCGGACTCGCCGATATGGCCGCACAAGCGGGTAAGCTGCTGGATTACTCGGCACATGCCTGGGAATCGTTTACCGCGATCACCCTCGCCTACGTTTTCATTAACGCAATTATTATGCTGGTAATGTATGTGGTTGAACGTAAAGTTCGCCTGCCGGGCAATTTGGGGGGCAAATAATGTACGATTTTGACTGGAGTTCCATTATTCCCTCCATGCCATACCTTTTGGCTGGTCTGGTTATCACGCTAAAAATCACCGTTATCGCGATTGTTATCGGGATTGTCTGGGGAACAATTCTGGCCGTTATGCGCCTGTCGAGCTTCCTCCCGCTGGCGTGGTTTGCTAAAACCTATGTTAACGTTTTTCGCTCTATCCCGCTGGTGATGGTCCTGCTGTGGTTTTATCTGATTGTTCCGGGCTTCCTACAGAACGTGCTGGGCCTGTCGCCGAAAACCGACATTCGCCTGATATCAGCGATGATTGCATTCTCCATGTTTGAAGCGGCGTACTATTCGGAAATTATTCGTGCCGGTATTCAGAGTATCTCACGCGGCCAGTCTAGCGCTGCGCTAGCGCTGGGGATGACCCACTGGCAATCCATGAAGCTGATTATTCTGCCGCAAGCGTTTCGCGCCATGGTACCTCTGCTCCTTACCCAAGGTATCGTCCTGTTTCAGGATACCTCACTGGTCTATGTCCTGAGTCTGGCAGACTTCTTCCGCACCGCCTCCACTATCGGCGAACGCGACGGAACCCAGGTTGAAATGGTCCTGTTCGCAGGGGCCGTATATTTTGTTATTAGTCTCAGCGCATCGCTGTTGGTCAGCTGGTTGAAGAAAAGGACTGTGTAATGATTACCCTGAAAAACGTTTCAAAATGGTATGGTCACTTTCAGGTGCTGACCGATTGCTCCACGGAAGTGAAAAAAGGTGAAGTTGTGGTCGTTTGCGGGCCATCGGGTTCAGGCAAATCAACGCTGATTAAAACCGTCAACGGTCTGGAACCCATTCAACAAGGTGAAATCATCGTTGACGGCACCACGGTTAATGATAAAAAAACCAATCTGGCCAAACTTCGCTCGCGCGTTGGGATGGTGTTCCAGCACTTTGAACTATTCCCACATCTGTCAATTATCGAAAATCTGACGCTGGCTCAGGTCAAGGTACTTAATCGTGATAAAGCCGCTTCCCGCGCCAAAGGGTTAAAATTACTGGAACGTGTGGGTCTCTCAGCCCATGCAGATAAATTTCCAGCCCAGCTTTCCGGCGGCCAGCAGCAGCGTGTGGCGATTGCCCGGGCGCTATGTATGGACCCTATTGCGATGCTGTTTGACGAACCCACCTCTGCGCTTGACCCGGAGATGATTAACGAAGTACTGGACGTCATGGTTGAACTGGCTAATGAAGGAATGACCATGATGGTGGTGACTCACGAGATGGGATTTGCCCGTAAAGTGGCCAACAGGGTGATCTTTATGGATGAAGGGAAAATTGTCGAAGATGCTGATAAAGAAGCCTTCTTCGCTAATCCTCAATCCGAACGAGCTAAAGATTTCCTCGCAAAAATTCTGCACTAAATTTCAGGCGTGTACGTCAACGTACACGCCATTCTTTCTACACCTCGCTTACCTCCCTCTCCATAACTGTGGCAAACTCTTACTCATTCTCAAATAATTGACATAAATACATTAAACCTCATAAAAAATAATTAATGAATTGAAATTCTCAATTCAATATAAATTCATTATTCATATCGTGGATTAGCTAATTTGGCATAGATAACATAGCGGTAATTTTTACGAGAATACTGAGCGCTGACAGCCACTTCTTAGTGATAATGATAGTAATTTTAACAAATAAATTTTTTAAGATTGGGTACCAAACTCCGTTAGCGATACCCATTAAACGCTAAATACTCTTAACAAGGAAAAAATGGACATTGCTTCGTGAATAATAAAAAAAAGACTAGCCACTGCCTTTTTACTTTATATTATTCTTACTGCACCTTTACTTGCAAATATATCTGACAGCGATACCAACCAGGTGGCACAGGATAAGAGTAGCCGGCCAAAAGGCCGATATTATCGTTGCTAACCCCAACGGCATCACATGTTCAGGCTGCAGCTTCATTAATACCAACAAGGCAATTCTTACTACCGGTAAAGTGGTGCTGAGTGATACAAGCGCAATCGCAAGCTATACGGTCACTGACGGTAAATTGACCATTGGCCAGAACGGAATGGATGCAACAAATAGCTATGCCGTGTTGCTCGCCGATGCTATCGAAATTAACGGAAAAGTTAATGCTACCAACGCCATGGTGGGAGCAGGAAATTTTACATTTGATAACAGTACCGGAGCAATGACTTCTGCTGACAAATCAGCAATGATACTCCAACCGTAATTCCCGAATACAGTATCGACATCAGCAATCTTGGTGGTATAAAAGCTAATAGTATTAGCATGATCGGTAATAACCTTGGTTTCGGCGTGCGTAATAAAGGTAATTGTTACAAACAGCACTCTTGCAATGACCAGCCATGGATCATTAATTAATGAAAACTCCATTACTGGTAAGGGTTACGTGACCCAGATGGTTTCCGCAGGCGAAATGAAAAATACGGGTACTATTGGCACTAAAAATATTGCTATCATTAATAGCCTTGGCAATTTGAATAACGGCGGCATCATTAGCAACACGCCGCAAATGTCTGTTACCGCTGCGGGCAACCTGTCTAACGCAGGCACCATCCACGCAACCAATCTCCTGTCTGTTACCACCGACGGAAATCTGAACACCACCTATAACTCCTCGTTAAATTCAAGTAATCAGCTCACGGTCACTGCTTTGGGTAATATCGATAACGGTGGTATTCAGGGTCATGGCGCAACCATGAACATAAATAATACTGTGACCAGCAACAGCGGGCATATCAAGGGTGACACATTATCTCTCAATACCTACCTGGACATGGTTAATACAGGAACGCTTGAGACCAAAGGCGATCTGACTATCAACACCCAAAACAACGGTAAACTCACTAACGAAGGAACCATCAAAGCGGGAAATACACTGACGCTGAGCGCTAAACAGGTTGTCAATGCGAAATCTTATAAGTGCGGTTTCCTCAATTTAACAACCTGCACCAATAACGGTACCTTAACAGCTAACAAGCGGATTCTAAACTCCTCGCATAAATACGCTTCTAATATGGGCGGCAATCAGAACTTTAAAGCGACTGAAATTAATACCAAATAAGTCGATTATTGAAAGACACGGTGTATTACCGTGTCTTTTAGTCAACCCGGGTCGTTTTACGCCAGCGTTTTTAAGGTTCGAATGGCCGACGCTGAAACTGATCGTGCCCGCATTTTGGGCAGCGTGGCAGTACATCTGGGGTATAGACCGGCAGATGATAATGGCACTTCTCACACACCAAATTTCCCAGTCCCACCACTTCACCACTGTGATAAACGCCGTGATGGCTGAGATCCTGAAACACCTCGCGCCACTCAAGCTGGGTTTTATCCGTAATATCCGCTAACTCCTGCCACAGGCTTTCTTTAATCACGCGCATAAAGACGCTATCGGTGAGTTCATCCTGACTCTCTTCATAGCTGAGCGCGAACTCCTCCAGGTCACGTCTGACAGCGCGAATAACATTCTCGATTTCGCTCTGCGTTAACTCGCCGGACTGGCTGATTTTAACCCTAGCCTGCTCCACCAGCGCATCAATATCGCGTTCTCCATTGCGTAACCGCTCGCTAAGCGTCGACACCAGCTCTCGGTAGAATTGAGCAACCTTGTTCATCATTTCGCCTCCGGTGTGGTTAACTTCTTATAATAATAGACGTTATTTTCCAGGTTCTTTGCCAGTCAGCCCACATAGTCGTGAAATTTTCTCCGCCGCTTTCATCTATGGAAGTGTGCGAAAGGCTGTTTTGACGTTGGCGTTTGGGCTATGCTATGCCGATCTGAAATAACACATCCATTGGCTACGCTTTGTAGCTGTATTGAACACAGGACCACTGGCTGCCATGCAAGAGCAATACCGCCCGGAAGAGATAGAATCGAAAGTCCAGCTTCACTGGGACGATAATCGTACATTTGAAGTAACTGAAGACGAGAGCAAAGAGAAGTATTACTGCCTGTCGATGCTTCCTTATCCTTCTGGTCGACTACACATGGGCCACGTGCGCAACTACACCATCGGTGACGTGATTGCTCGTTACCAGCGTATGCTGGGCAAAAACGTACTTCAGCCTATCGGCTGGGATGCATTTGGTCTGCCTGCTGAAGGTGCGGCGGTAAAAAACAACACCGCTCCGGCCCCATGGACCTACGACAACATCGCCTACATGAAAAACCAGTTGAAAAAGCTGGGATTCGGCTATGACTGGAGTCGTGAAGTCGCGACCTGCACCCCGGAATACTACCGCTGGGAACAGAAGTTCTTCACCGAACTGTATAAAAAAGGTCTGGTCTATAAAAAGACCTCAGCCGTTAACTGGTGTCCGAACGATCAAACCGTTCTCGCCAACGAACAGGTTATCGATGGCTGCTGCTGGCGCTGCGATACCAAAGTTGAGCGTAAAGAGATCCCGCAGTGGTTTATCAAAATCACCGCCTACGCTGACGAGCTGCTGAACGATCTGGATAACCTGGATCACTGGCCGGACACCGTGAAGACCATGCAGCGCAACTGGATTGGTCGCTCTGAAGGCGTCGAAATCTCCTTCGACGTGAACGAGTATGCTGACAAGCTGACGGTCTATACCACCCGTCCTGACACCTTTATGGGTTGCACCTACCTGGCCGTTGCAGCGGGCCACCCGCTGGCGCAGCTGGCTGCTGCCAACAATCCAGAGCTGGCTGCCTTTATTGACGAATGCCGCAATACCAAAGTTGCCGAAGCGGATATGGCGACCATGGAGAAAAAAGGCATTGATACCGGCTTTAAGGCAATTCACCCGCTGACCGGCGAAGCCATCCCGGTATGGGCGGCAAACTTTGTGCTGATGGAATACGGTACTGGCGCAGTGATGGCCGTTCCGGGCCACGATCAGCGCGACTACGAGTTCGCCAGCAAATATGGTCTGAACATTAAGCCGGTTATTCTGGCGGCTGACGGGTCTGAACCTGATCTGTCCGCTCAGGCGATGACTGACAAAGGCGCGCTGTTTAACTCTGGTGAGTTCAGTGGTCTTGATCACGCAGCGGGCTTCAACGCTATCGCTGACAAACTGGCTTCTCTCGGCGTTGGCAAGCGTAAGATCAACTACCGCCTGCGTGACTGGGGCGTATCCCGTCAGCGCTACTGGGGCGCGCCGATCCCAATGGTCACACTGGAAGATGGCACCGTAATGCCAACGCCGGAAGATCAGCTGCCGGTTATCCTGCCGGAAGATGTGGTGATGGATGGGATCACCAGCCCAATCAAGGCCGACCCCGAGTGGGCGAAAACCACCGTCAACGGTCAGCCGGCGCTGCGTGAAACCGATACTTTCGACACCTTTATGGAGTCTTCCTGGTACTATGCGCGCTATACCTGCCCGCAGTATGACGAGGGAATGCTGGACCCTAAAGCGGCGAACTACTGGCTGCCGGTTGATATTTATATTGGCGGTATCGAACACGCCATCATGCACCTGCTCTACTTCCGCTTCTTCCACAAGCTGATGCGCGATGCGGGCATGGTTAACTCCGACGAACCGGCTAAACAACTGCTGTGTCAGGGGATGGTGCTGGCGGATGCCTTCTACTACGTCGGCGAAAACGGTGAGCGCAACTGGGTTTCCCCGAAAGACGCAACCGTGGAACGTGACGAGAAAGGCCGTATCGTTAAAGCCTTCGACCCGCAGGGCCGCGAGCTGGTGTATACCGGCATGAGCAAGATGTCTAAGTCAAAAAACAACGGCATCGACCCGCAGGAAATGGTTGAGCGTTACGGCGCGGATACCGTGCGCCTGTTTATGATGTTCGCCTCTCCGGCAGACATGACCCTCGAGTGGCAGGAGTCTGGCGTAGAAGGTGCTAACCGCTTCCTGAAGCGCGTCTGGAAACTGGTTTACGAACACACCACCCAGGGTGCTGTTGCCGCGCTGGATGTTGCCAGCCTGAGTGAAGATCAGAAAGCGCTGCGCCGCGACGTGCATAAAACGATTGCCAAAGTAACCGATGATATCGGCCGTCGTCAGACCTTCAACACCGCCATTGCGGCGATTATGGAGCTGATGAACAAGCTGGCGAAAGCGCCGCAGGAAAGCGAACAGGATCGCGCGCTGATGCGTGAGGCTCTGCTGGCGGTCGTGCGTATGCTCAACCCGTTCACCCCTCATGCCAGCTTTACTCTGTGGCAGGAGCTGGGCGGCGAAGGCGACATTGACAACACACCGTGGCCGGTCGCTGACGAAGGCGCAATGGTTGAAAACACCACCCTGGTCGTCGTCCAGGTAAATGGTAAAGTTCGTGGTAAAATTACCGTTGCGGTGGATGCAACCGAAGAGCTGGTTCGTGAACGTGCTGGTCAGGAACATCTGGTCGCGAAATATCTTGACGGTGTGACCGTACGTAAAGTCATTTACGTTCCGGGTAAACTGCTCAATCTGGTCGTTGGCTAAGCGCGGGAGGAAGCGTGCGATATCTGGCAACATTGTTGTTATCTCTGGCGGTGTTAATCACCGCCGGTTGTGGCTGGCACCTGCGTAGTACTACGCAGGTTCCGACCGCAATGAAAACCATGATCTTCCAGTCGGGCGATCCGAATGGTCCATTAAGCCGTGCGGTCCGTAATCAGCTGCGTCTGAACGGTATCGAACTGGTCGATGCCAGCACCCTGCGTAAGGATATTCCTTCCCTGCGCCTGGAATCGTCGTCGATTCAGAAAGATACAGCATCTATTTTCCAGGATGGCCGTACCGCAGAATATCAAATGGTGATGACGGTGAATGCTAGCGTGCTGATCCCGGGCCATGATATCTATCCGATCACGACCAAAGTCTATCGCTCGTTCTTCGATAACCCGCAGGCGGCATTAGCGAAAGATGCTGAGCAGGACATGATCATCCAGGAAATGTACGATAAAGCCGCGGAACAACTGATCCGTAAGCTGCCAAGCGTTCATGTCGCGGACGTCGAAGCCACAAAAGAGGATGAGAAGCCAGTCGCCACGACCCCAGCATCTTCAACCTCCGGCAACCGCGTCTCCACTACGCTGGGTAACTGATGATTCGGTTGTACCCGGAACAGCTCCGCGCGCAGCTCACTGAAGGACTGCGCGCGGCCTATCTGCTGCTTGGCAACGACCCACTGCTGTTGCAGGAAAGTCAGGACGCAATACGCGAAGCCGCTGCTGCCCAGGGCTTTATCGAACACCACGCCGCCACTATTGATGCCAGCACCGACTGGTCTGCCCTGTTCTCTCTGAGCCAGGCGATGAGCCTGTTTGCCAGTCGTCAAACGCTGCTGCTGATACTGCCGGAAAACGGCCCTAATGCCGCCATCAATGAACAGCTGGCGACGCTTGTCGGCATGCTTCACGACGACTTATTGCTGATTGTTCGTGGCAATAAGCTAACAAAAGCTCAGGAAAATGCCGCGTGGGTGACAACCCTTGCCAATCGTGCGGTACAAGTGAGCTGCCAGACGCCGGAATATGCCCAGCTACCGCGCTGGCTCGCCTCACGCGCAAAACAAAATAATCTGCAGCTTGATGACGCAGCCAGCCAACTGTTGTGCTACTGCTATGAAGGCAATCTGCTGGCACTCGCGCAGGCCCTCGAACGTCTGTCATTACTGTGGCCTGACGGCAAACTGACGCTACCACGCGTTGAACAGGCGGTGAATGATGCCGCTCATTTCACCCCTTATCACTGGGTTGATGCGTTACTGGCAGGCAAAAGTAAGCGCGTCCTGCACGTGCTGCAACAACTGCGTCTGGAAGGCAGTGAACCGGCAATTCTACTGCGAACACTCCAGCGTGAGCTGCTGCTGCTGGTGAACCTGAAACGACAGTCTGTTCATACGCCGCTGCGTTCGTTATTCGATAAGCATCGGGTATGGCAAAACCGCCGTCAGCTGGTCAGCGATGCTCTGGCTCGTCTCAGCGCCGACCAGTTACGTCAGGCCGTCACGTTATTGACCCGTGCAGAACTCACCTTCAAGCAGGATTACGGACACTCCGTCTGGCCCGAGCTGGAAAGTCTCTCTTTGTTGCTCTGCCATAAAGCACTGGCAGACGTTTTTATTGATGGTTGATATGACTCAGTTGCAGGCTATGTACGGCGGCACCTTCGATCCGGTGCACTATGGTCACCTTAAACCGGTGGAAATTCTGGCTAACCAAATCGGTCTGAATAAAGTCATTATTGTACCCAATAATGTGCCACCGCACCGCCCGCAGCCCGAGGCCACCAGCGACCAGCGTAGGCACATGCTGGAGCTTGCCATCGCCGATAAGCCTTTGTTCATCCTTGACGATCGTGAACTTAAACGTGATACACCGTCATATTCGGCGCAAACATTGCGGGAGTGGCGCCAGGAGCAAGGGCCGAAACGACCGCTGGCCTTTGTTATTGGCCAGGATTCGCTTCTCACCTTTACCACCTGGCACGACTATGAAAGCATTCTTGATAACGTTCATTTGATCGTTTGCCGACGTCCTGGCTATCCGCTGGCAATGGATTGCGAACAAGATCAGCTGTGGCTGGACAAACATCTGACCCACGATGTTGAGCACCTGCACAGCAGCCCGGCAGGCGTTATCTATCTGGCCGAGACGCCATGGTTTGATATCTCTGCGACGATAATCCGCCAGCGTCTTGAGACGGGTGAGTCCTGCGCCGATATGCTGCCAGCAGCAGTACTGGACTATATCCGCCAGCAAAAGCTTTATTGTTGACCCGGCGCTGGCGATGCCGCTGATAAACAGAGTATCGTTGTGCTTCGTCTCTTTCCTCATTAGCGAGGTTAATCATGAAATTATGGTTAGTTCGTCACGGTGAAACCGAGGCCAACGTCGCGGGTCTGTACAGCGGGCATGCTCCAACTTCATTAACCGAACGTGGCGTCAGGCAAGCGCACGCCCTGGGAAAGCTCCTTCATGCTGTCCCCTTCCAGCGCGTATTTTGTAGTGAACTCGAACGAACCCAACGCACGGCCAGCCTGCTGATTGGCGAACGAGAAATTTCCCAACACTATTTTCCCGAACTCAATGAAATGTTCTTTGGCGACTGGGAAATGCGCCATCATCGGGATTTACAGCATGAAGATGCGGAAAACTACGCCGCCTGGTGCACCGACTGGCAGCACGCGGCCCCCACCAACGGTGAAGGCTTTCAAGCGTTTGCCCAGCGGGTTTCCGGCTTTACCGCCACTCTCCCTCAGTATCAACAGCTTGAGCATCTGTTAATCGTCGGTCATCAGGGCGTTCTTAGCCTGTTGATTGCCCAATTGCTCAACATGCCAGCGGCCTCAATGTGGCACTTCCCCATCGAACATGGCGCATGGAGCATGGTCGATATCCAACCAGATTTCACCACGCTTCGGGTGCTAAATAGCCAGGCCGTTTGGCAAGCGGAAGAAGAATTGCGCGCAGACCATTGACAGGCCAAAGCAGGCTGTTATTCTCCGCAGCCAGGCTGCACCCGCCATTTGAACTTTGCAGAAATTGTTTTACAAAAATGGCGATGCAATCATCGGCGATGGATGGGATGATAGCCGCCTTCACCGCCTGTCTATCGACATTTATCCCGACTTTGTCACCAGTTCGGGTATACTGTCAGGCTGTTTATTATTATCACACTTCACACTCACCCAGGGGGAACTCTTGCAGGGTAAAGCACTCCAGGATTTTGTTATCGACAAAATTGATGACCTGAAAGGTCAGGACATCGTAGCCATTGACGTTCATGGCAAATCCAGCATTACAGATTGCATGGTTATCTGCACAGGCACCTCCACGCGCCATGTTATGTCCATCGCCGATCACGTTGTGCAAGAATCTCGCGCCGCCGGTATGCTGCCGCTGGGCGTTGAAGGTGAAGCCGCTGCCGATTGGATTGTTGTGGATCTTGGCGACGTTATGGTTCACGTCATGCAGGAAGAGAGCCGTCGTTTGTACGAGCTGGAAAAACTCTGGAGTTAATGCGTGAAGCTGCACCTGGTGGCCGTTGGCACAAAAATGCCGGACTGGGTTCAGACCGGCTTTAGCGAGTACCTGCGCCGTTTTCCAAAAGATATGCCGTTCGAACTGGTGGAGATCCCCGCCGGTAAACGCGGTAAAAATGCTGACATCAAGCGCATCCTTGAAAAAGAAGGGGAAATGATGCTGGCGGCCGCAGGAAAAAACCGCATCGTGACCCTGGATATCCCGGGGAAACCGTGGGATACGCCACAGTTGGCGCGCGAACTGGAGCGCTGGAAACAGGATGGCCGCGACGTCAGCCTGCTCATCGGCGGTCCGGAAGGCCTTTCGCCCGCTTGTAAAGCGGCAGCGGAACAAAGTTGGTCGCTCTCAACGCTCACATTACCTCACCCGCTGGTTCGCGTACTGGTGGCCGAGAGTCTTTATCGGGCGTGGAGCATTACCACCAACCACCCTTACCACCGTGAGTAATGATGACCAGGGTAGACTAAGCAGCGAATGAAATTACAGAATTCTTTCCGCGACTATACGGCTGAATCCTCGCTGTTTGTGCGCCGGGCGCTGGTCGCTTTTTTGGGGATTTTGCTGCTTACCGGCGTACTGATCGCCAACCTCTATAACGTGCAAATTGTGCGTTACACAGACTATCAAACACGCTCGAACGAAAACCGCATCAAGCTGGTCCCTATTCCGCCAAGTCGCGGCATTATCTACGATCGCAACGGTACGCCGCTGGCGCTTAACCGCACAATTTACCAGCTGGAAATGATGCCGGAGAAGGTCGATAACGTACAGCAGACGCTGGATGCGCTGCGTGACGTCATCGATCTGACCGATGACGATGTGGCGAACTTTAAAAAAGAGCGCTCGCGCTCGCATCGCTTTACCTCTATTCCGGTGAAAGTGAACCTTACCGAAGTCCAGGTGGCTCGTTTCGCGGTTAACCAGTACCGCTTCCCCGGCGTGGAAGTCAAAGGCTATAAACGCCGTTACTATCCCTATAACTCCGCCCTTACCCACGTTATCGGCTACGTCTCTAAAATTAACGATAAAGACGTCGATCGCCTGGATAAAGAAGGGAAGCTGGCTAACTATGCCTCGACGCATGACATCGGTAAACTCGGTATTGAGCGCTACTACGAAGATGTGCTGCACGGGGAAACCGGCTATGAAGAGGTCGAGGTTAACAACCGTGGTCGCGTGATTCGTCAGCTTAAGGAAGTCCCACCGCAGGCCGGGCGCGATATCTATTTAACGCTCGACCTGAAACTACAGCAGTATATTGAAACGCTGCTCGCCGGTAGCCGCGCCGCCGTCGTGGTGACCGACCCGCGTACCGGCGCGATTCTCGCGCTGGTTTCAACGCCAAGCTACGACCCCAACCTGTTCGTCGATGGCATCTCCAGCAAAGACTATTCCGGGCTTCTCAACGATCCGAATACGCCGCTGGTCAACCGCGCGACTCAAGGGGTATATCCTCCTGCCTCGACGGTTAAACCTTACGTCGCAGTCTCAGCGCTCAGCGCGGGCGTGATCACCCGTAATACCAGCCTGTTTGACCCCGGCTGGTGGCAACTGCCAGGTTCAGATAAACGCTATCGCGACTGGAAGAAGTGGGGCCACGGGCATCTGAACGTCACCAAAGCGCTGGAAGAGTCCGCTGATACCTATTTCTATCAGGTTGCTTACGATATGGGTATCGATCGCCTGTCCGAATGGATGAGCAAATTCGGGTACGGTCACTATACTGGCGTTGATCTCTCTGAAGAACGCTCCGGCAACATGCCTACCCGTGAGTGGAAGCTCAAACGCTTCAAGAAGCCGTGGTATCAGGGCGATACTATTCCGGTCGGCATCGGTCAGGGCTATTGGACCGCAACGCCTATTCAGATGAACAAAGCGCTGATGATCCTGATTAACGACGGTGTCGTCAAAGTGCCGCACCTGCTGCAAAGCACGGTTGAAGATGGTAAACCAGTACCATGGGTACAGCCGCACGAACCGCCGGTCGGCGATATTCACTCTGGTTTTTGGGAAATCGCCAAAGACGGAATGTATGGTGTAGCCAACCGTGGAAACGGTACTGCACATAAATATTTCGCCAGCGCACCGTATAAAATTGCGGCGAAATCGGGCACCGCCCAGGTCTTTGGCCTGAAAGCCAATGAAACCTATAACGCGCACCGAATCGCAGAACGCCTGCGTGACCACAAACTCATGACGGCATTTGCCCCTTATAACAACCCCCAGGTTGCCGTTGCAATCATTCTCGAGAACGGCGGAGCAGGGCCTGCAGTCGGTACCATTATGCGCCAGATTCTCGATCATATAATGCTGGGCGATAACAACACCAATCTGCCGAGTGAAAATCCGGCAGTCACGGCTGGGGAGGATCAATAATGACGGATAATCCAAACAAAAAATCGCTATGGGATAAAATCCATCTCGATCCCACCATGCTGCTTATCCTGCTGGCGCTCCTGACCTATAGCGCGCTGGTTATCTGGAGCGCTAGCGGTCAGGACATGGGCATGATGGAGCGCAAAATCGGCCAGATCGCCATGGGCGTCGTTATCATGATCGTCATGGCGCAGATCCCGCCGCGTGTGTATGAGGGCTGGGCACCCTACCTCTACATCGTCTGTATTATCCTGCTGGTGGCGGTGGATGCCTTTGGCGCAATTTCCAAAGGGGCGCAGCGCTGGCTGGATCTCGGTATCGTCCGTTTTCAGCCCTCGGAAATCGCGAAGATTGCCGTACCGCTGATGGTGGCGCGCTTTATCAACCGCGATGTTTGTCCACCATCGCTAAAGAATACCGCCATTGCGCTGGTGCTGATTTTCCTGCCCACGCTGCTGGTTGCCGCGCAGCCTGACCTCGGAACTTCGATTCTGGTGGCGTTATCCGGCCTGTTCGTCCTGTTCTTGTCTGGGCTGAGCTGGCGTCTGATCGGCATTGCGGTGGTGCTGGTCGCCGCCTTTATCCCCATCTTGTGGTTCTTCCTGATGCATGATTATCAGCGCCAGCGCGTGATGATGCTGCTCGACCCGGAAACCGATCCGCTCGGCGCGGGCTACCACATTATTCAATCAAAAATCGCTATCGGATCCGGTGGACTACGCGGAAAAGGTTGGCTGCACGGCACCCAGTCGCAGCTGGAATTCTTACCGGAGCGCCATACCGACTTTATCTTTGCCGTTTTGGCAGAGGAGTTGGGGCTGATTGGCGTACTGATCCTGCTGGCGCTGTATATTTTGCTTATCATGCGGGGACTATGGATCGCCTCCCAGGCGCAAACCACCTTTGGTCGGGTTATGGCTGGGGGTTTAATGTTGATTTTATTCGTTTATGTCTTCGTAAATATTGGTATGGTAAGTGGTATTTTACCAGTGGTGGGGGTACCTTTGCCGCTGGTCAGCTACGGGGGCTCTGCCCTAATCGTATTGATGGCCGGGTTTGGTATCGTCATGTCGATCCATACTCATAGAAAAATGTTGTCGAAAAGCGTTTAAGGGGTTCGCGATGCGTAAGCAATGGCTGGGGATCTGCATAGCAGCAGGGCTGCTGGCGGCATGTCAGAGTGATGACGTTCAACAGAAAACGGTCAGCACTCCACAGCCGGCCGTTTGTAATGGACCAACGGTGGAAATCAGCGGTGCCGATCCACAGTATGAAACGCCTAACGCAACGGCGAATCAAGACTACGAACGCGATGGCAAAAGTTATAAAATCGTGCAGGATCCCTCTAACTTTACCCAGGCCGGTTTTGCCGCGATTTACGATGCAGAGCCGAACAGCAACCTGACCGCCTCAGGGGAAGCCTTCGATCCGACGCAGCTCACCGCCGCGCATCCGACGTTACCTATCCCAAGCTACGCGCGGATAACAAACCTCGCCAACGGGCGAATGATCGTGGTACGCATCAACGATCGCGGGCCTTACGGCAACGATCGCGTCATCTCGCTTTCACGTGCCTCAGCCGATCGCCTGAATACCTCGAACAATACCAAAGTGCGTATTGATCCGATCGTTGTCACCCCAGATGGCTCTCTTTCCGGTCCCGGCATGGCCTGTACGACCGTTGCTAAACAGACCTACGCCCTGCCCGCACGTCCGAATCTTGATGGTGATAACGGCGAGGCCATCGGTCAACCCGCGCAAACTGATGTTCATGCCATCAGCAACTCAACGTTAAAGCCAGAAGATAGCACCGGTGCGCCGGTAAACAGCGGCGGGTTCCTTGGCGCGCCAACGCCGCTGAACAGTGGGGTGCTGGAAAGCAGTGAGCCAGTTGTGCAAACCGCGCCGGTTACTGCTCCAGGTTCGGTCCAGGGCGGCGTAGCGCCTGCCGTAGCGGCGACTGCTGCGGTAACACCAGCGGCTGCCACCACCAGCGGCGACTTCGTCGTACAGGTGGGTGCCGTCAGCGATCAGGCCCGTGCGCAGCAGTATCAGCAGCGCCTGAGCCAGCAATTCTCCGTACCCGGCCGCGTGATGCAAAACGGCGCGGTATGGCGTATTCAATTGGGCCCATTCAGCAGCAAAGAGCAAGCCAGCACGGTTCAACAACGCCTGCAAAGCGAAGCTCAGCTGCAATCATTTATTACTCGCGCCAACTAAACGCGTCGGGCTGTTGTCCTCCGCTTATCACGCATGACAAAGTCATTAACAAAGTCATGCGCAATGTCGGATGCTGGCCCGCAGTGCATTTGCTATAGTAAGGCACTTTTTTTAACTCCATCACGGATGCCGTTGTTCAGACCATGAAGACCTCTTTCACCGCTCGTTTACTTGTTACGGCGCTCTCCGTGGCAGCGCTATCCTCAGCTGCCCGCGCCGATGACCTGAATATCAAAACTATGATCCCTGGCGCCCCACAGATTGACGCCGAATCCTGGGTTCTTATCGATTACAACTCAGGCAAGGTATTGGCTGAAAATAACGCTGATTCCCGTCGCGACCCGGCGAGTCTGACCAAGATGATGACCAGCTATGTTATTGGTCAGGCGATGAAAGCGGGCAAGTTTAAAGAATCCGATCTGGTCACCGTTGGTAACGATGCGTGGGCGACCGGTAACCCAGTCTTTAAAGGCTCCTCACTGATGTTCCTTAAGCCTGGTATGCAGGTACCGGTTTCCCAGCTGATCCGCGGTATTAACCTGCAATCAGGTAATGACGCCTGTGTAGCTATGGCCGACTATGTCGCTGGGAGCCAGGATGCCTTCGTCGGCCTGATGAACAACTACGTTAACGCTTTGGGTCTGAAGAACACCCATTTCCAGACCGTTCATGGCCTGGATGCCGATGGTCAGTTCAGCTCGGCGCGTGATATGGCGCTGATTGGTCAGGCGCTGATCCGCGATGTGCCGAACGAATATACCATCTACAAAGAAAAAGAGTTCACCTTTAACGGGATTCGCCAACTCAACCGTAACGGCCTGCTATGGGATAAAAGTCTGAGCGTCGACGGCATTAAAACGGGCCACACAGACAAAGCGGGCTATAATCTCGTGGCTTCGGCAACCGAAGGCCAGATGCGCCTGATCTCCGCCGTGATGGGTGGACGTACCTATAAAGGCCGCGAGTCCGAGAGCAAAAAACTGCTGACCTGGGGCTTCCGCTTCTTTGAAACCGTTAACCCGATTAAAGCCGGGAAAGAGTTCGCCTCTGAACCCGCCTGGTTTGGTGATAACGATCGCGCTTCCCTCGGTGTGGACAAAGACGTTTATCTGACTATCCCTCGCGGTCGTATGAAAGACCTGAAAGCCAGCTATGTCCTGAACAATGCCGAACTGCACGCGCCGCTGCAGAAAAACCAGGTTGTTGGCACCATTAATTTCCAGTTGGACGGTAAAACTATCGATCAGCGCCCGCTGGTCGTACTGCAGGAAATTCCGGAAGGCAATTTCTTCGGCAAAATCATTGATTACATTAAGTTAATGTTCCATCACTGGTTTGGTTAAAAATCGAGCACTTGAAAGTGTGATTTGCGTCCCCATATACTAGGTATCCTGATAACTCCCACTCGTCGTGGGAGTTATTATTTTTTGTTGTAACACCGGAGCTGACATGAAAACCAAACTTAACGAACTGCTTGAATTCCCTACCCCTTTCACTTACAAAGTAATGGGACAGGCGTTGCCGGAGCTGGTTGACCAGGTGGTTGAAGTGGTACAGCGCCATGCACCAGGTGATTACTCTCCGACGGTAAAACCCAGCAGCAAAGGCAACTACCACTCGGTCTCCATCACGATTACCGCCACACATATCGAGCAGGTAGAAACCCTGTACGAAGAGTTGGGCAATATTGAAATCGTGCGAATGGTGCTGTAAACCGATTCCTTGACCCGGCCTTTTGTGCCGGGTAATCCTCTCTTTCTCGCTGTGATATACTCCCCACTCAAGTTATTCTTTCTCTGCGGAGACGTTGTTTTGCAGCACAATAAAATCCTCATCCGCCAACTCGGCCTGCAACCTTACGAACCTGTCTCGCAGGCAATGCATGAGTTCACCGACACTCGCGACGACTCCACCCTGGATGAAATCTGGTTGGTCGAACATCATCCTGTGTTCACTCAGGGCCAGGCTGGAAAAGCCGAACATGTTCTTGTTCCTGGCGATATCCCAGTGATTCAGAGTGACCGTGGCGGGCAGGTTACCTATCATGGTCCCGGGCAGCAGGTGATGTACGTCATGCTGAACCTTAAACGCCGTAAGCTGGGCGTACGTGAGCTGGTCACCCTTTTAGAGCAAACCGTCGTGAATACGCTAGCAGAATCTGGCATTGAGTCGCACCCCCGCGCCGACGCTCCCGGCGTCTATGTCGGCGAGCAAAAAATCTGCTCTCTGGGTCTGCGTATCCGTAAAGGTTGCTCATTCCACGGTCTGGCGCTGAATATCGCCATGGATCTGTCACCATTCATGCGAATTAACCCATGTGGTTATGCTGGTATGGAAATGACCCAAATGCGTCAGTGGCAGCCGAATGCTCGTCCAGAAATCGTTGCTCCGCAATTGGCCGCGAATCTGTTGGCGCTGCTCAATAATCCACCGTACGAATACATTTCAGTCCGGTAATTATTACGTCCCGTGGTCGCGGGACGTCACCTTTCCCTCTCACAACAAATTAAGTCTTTATATTTGCTGCGTATTATCACGAACCAGAATGAGTCTGGTCGTTATAATGATGCTATTCACCATTATCGGAAATATAGAGTGGAAGAAAATAACGCTCCAGCAGAACCCACTGACCCGCAAGATGATCGCCACGGGCGGCAGGTGTTTCGCATTTTACGTAACATAGACCTGAACTTACTGACCATTTTTGAAGCCGTTTATGTGCATAAAGGCATCGTTAATGCGGCAAAGGTGCTCAACATCACCCCCTCGGCGATCAGTCAATCAATCAACAAACTGCGTGCACTCTTCCCCGATCCGCTGTTTATTCGCAAAGGCCAGGGCGTAACGCCTACCGCCTATGCGACGCATCTCCATCAGCATATTAGCCAGGGAATGGAGGCTTTTCTCAACGCGCTGGATTTAACTGGTGATACGCACCAGGAGCGAGTGATAACCATCGCGACCTCTCCGGCTATTGGGGCATTGATAATGCCGGTGATTACCAAAAAACTGAGAGCCGTCTTTCCTCAGGTATTGCTGCATAATATCGCCATCAACGACGCCGTCAGCCAGCTGAATCAGCGTCAGGTCGATCTGTTGATCGACAGCTTCGCGCACGCCGGGCTGTCGATTACGCATCATGTGTTATTTCAGGATAGTGTACACATATACTGTCGGGCAGGTCATCCAGCGTTAAAAATGCCGGCAACTTCAGAAAACCTTCGCCAATATGAATTCGCGCTGCTGCAACCTGAGCACCATCGCTATGCGACACTTCTGCGTCGCCTGCATGAACACCTGGGCGAGCGTCGCTGCGGCTTCAGTAGCTACAATTTGTTAACTCAGGCCGCACTGGTCAGTGAAAGCGAGATGCTGGGGCTGATTACTTCCGGGATGTTCTCCCTGGTAGAGCGCATATGGCCGTTAAAAATTCTTGATTTCCCACCTTTACAGGCGGAAAAAATTGATGTTTCACTACATTACAATAAACTCAGCGCGCAAGAACCCTTATTGAAAGAGATTGTAGAGACCATTCGCCAGGCCTTTTAGGTGATAAAGCACGTGAGGGAAAAGCATAAAACAACAACTATTTTACAATTTGCCGTGTTACCAGGCTGCTTTCTGCCCCGCATCAATGGTATACTGCCTGCGCTTAATTCAAAAATAGTTGATAAATACAACATTTTCTTGAATTGATTCGCTTTCCTTCGTGACTCGCAACTGGAACACGCACGCTATGAGTAAACCCATTGTGATGGAACGCGGTGTTAAATACCGCGATGCCGATAAAATGGCCCTTATCCCGGTGAAAAACGTGGCAACTGAGCGTGAAGCTCTGCTCAGAAAACCGGAATGGATGAAAATCAAACTTCCGGCTGACTCGTCCCGTATCCAGGGGATCAAGGCAGCGATGCGTAAGAACGGCCTGCACTCCGTGTGTGAAGAAGCCTCTTGCCCGAACCTCGCGGAATGTTTTAACCACGGAACGGCGACTTTTATGATTCTGGGTGCCATCTGTACCCGTCGTTGTCCGTTCTGCGACGTGGCGCACGGGCGCCCGGTCACTCCTGACGCCAATGAACCGCAAAAGCTGGCGCAAACTATTGCCGATATGGCCCTGCGTTACGTTGTGGTGACCTCCGTTGACCGTGACGATCTGCGCGATGGCGGCGCTCAGCATTTTGCCGACTGCATCAGCGCTATTCGCGAGAAAAATCCGACCATCAAAATTGAAACCCTGGTTCCGGACTTCCGCGGTCGTATGGATCGTGCTTTGGAAATCCTCCAGGCGACACCACCGGATGTGTTTAACCATAACCTGGAAAACGTGCCGCGCCTGTATCGCCAGGTTCGTCCGGGAGCCGATTACAACTGGTCTCTGAAGCTGCTGGAGCGTTTTAAAGAAGCACATCCGGAGATCCCGACTAAATCGGGTTTGATGGTTGGTTTAGGTGAAACGAACGCCGAAATCGTTGAAGTGATGCGCGATCTACGTCGTCATGGCGTCACGATGCTAACTTTAGGTCAATATTTGCAGCCAAGCCGTCATCACCTGCCGGTACAGCGTTATGTTAGCCCTGATGAGTTCGAAGAGATGAAAGGCGAAGCCATGGCAATGGGCTTTACCCACGCCGCCTGCGGGCCGTTCGTTCGCTCGTCCTATCATGCTGACCTGCAAGCCAAAGGTATGGAAGTGAAGTAATCCGTACCTCGACTGCTGCGTGAAACCTGGTAGCGCAGCAGTTTACTTTTCTGTTCTGCTATTCCCGAAATTCCCCATTGAAATGAATTAGCCCAGCGCAGTAACAGTTGGTTGCATCTTTTTAGGCGAAATAACGTATATATAACAAAAAGAGGCCGCAGCGACTAACGCTGCGGCCTCTTTGCCGTCCAAGTTCACACCTGTCGGCAGCGTGCTCCCCTCCACCGGGAAGCACGAAGTGAATTACTCTTTATGAGAGAGTTTCTGTGCCGGGATCTCTTCCTCTGCACTGGTTTTCTTCGCACTATCATCGTCATCGTTCATGGCCTTTTTAAAGCCTTTGATGGCCGAGCCCAGGTCTCCACCCAGCGTGCGTAATTTTTTGGTACCAAACACTAAAATAATCAGCGCTGCGACTACCAGCAGTTTGGTAATACTAATCTCACCCATAGCTAACCTTCTTCTCTAATACAAGCTGCGAATACGCCATCATACACGCATACAATTAACGGCTATTTGACGCGCGGACACAATAGCAATCTGTAACAAGGTGAATCAAGCCTTGTTTAAAAAAACGTCATAATAATTGCGGTGGCGCAAAGCGACGATTCTGCAACACCGGCAAGCGTTCCCGAACCAGCTGAAGATAATCAGCTGAAAGCTCAGCAAAAATCAACTGCGGCTGCTCTCCAGCCCCAGCGAGCGTCGTTCCCAGAGGATCAACAATACGACTCTGTCCAATATTGCGGGTTCCGCACTCACCTGCCGCGATAATATAACAGGTAGTATCCAGCGCCCGCGCCGCCAGCAAAGTCGCCCAATGATGTTCCTTCAGCGGCCCTTTCACCCACGCAGTGGGTAATACTAAGAGTTGCGCCCCGCTGAGCGCTAGCGACAGCGCCAGTTCAGGAAAACGCAAATCGTAGCAAGTCATCAGCCCGACGCGCATCCCATCAACCTCAATAAGCGGCGGAATTTGCTGTCCGGCATCGACCAACCGGGATTCCTGAATATTGAAAGCATCATACAGGTGTAGCTTCTGGTATTGCGCAATAATCTTACCCTGACGTAAAGCCACCAGCGTGTTAGTTGCCCGCCCCTCGCCTGAAGGCACGTGCAAAGTCAGCACCGTCGTCAGCACGTTGTTTTTACTTTCCGCCAGCAGTAACTGTAAAAAGCCTCCATCCAGAAGTTGGGCTGATTTAACCGATAAATCCGCATCGTTGTCATCTCGAGCAAGTAGCGCTTCTGGTAATACCAACAATGAAGCCCCTCTTCCGACAGCCTGACGCATCAGCACAACGCAAATCTGCGCATTGGTCGTCCAGTCCGGCGTTACGGCAAATTGTCCGGCAGCAACAAGCATCTTTTCTCTCCCATCAGGTATTCATAGCCAGCAAGGTATTTCGCGCGCTACACTCAAAGTTTAGTATCAATCAATAAACAGGGAATGACCGTGTTGCAACTCCTTTTGGCTGTATTTCTTGGCGGCGGCACTGGCAGCGTTTTACGCTGGTGGCTGGGTATGAAGCTTAATCCCATGCACCACGCTCTCCCCATTGGTACTCTTACTGCTAACCTGCTAGGCGCGTTTATTATCGGAGCCGGTCTGGCCTGGTTTAATCGCCTGACGGGTATCGATCCGATGTGGAAACTGCTTATCACCACCGGCTTTTGCGGCGGACTGACAACCTTCTCCACATTTTCCGCCGAAGTGGTGTTTCTTCTGCAGCAGGGGCGCTTTAGCTGGGCATTGCTGAATATCGTCGTCAACTTATTAGGCTCGTTTGCCATGACGGCAGCGGCATTCTGGCTATTTTCTCAGGCAGCAAGCCGCTAACTACAGACAAAAAAAAACCCGCTAAGAGCGGGTTTTTATATTCTACTGACGCGTTGCTTAGATAGGCATTACGTTTGCAGCAGAAGGGCCTTTGGCACCGTTAGTGATTTCGAACTCTACACGCTGACCTTCAGCCAGAGTTTTGAAACCGTTGGACTGGATTGCAGAGAAATGTACGAATACATCTTTGCTGCCATCTTCCGGAGTAATGAAACCGAATCCTTTGGACTCATTAAACCACTTAACGTTACCTTTAATCTTAGACATCAAAATTACCTTTATATGAAAAAATCGACACTAATACTGTGTCGGGCATCAGTACACCAATTGTGGTACCTTTTGTCCAGCGCAACTTTGCTAAAAAGTGATAAAAGTCTCTATCTTTTTGTAGACATATAACTTTAGTCATTGTTTTTTCAGAACATAGTCCGCTTATCACTTTTGTTGTAATGCAATGCCGTGCTGGTTAAAACTGGATGCGCGCCCACGCAAAGTAAACGTTACCGTTGTTATAGGTACCTGGAATATAGGTCATTTGGAATGTTGCAGGGCCGTAACCAATGGAGGCCAGAGGCAGCACAACTGGAATAGGGATATAGTTCCAGTTATCACGCGCCGTTACGCCAAGGGTATAGCCTAAACCAAGATGGAAGTTATCGTCAGCCAACGGACGCCAGGTTTTTTCCCAACCGTAGCCGCCAATGGGCTCCCATTTGTTATAGGAGTCTTTGAAGGCCATGAGGTAAATACCATTCCAGTTTCCTTTATCATCCCAACGCGAAATGCCGAAGCCCGCCCCCCAGGGACGTTCGTTATACTTATCCGTTTTTTCTTTATCGTAGGCGAAACGAGCATGCCAGGTCACCGCCGGTATGAAAAGATCGTAGTGCTCAGGCTCATTCCAGGTCTGTGCAATGTTATCACTTAGCGTGTTATAGCCATCGCGCAGCGTTGAGCTAAACGATGCGTTAGCAGTAGTGGATGACAGCAGCAGTCCCAAGCATCCAAGAAAAAACCATGTAAATCGACTCAGCATTAACACTTCTCTATTACCAGTATCATTTTTAAAGCGGGTTAAGATAGCAAAGATAAACTTAATAATACCTTAACGGAATTAGGCAAACTCTTGATTTGTCCGGTACAAAAATCTGAAAATCATCACGACTGACGTTTTGGCCACGTCCCCATTGTACGGCAATTAGGGTATTCTCACCGATTTATTGATTTGCATCAGCGAGTTCAGCCCGTTTTTTAGGCACATTCGCTCACTTAATTTTTTCTTCGCTTTATTTATCAGCAGATTCTTTGGGTTAATGGTTTAGGGGTAAAAGATGCTTACGCTAGTAGAGATCCTCATCGGGATTGTGGTCATTGTGGGCGTCGCCCGCTATATCATTAAAGGCTATTCTGCCACCGGCGTGTTGTTCGTCGGTGGTTTAGTATTACTCATCGCCAGCGCACTAATGGGGCATAAGATTCTACCTGGTGATGCAAAGAGCACTGGTTACTCCGCCACAGATATTATCGAATACGTCAAGATTCTGCTCATGAGCCGCGGCGGCGACCTCGGCATGATGATCATGATGCTCTGTGGTTTCGCGACCTACATGACGCATATTGGCGCCAACGACATGGTAGTGAAATTGGCCTCAAAGCCGCTGCGCTATATTAACTCTCCATACCTGTTAATGATCGCCGCCTATTTCGTGGCCTGTCTGATGTCGCTGGCAGTCTCTTCAGCGACCGGTCTCGGTGTGCTGTTGATGGCAACCCTGTTCCCAGTGATGGTCAACGTCGGTATTAGCCGCGGTGCAGCGGCCGCTATTTGCGCCTCTCCGGCAGCGATCATTCTCTCCCCTACTTCTGGCGACGTGGTGCTGGCCGCCAAAGCCGCCGAAATGCCATTGATTGATTTTGCCTTTAAAACCACCCTGCCTATTTCCATTGTGGCCATCATCAGCATGGCCATCGCCCACTTTTTCTGGCAGCGCTATCTCGATAAAAAAGAAAATGCCTCGCACGAAATGCTGGATGTGAACGAGATAACCACCACCGCCCCTGCTTTTTACGCCATCCTGCCGTTTACACCGATCATTGGCGTACTGATTTTCGACGGTAAATGGGGTCCGGAACTACACATCATCACGATCCTCGTTCTCTGCATGCTGTTGGCTGCAGTACTGGAGTTCTTTCGCGGCTTTAATACCAAAAACGTGTTTAATGGTCTGGAAGCCGCTTACCGAGGTATGGCGGATGCTTTTGCTGGCGTAGTCATGCTGCTGGTTGCAGCAGGCGTCTTTGCCCAAGGGCTGAGCACCATTGGTTTTATCAATGGCCTGATTTCTATCGCCACCTCATTTGGTTCAGCCAGCATTATCCTGATGCTGGTATTGGTTATTCTGACAATGCTAGCGGCGATGACTACCGGTTCCGGCAACGCACCATTCTATGCCTTCGTTGAGATGATCCCTAAGCTGGCACACTCTTCCGGTATCAATCCCGCTTATCTCTCCATCCCGATGCTGCAGGCATCTAACCTTGGACGAACTATTTCACCCGTCTCCGGTGTGGTGGTCGCGGTTGCCGGGATGGCAAAAATATCACCTTTTGAGGTGGTTAAACGCACCTCAGTTCCCGTTCTGGTTGGGCTGTTGGTCGTTATAGTCGCTACCGAAATTTTGGTCCCGGGCAGTGCTATTCACTAGCCGTGAAACCACGCGAAAAGGCGCCTGTTGGCGCCTTTTTTATGCTTTAATAACTCAATGTTATTAATGACCGTCAGTCATCAGGAATAAAAATGTTCAGGAAGGATTTCGTCGCCATTGCTCTTTTGCTTATTTCTACTCAGGCCAGTGCAGACCCGCTAATAGCAACGCAATACGGCGATTTCGACCGCTACGTGCTGGCCCTCTCCTGGCAAACGGGATTCTGTCAAAGTATGCATGACAAAAACCGTAGCGAGCCGGATGAGTGTCGTTTACAGCAAGAAAGCGCAAATAAAGCCGATTTCCTGACCGTACACGGGTTATGGCCCAGCTTGCCAAAATCCATCGCCGCACGCGGCGTAGACGAACGTCGCTGGATGCGTTATGGCTGCGCGACACGTCCACTCCCTAACATGCCAGAAGCCAAAGCCGGAAGAAAATGCCAGGCAGCGGAAACCGGTCTGTCGCTAGAGATGGCGAATAAGCTCAACGGCGTGATGCCAGGTTCCGGTGGCAATTCGTGCCTTGAGCGCTATGAATATGCCAAACACGGCATTTGCTTCGGTTTTGATCCTGATAACTACTTCGGCGCTATGGTTCGTCTGAACGGTGAAGTCAAACAGAGTGCTCTGGGGGTATTCCTCGCACAACACTATGGGCAAACCGTGAGCCGTGAGGGTTTCGATGCCGCAGTCGCGCAAGCCTTTGGAAAACAGAATGTTAAAGCGTTTAAATTAACTTGCAGCGGCAACCCTGCCTATCTAACCGAGATGCAAATCTCGATCAAAGCCGCAGCCATAAATGCCCCACTTTCCGCAGATTCATTTTTGCCTCAGCCCCATCCAGGTAATTGCGGTAAGCAATTTGTATTAGATAAAGTGGGTAGCTAAGGGAAGCAGACTATGATGCCGTTATCTTAAATTTCATATGACTCAGCTATTGATCATTGATGAATGTGCGTTTAATCACTTCAAACCGTCGACAAGTCTCAGTATGATGAGAGGACATTAACCCTTGCCATTTTCGGCGAGGGTTTTCTTTTACGGATAGGTTCCTGGATAACATGGAGTATGCGATGACCAGACCCGCAATCATCATTAATGAACTCGATGCAGAACGCATCGATCGACTGCTGGAACAACCGGCTTTCGCCAACTCTCCGGTGGCGGATGCATTGAACGACGAACTGGACCGGGCACAGATGCTCGCCCCGGAAGCCATGCCGCATGATGTCGTCAGCATGAATAGCCAGGTCAGATTCCGCGATTTAACTACGGGTGAAGAACGCGTACGCACGCTGGTTTTCCCCTCTCAGGTCACGGATAGCGCTACGCAGCTATCGGTCATGGCCCCGGTCGGTGCAGCCCTACTGGGCCTGAAGGTTGGCGGTACCATTCACTGGGAATTACCCGGCGGTACCTCAACGCACCTTGAAGTACTGGAGCTGCTGTATCAACCGGAAGCCGCAGGCGATTATCACCGTTAATCTCCCTACTGCCTGAGGCGTTTCGCGCTTTATTCAGAGGATGTATTCGCATCCTCTTTCTGCATATTTCACTGCCCGTGCTGCTTTTGACAAATTTTTACGCCCTCCTCAACCCGATCTGACAGTTTTGCGACCTGAATGGCACAATATTCTCCTATAATATGTTGATATAGAAACCAACGAACAAGGAGGAAGCATATGTACAAGACGATCATTATGCCTGTTGATGTTTTTGAGATGGAGCTGAGCGATAAAGCCGTCCGCCATGCGGAGTTTTTAGCCCAGCAGGACGGGGTTATCCATCTCCTTCACGTACTTCCCGGTTCATCAAGCTTCACAATGAGTCGCTTCACAGCAGACCTGCGTCGCTTTGAAGAACATTTACAGCATGAAGCAGAAACCCGTTTACAAACGATGGCCGGGCATTTCAGCATTGACCCGTCGCGAATCAAGACGCATGTCCGTTTCGGCACCGTGCGTGATATGGTCAATGAACTGGCAAATGAAATTAAAGCCGATGTGGTGGTCATTGGTTCACGCAACCCTTCAATCAGCACTCATCTGCTGGGTTCCAATGCCTCAAGTGTGATTCGCCACGCCCATATCCCGGTAATGGTTGTTCGGTAAGCTGAGCGTGATTGAGATAAAAAAGAGGCTACCCCAGGGTAGCCTCTTTACTTTGCAGGTTTGGTCTTACTTTATTATGAATTATGCAATCGTAGTGCGAATCAGGTAATCGAACGCGCTCAGAGACGCTTTCGCACCTTCGCCCGTGGCGATAATAATCTGTTTGTACGGTACGGTGGTGCAGTCACCGGCGGCAAAGACGCCCTTCACGTTGGTTTCACATTTCGCATCAATGATGATTTCACCCATGCGGTTACGTTCAACTGCGCCTTCCAGCCAGTTGGTATTCGGCAGCAGACCGATTTGCACGAAAATTCCGGACAGCGCCACGTGATGCTCATCGCCGCTAACACGGTCACGATACTGCAAACCGGTTACCTTACTACCGTCACCCACCACTTCCGTGGTTTGCGCATTCAGAATAATATCGACATTCTTCAGGCTGCGAACCTTATCCTGTAATACCTGATCCGCCTTCATTTCCGGCGCAAACTCAAGCAGAGTCACATGTTCAACTACTCCGGCGAGATCAATCGCCGCTTCAACGCCTGAGTTACCGCCGCCGATAACCGCAACGCGCTTACCTTTAAACAGCGGGCCATCGCAGTGTGGGCAATAGGTTACGCCTTTAGTGCGATACTGATCTTCGCCTGGTACGTTCATGTTACGCCATTTCGCACCGGTCGCAATAATAACGCTACGCGCTTTCAGCACCGCGCCAGAGGCGGTCTCAATCTGATGCAGACCCCCTTCAACGGTAGCCGGAATCAGTTTAGATGCGCTCTGAGAGTCAATAACATCGACATCATATTCATTGACGTGCGCTTTCAAAGCGCCAGCCAGTTTCTGGCCTTCGGTTTTCGGCACTGAGATATAGTTTTCGATATCTACGGTATCCAGCACCTGGCCGCCAAAACGTTCCCCCATCAGGCCAGTACGAATACCTTTACGTGCGGAGTACACCGCCGCCGCCGCACCTGAAGGGCCGGAGCCAACAATTAGCACATCATAAGCTTCACGTTTGTTCAGCTCTTCCGCCGCGCGTTTTTCCGCGCCGGTATCGACTTTGGCAACGATCTCGCTCAGCGTCATACGACCCTGGCCAAATTCCTGACCGTTCATAAATACTGCCGGAACGCCCATCACGTTGCGATCGGTGATTTCGTTCTGGAACGTGCCGCCATCAATTGCCGTATGCTTGATGCGCGGGTTCAGTACCGCCATCAGGTTCAGCGCCTGAACAACATCCGGGCAGTTATGGCAGGTCAGTGAATAATAGGTTTCAAACTCAAAATCACCGTCGATATCGCGTATCTGCTCCAGCAAAGTCTGCGCTTCTTTTGAAGGATGACCGCCCACCCACAACAATGCTAAAACTAAAGAGGTGAATTCATGTCCCAGCGGAGAACCGGCAAAGCGCGGCCCCTGCTGTGAACCCGGATTCGTAATCAGGAAAGAAGGTTTGCGCACCGACAGGCTATTTTCTTCTTTAAAGGTGACTTTGTCTGACAGTTCAGCAATTTCAGCCAGCAGTTCCCTGATTTCTGCCGATTTAGCGCCGTCATCCAGCGTGGCAATCAGCTCAACAGGTTTAGTCAGTTTCTCAAGATAAGCCTTGAGCTGGGTTTTCATGTTGGTGTCGAGCATTTTTAATCTCCTGGGCTTAAAACATCATCATGCAAGCGGCCTCGTTCAGGCAGTCTGAATACGTTTGCATCATGGTGTTGGAATAAAACGGGCGCGGCGCACCCGCTTGAGGATTAATTCGCCAGTATTTCGCGTGACAGGAAGGCAGCAAGCTTATGAATCCCCGGGAGCTTACATAAGTAAGTGACCGGGGTGATTAAGCGAAGCCAACACACCTGTAGCGCGAAAGACGCTGCGAATTTTAGATCTTACCGACCAGATCTAAAGAAGGAGCTAAAGTCGCTTCACCTTCTTTCCACTTAGCCGGGCAAACTTCACCTGGGTGAGAAGCTACGTACTGAGCAGCTTTGATTTTACGCAGCAGGTCAGACGCATCACGGCCGATACCTTCAGCGGTAACTTCGATTGCCTGGATAATACCCTGCGGGTCGACAACGAAGGTTGCACGATCTGCCAGACCTTCATCTTCACGCATATTCTCGAAGTTACGGGTCAGGGCGCCAGTCGGGTCACCGATCATCGCGTATTTGATTTTCGCGATGGTATCAGAGCTACCGTGCCATGCTTTGTGAGTAAAATGAGTGTCAGTAGAAACGGAGTACACATCGACACCCAGCTTCTGCAGCTCTTCGTAATGGTCCGCAACGTCGCCTAATTCAGTCGGGCATACGAAGGTGAAGTCAGCCGGGTAGAAGAAAAAGACGCTCCAGCGGCCTTCGGTATCTTTCTCGGTAACTTCGATGAATTCACCGTTTTTGAACGCCTGGTTTTTAAAAGGTTTGATTTTGGTATTAATTAAGGACATCTATACTTCCTCCGTGTTTTCGTTGAGGTCTAAGTTAACGAATTTTTCCTGACTCGACCAATGCGTTTGCATTATCAAATCAATAAGCGTTATCTAACAACCGGAACAAGACAACTTTGTGAACCTATCAACGCGATCGCAGCCTTACGCCGCTTTTCACATCATATGTTGCTGAAAAGTAAAAAGGCCGCCCAATCAGGCGGCCCCGTTACCTGAAATACCCGCAGGTAGATTCAGCGCCAGGCTGACTGGCTATGTGTTGCGCTCTACACCTTAATGTAACAGCATAGGGATTACATCACCCGCTGGCTTAAAGGGCAATCTACCCAGCTCCAGGTCCTACCTATGGCTGCAATAGGTTTTACCACTATACTTACTCTACCCATTGATTTAACAAGGAATGATCATGTTAAAACGTCTGTTTTTCCTCAGCCTTTTACCCTTATGCAGCTATGCCGAGGATCTTCCCGCCCCCGTAAAAGCAATTGAAAAACAGGGTATTACCATCATTAAGTCCTTTGAAGCGCCTGGCGGAGTAAAAGGTTGGTTAGGAAAATATCAGGATATGGGCGTCGCCATCTATCTGACGCCTGATGGCAAACACGCTATTTCAGGCTATATGTATGATGAGAAGGGTACCAACCTCAGCGAACAGTTATTTCAGAAAGAGCTTTATACACCTGCAGGCCAGGTGATGTGGAAAAAGCTGGAGGGAGCCAGCTGGCTTCTTGACGGCAAAAAAGAGGCTCCCATTGTCCTGTACGTCTTTGCTGACCCGTTTTGTCCCTACTGCAAACAATTCTGGCAACAGGCTCGTCCGTGGGTAGACGAAGGAAAAGTTCAGTTGCGCACCCTCTTAGTCGGTGTCATCAAACCTGAAAGCCCAGCCGCGGCGGCAGCGATTCTTGCCAGCAAAGATCCGGCGAAGACCTGGCATGACTATGAGCAATCCGGCGGTAAAATGCGGCTGGATGTGCCAACGTCCATTCAGCCAGAACAAATGAAGGTACTTAATTTCAACCAGCAATTAATGGATGAACTCGGTGCTAACGTGACTCCGGCTATTTACTATATGAATAAAGAAAATACACTTCAGCAAGCGATCGGGCTTCCAGATAAAGAAAAACTACAGATTATGATGGGTGCAAAGTAAGCGTTCTTAAACTAACGCATTCTCCCTGGTTTGCCAGTACACAAAAGGATCTGGCGGAATGCGTTTCCGTGGTATATATTTAGATAAACTTAATGCAATACTTAGTTTTAAATAATAAAAAAATGAATAATCACACAGTGAATATCATGCAGGTACATAATAATCCTTTTTTTACTCTTGCCAACTTAACAGGACGTTGATAATGGCTAATCTTTACGATCTCAAAAAATTTGACCTTAATCTATTGGTTATTTTCGAATGCATTTACCAGAATTTAAGTATCAGTAAAGCAGCGGAAACGCTCTTTATTACCCCTTCAGCGGTCAGTCAGTCACTACAGCGCCTGCGAAATCAACTTAATGACCCGCTGTTTGTCCGCTCTGGTAAAGGGATAACGCCCACGACGGTAGGCGTTAACCTGCATCATCATCTGGAAAAAAATCTTAATCAGCTCGAACAAACCATCAATATCACCAATCGTTCCGAGTTAAGAAAACGTCTTGTTGTATATGCGCCGCAACTTTTTATTACCCCAAAAACAACAAATCTGATTCATATGTTATTAGATGATTCAAATATTCATGTTGAACACCACGATCTTCTGGCATCGGGGGAATCCGTCGAAAGCTTGCTATCCTACCGTAAAGCCGATCTGATATTCAGTACCTCGTCGCTGTCATCCCGGGCCACGGTATGCAAACCTATTCAGGAACTCGATATTTCGCTTGTTTGCAATGAGAATCATCCGCGAGTAGAGTCGCTAACAACGACTAAAGCCATACTCCAGGAAAGCTTTACGTATTATCTTTCTAATGACCTGGGGGCTAAATCCTTTCAGAGCCAAGCCGCAGGCCTTCTGGCTGATAGAAAAATTTCTTTCAGTAGCGACTCCTATATCGCGATTCTTAATGTTATTCAACAAACTAATTTAATTGGTTTTGTACCAACCTGTATTCTGGAACATATAAGTTTTAATAATAATCTTAAAATTATCGATGCGCCTTTCAAAATCCCAACAATCATGATTTACATGCTCTACAATCGCGTTAACCTTGACGATCCTAACTTCATGAAATTCATCAATGATTGTGAGAAAAATAATATTTTTGCATGATTAATGATAATTCATCAATCATGTGAATAAAAACTAATATCTTGATTAAGAAAGAAATATAATGTAACTACACAGTATCTTTGATATCAAAGGAATAATGGCTGTGTCTTTTATAAAACTTCCATTACCAGAATCCGTTCTGCAAGCCAGTCAGCAGCGAATAAAGTGGGTAATGGAAAACTTCTCTCGCATTTGCGTCTCCTTTTCCGGCGGAAAAGACTCCACAACCATGCTGCACCTCACCGCGCAGCATGCTCGTCAAACGGGTAAAAAGATTTGCGTTCTATTTATTGATTGGGAAGCGCAATTTTCCTGTACCATTGACCACTGTGAAAAGATGCGCGAAGAGTATCACGACGTTATAGAACAGTTTTTTTGGGTAGCCCTCCCTTTAACCACCCAAAACTCTCTTACCCAATACAATCCTGAATGGCAATGCTGGGAACCCGGCGCTCCCTGGGTGCGTCAACCGCCAGCGGATGCCATAACCGATCCAGGCTATTTCCCGTTTTATCAACCCGGAATGAGCTTTGAAGCCTTCGTCCGTGAGTTCGCCGATTGGTTCTCACAAAACCGCCCCGCCGCGGTTATGGTCGGTATCCGCGCCGATGAATCCCTGAATCGATTTATCACTATCTCTTCTCAACGCAAACTGCGCTTTGCCGACGATAAACCCTGGACCACCTCCGCACCGGGCGGTCATGCATGGTATATCTACCCCATCTACGACTGGAAAACTGCCGATATCTGGACCTGGTTTGGCAAAAGCGGCCTTGCCTACAACCCGCTCTATAACCTGATGTACCAGGCGGGCGTCCCATTACGCTATATGCGGATCTGCGAACCCTTCGGCCCGGAACAGCGCCAGGGTCTTTGGCTTTATCATGTCCTGGAACCAGAACGCTGGGCTGCTATGTGCCAGCGCGTTAGCGGCGTTCACTGCGGCGGAATCTATGCTGGTCACGATAATCAGTTCTACGGCCATCGCAAGCTGGATAAACCAGAACACCATACATGGAAAAGCTACGCCCTGTTTTTACTCGACAGCATGCCGGAGAAAACAGCAGAGCACTATCGCAATAAAATTGCCGTTTATCTCCACTGGTACCAGAAACAGGGAATGATCGATATTCCCGACACCCAGGCGGCGGATATCGGCTCCAAAGACATCCCTTCATGGCGGCGCATCTGCAAGGTGCTATTGAACAATGATTACTGGTGCCGCCAGCTCTCTTTTAGCCCGACTAAAGCTAATCAATATAAACGCTATCGTGAGCGTATGAATAAAAAGCGCCAGCAATGGGGAATACTATGCAACGACAACTGATCCAGGATATTGAACTCTATCTGCAATCACTGAAAGGCGAGGAGGAGAAGATTAATGCGCTTAATGCCTTTCGCCAGATTCTGCATGAATATAGCCCGTTCAAAACGCAGCCCGTTGACTGTGTGCTGTGGGTAAAACAGGAAACCGTTTCGCCTAATGATTACAACCCAAATAATCTTGCGCCACCGGAAAAGCGCTTATTATTCACATCACTGGAAACGGACGGTTTCACTCAACCCATCGTGGTGCTGAAACAGGGACAGGAACACTATTCGATTGTTGATGGTTTTCATCGCCACGAGCTAGCCAACGGCAAAGCGGCGCTGAGAAAACGACTGAAAGGCTACCTCCCCGTCACCTGCCTGGAAAGCAGTACCGCGAAGCGTGATACTCTGATGGCCGCGACCATTCGCCACAATCGGGCGCGCGGGCGTCATCAGATTCATGCCATGTCGGAGATTGTCCAGGAGCTGGCGTATCTCGGCTGGTCTGACGATAAAATAGGCAAAGAGTTAGGAATGGATTCAGACGAAGTACTACGCCTGAAGCAAATTAACGGTCTGGTGGAAATGTTCGGCGACCGTCAATTCTCTCAGGCATGGACCGTTAAATAGCTACAAACGACACAGTCGTTCTGCCGCAGCCAGCAGCGTTGCTGGCTGTTTCGCGAAGCACAGGCGAATCAGCTTATGCGGGAACGGGTTAGCGCAGAATACCGATAACGGGATCGCCGCCACGCCAATTTCTGTGGTTAGCCAGCGGCAAAAACTCACATCATCCAGATCCGAGATTGCGCTGTAGTCCGCCAGCAGGAAATAAGTCCCTTCACAAGGCAGAATTTCAAGACGGCTGGTACGCAGCGCATCAATAAACAGATCCCGGCGCTCGCGGTAAAACTCGGGCAGCTGACGATAGTGCTCCGGTTCGCTGCGCAGCATATCGGCAATCGCCAGTTGAGCAGGCGTATTGACAGCAAACGTCAGATACTGATGCACTTTACGCAGCTCGGCGCTAATGGCGGCAGGCGCCACACAGTAACCCACCTTCCAGCCGGTCATGTGAAAGGTTTTGCCAAATGAAGACACCGCCACCGCCCGTTCGCGCAGTTGTGGATGCGCCAGCACGCTGGCATGTCCTTCGGCGGCAAAGCAGATATGTTCATAAACTTCATCGCTAATCACATAGATTTCACGATCGGCAATCGCCTGCCACAGAGCGGCGAAATCTTCGCGCTGCCACACCGTCGCTGACGGATTGTGCGGGGTATTGAGGATCACCAGCCGGGTTTTGTCGCTAAGCGTTTCGGCGAACTGCTGCCAGTCAACGCGAAAATGCGGGGGCTGGAGAGCAATACGCTTAAGTACGCCGCCCGATAGCTCAATCGCCGGGGCATAGCTATCGTAGCTTGGGTCAAAACAGATAACTTCGTCACCGGTGCGCACCAGCGCGGTAATCGCCGCATACAGCGCTTCTGTCGCCCCGGCGGTCACGGTTACGTCGCTATTGGCATCGGGGCGGTAACCGTACAACTCTTCGGTTTTGTCGACAATAGCTTCGCGCAGCGCCGCCACGCCGATCATCGGAGCATACTGGTTGGCCCCCTGCGCAACATGATACGCCAGCCGCTCCTGCAGGTAGCGCGGGCCGTCAAAATCCGGAAACCCCTGCGACAGGTTAATCGCCTGATGCTGTTGGGCCAGGGCGCTCATTTGGGTAAAAATAGTGGTGCCCAGTGAAGGGAGTTTACTCTCAGGAATCAGTGGCTTATTGCTCATTCTTTTTGTACCGTCTGTGATGCTGTTGTTGAAGCCACTATAACACGATGCTAATATTTGGCAATCAAGACGCTTAGACGTCTAAATGATAATGTTATTTCGCTTATGATTGAAATGCAGCTATCAACACAACGCCACCGTCAGCACGACCCACCGCTCACTCTGGAGAACTCATGATCCGCGCTATCGTGACCGATATTGAAGGCACCACCAGCGACATTCGCTTCGTCCATAACGTCCTGTTTCCCTACGCCCGCGAACGGCTGACCGGTTTTGTTACCGCTCAGCAGTTTGTTGAACCGGTAAAGACCATCCTTGATAACCTGCGCGAAGAGATAGCCCAGCCAGGAGCCAGCACCGAGCAGCTTATTGGTACGCTGTTCGCCTTTATGGATGAAGACCGCAAGTCCACTGCCCTCAAGGCGCTACAGGGCATTATCTGGCGCGAAGGGTATGTAAATGGCGACTTCACCGGGCATCTTTATCCGGACGTTCTTCCGGCACTGGAAAAATGGAAGTCTCAGGGTATTGATCTCTATGTATATTCCTCAGGCTCCGTTGCCGCGCAGAAATTGTTATTTGGCTACAGCGATGAAGGTGATATTACTCATTTGTTCAACGGCTATTTCGATACCCTGGTAGGCGCTAAGCGTGAAGTGCAGTCCTACCGCAATATTGCTGAGCAACTGGGGCACCCTCCCGCCGCGATTCTGTTCCTGTCCGATATCCATCAGGAGCTGGATGCCGCAGAAGAGGCCGGTTTCCGTACCGTACAACTGGTGCGTGGTGACCGTGACCCGGCCAGCCATCATCCGCAAGTTCAGCGTTTTGACGATATTCATCCGAAGCAGATCCCAGCATGAGCGCATTAACCATTTTTTCCGTGAAAGACCCGCAAACCCCGCTCTGGCACAGCACCAACGCCGAAGAGATCCAGCAGCAGCTCAACGCTAAAGGCGTACGTTTTGAGCGCTGGCAGGCCGACCGTGATTTAGGCGCTGCGCCAACATCAGAAACGGTCATTGCCGCTTATCAACATGCGATTGATAAGCTGGTAGCAGAGAAGGGTTACCAGAGCTGGGACGTTATCAGCCTGCGCGCGGATAACCCGCAGAAAGATGCGTTGCGGGAAAAATTCCTCAATGAACATACTCATGGAGAAGACGAAGTGCGCTTCTTCGTCGAAGGTGCCGGTCTGTTCTGCCTGCATATTGGCGACGAGGTGTTTCAGGTCTTGTGCGAAAAGAACGATTTGATTTCCGTCCCTGCGCACACGCCGCACTGGTTTGACATGGGGTCAGAGCCGAACTTCACCGCGATCCGCATTTTCGATAACCCGGAAGGCTGGATCGCCCAGTTTACCGGTGACGATATCGCCAGCGCCTACCCGCGGCTGGCATAACGCCAGAATTTATATTCGTGCTGTTTCCCGGAGGCAGCGCCTGAGGCGCTTTGTCCGGGCTCCCCACCCCGTAGGCCGGGCAAGGCGCCGCCCGGCAATTCCCGGCGCCTAAGCCCGAATAAACCTTGGCGGATCGAAAGCGGTCACCGGCGGCAGCGCCTCGCGCCACGGTTCAATTTCCACCCAGCAGCTTTGGGCGCTACAGCCCTGCCCCAGCCGCGAGCTTCCGCGATCTTCAGTTAACACGTTAGGATTACCGTGCTTATCCAGCGAACCCTTTTCATTTGGATCCAGCGGATCGTACCAGGCGCCGGTCGACATCTGCACCACGCCTGGCAAAATCTGCTCGCTAAGATGCACCCCGGCCAGAATCGCCCCACGGGTGTTATAAACCTTCACCACGCTGCCTTCGCTAATATCCCTCGCCTGCGCATCCAGCGGATGCATCCACAGCGGCTCGCGCCCCTGAATTTTTGTCGCCCGGCTTACGCTACCGTGATCGTACTGACTATGTAACCGGGTACGTGGCTGGCTGGAGAGCAGATGCAGCGGCCAGCGAGCGGCTTCCTGCCGTTGCCAGGCCGCCTCCTGTTCATCCCACCACGGATGACCTGGGCATTCACGATAGCCAAATCCGGCGATGGTTTCTGAAAAGAGTTCAATTTTCCCGGACGGCGTCGAGAGCGGATAGCGCTGCGGATCGGCGCGAAAATCCGCCAGAAATATCTGCGGTTTTTCAGGCGCGCTATATTCCAGCACCCCTTGCTGCCAGAACGCCTCGAACGACGGCAGCTCAATTCCCTCTTCCCGGGCGCGTGGTCGCGACTCTTCATAGATTTTCCGCAGCCACTGCCCGGCATCGCGCCCTTCGCTAAAACGCTCACCGCAGCCCAGCCTTTCAGCAAGGTCGCAGAAGATGGCGTAATCATCGCGCGCTTCGCCCACCGGCGGGATCTGCGCACTCATGGCAATCATAAAGCCGTCGTGGCCGCCGCTGCCGATATCTTCCCGCTCAAGCGAGGTGGTGACCGGCAGAACGATATCGGAGAATTTGGCCTGCGCGGTCCAGTACTGTTCATGTACCACGACGGTTTCCGGCCGCCGCCAGGCTTCACACAGACGGTTGATATCCTGGTGATGATGAAACGCATTGCCGCCCGCCCAGTAAACCAGGCGAATATCAGGGTAATGCAGATGCTGGCCGTCAAACTCATAGGCTTCGCCCGGATGCAGCAGCATATCCGAGAGCCGCGCTACCGGGATCACGCTGTTCACCGCATTTTTTCCGGCAGGAAGCCGCGGGCCGGAAAACGCTTTACGTGCCGCTCCCGCCAGATTAGTACAGGCATAGCCAAACCCCAGGCCGCCGCCCGGCGTACCAATTTGTCCCAGCAGCGCGGTGAGCGCTACCGTTGCCCAGTAAGCCTGCTCGCCCTGGCGCGCCCGCTGAATCGACCAGGAAATATTCACCATCGTGTGCTTGCTGGCCATCTCACGCGCCAGCGCAACAATCTGCGGAGCGTCAATGCCGGTTATCGCCGCCGCCCACTCCGGCGTTTTCGCAACGCCGTCACTCTCCCCCATCAGGTAGGCGCGATAAGCGGCAAATCCCACCGTATGGCTGGCGACAAAGCCGCTGTCGTACAGGGATTCGTCAATCAGAACGTAACAGAGCGCCAGCAGCAGCGCGGTATCGGTCCCCGGACGAACGGCAAGCCACTCGGCGCTCTCCACGGCGCTCAGGTCATTACGCACCGGACTGATATTGACGAAGCGCGTTCCCTGCTCCTGCATCTTCTCCAGCCAGTATTTCAGCATATGGTCGTTGGCGCCGCCGCCGTTGACCTGCGAATTACGCAGCGGCAAGCCGCCAATCGCCACAAACAGCTGACACTCCCGCGCCAGCTCGGAGAAATGGGTGTGCTGACGGTGCAGCGGGCTTAGCGGCCCGAGGATATGCGGCAGAATGCGCTCACCCGCCGCGCTGCTGTAGGTGTTGGTGCTGGCGGTATAGCCGCCGAAGGACTTGAGGAAACGGTGCAGCTGGCTTTGGGCATGGTGAAAACGCCCGGCGCTGGCCCAGCCGTAGGAGCCGCCGAAAATGGCTTCATTGCCGCAGCGCGCTTTGACCGACTTCAGCTCGCGGGCCAGCAGGTCGAGCGCCACCTCCCAGCTCACTTCCACAAACGGCTCTTTGCCGCGCCCCTCTCGCGAAGCCGGGCCATTTTGCAAGTAACCCGCACGCACCGCCGGACGCCGAATTCGCGTCTTGCTGGTGACCGCATCGGGGAGCGACTGACCGATACGGGAAGGATTTTTATCCCAGGGCACTGGCGTCACCGCATCAATCTTGCCGTCGCGAGCCTGTACTTGCCAGGTTCCCCAGTGCATCACGGTCAGATTATGTTGTTTTCTCATATTGCTTGTTTTCTTCTCACCCAATAAAGGTCGCCATAATAAAGCGCGCGAATCTTGGGAATAAAATACATATCACCATACAATCTGCTATAGAGAAAGGATTCCCTACGTAGAATAGCTATGAGTTATTCCGGAATGCGATATATTACAGCGACAGAATAATTTTAATTAAACAACAGTATTTATTTGAACAAATAAGACTTGCAAGCAAATTAAACCCACAAAATAAAAATGGATAAAATCGCATCATGAAATATTTTCAGGTTACAGATGACAAATTTACGTTTTCCTCAGGCAAATCTGCGATATAACATTGTTGATATAACTTAGACATATTTTGTATTTGAGGTTGTGTAGTTGTTATTGTCATGCTACTGCTTCGCAGCCACCTCCATCACAGGACCATAATAAGAATGTCGCAGAAAATGAAATTATTGCCCATCGCGCTGGGCCTGCTCTCGCTCGCCTCCGTTAACGCCCTGGCGGCCGATGCCTTATCGCTTCAGGGGAAAACTATCGGCGTCGCCGTTGTCGGTACCCAGCACTTCTGGGATCGTGAAGCCTATAAAGGTGCGACCGAAGAGGTAGAGAAACTCGGTGGTAAAGTAATCGGCGTCGACGGTGGCCGTGACAACCAGGTTCATGCCAATAACCACGATATTTTACTGTCGCGTAAAGTCGATGCGGTAATTAGCATTCTGGGCGATAGCGCCGTTGAGCCTAAATTCAAAGCGCTGCGCGATGCGGGTATTCCGGTATTTACCGTTGACCACGTTTCAAAATACTCCGTCAATAACACCACCTCCGATAACTACACATTAGGCTCGACCATTGGTCGTTATATGGCCGATGAGCTAGGTGGCAAAGGCAACGTTGCAGTATTTAACGCCTTCTCCAGCTCCCTGCGTATTTGCGGCATTCGTTATGACCAGTGGAAATATGTCCTTAAGGATTACCCGGATATTCATATTATTCAACCAGAGCTGGCGGAACAGTTTGCCAACTCTCCGGAAGATGCGCGTAAGAAAACCCTCGAACTGCTGAGCCAATATCCAAAAGGTAAGCTCGACGCCATCCATGTTGCCTGCTGGGATCAGCCCGCTATCGGTATTGTCCAGGCGCTGGAAGAGACCGGTCGCGATAAAGACGTCAAAGTCACCGCCATCGATGCCGGCCCGGAAACGCTGGAAATCATGGCCGAGCCGGGCAGCCCGTTCGTTGCCAACGTCGCTCAGCAGCCGCATCTGATCGGCCAGACTTCCGCCGATAACGTCGCCCGCTACTTCGACAAGCAGAAATTGCCGGTACAAACCTTTATCCCTGTCGTCCCGGTGAAAGGCCCGCAGGAAGCGAAAGCGGTCTACAAACAGCTGGGATATGGCGAACTGCAGTGATCACTCAATCCTCCGGCGGGGCTAATCCCGCCGCTGGTCTGGCGATGAACCAGATCAGCAAAAGCTTCGCCAACGTGACTGCATTAAATGCGGTCACGCTGCTTCTGAACCCTGGCGAAATTCACGGCCTGATCGGCGAGAACGGCGCGGGAAAATCGACGCTAATTAAAATCCTTGCGGGCGTCTATCAGGCCGATAGCGGCAACGCCACGCTCGACGGCGCGCCTCTGCCGCTCGGCAATCCGGCGGCTATCGAAGCGCTGGGCATTCGCGTCATTCACCAGGAGCTCAACCTGATCCCGCACTTTACCGTCGCGGAATCGGTGTTCCTCGGCCAGGAGTACCGCACCCGCTGGGGCGCGCTGGACCGGCGGCGGATGAATGCCGCGACCGAGGCATTTTTCCGCGACAGCTGGCAGCTGGAAATCAATCCGCGCCGCCTGATCCGCGATCTCAGCCTCGCCGAACGCAAGCTGGTACAAATCGCCCGAGCGCTGATCGATGGTGCGGCAAAGCTGGTGGTATTTGACGAACCCACCGCGCCGCTGGAAGCGCAGGAAGCCAGCCTGGTCTCCTCAGCCATCTTGCGCCTTCGCGAGCAAGGGATCGCGATTCTTTATATTTCCCACTATCTCAACGAAATCGCCGCCCTTTGCGATTGCGGTACGGTGCTGCGTAACGGCGAGGTTGTCGGCTACCCCGACCGTGAACTTCTGCAAAATACCGATGCGCTAATCAAAATGATGGTCGGACGCGATATCGAACAGCTCTATACCCCGCGTCAGAGCAGCGCTCAGGAAGTCGATACCGCCGCACCGGTGCTGTCGGTTCGCCATCTCAGCGACGGCACGCAATTAAACGATATTAGCTTTGATATTCAGCCCGGCGAGATCGTCGGCGTGGCGGGTCTGCTTGGCGCAGGGCGCGACGTACTGGTCGATCTACTTTACGGGCTGCGCCGCGCCCGCAGCGGCACGATTAGCATCGACGGCGAAGCCGAAGCGACTGCGCACGCCCTATCAGGCCACCCGCGCCGGGCTGGCGCTGGTCCCGCGCGACCGTCGCCATCAGGGGCTGATTCTCCCCTTCTCTACCGCCGACAATATTAACCTTGCCTCGCTGCCGGATACCGCCACCTTCGGCTGGGAACACCGAGGGCGAGCACTGGAAAAAGCGCGCAGCTGGATTGAACAGCTCTCCATCCGCCCCGGTCGCCCGGAGCTGCCGGTGCGCTTTATGAGCGGCGGCAACCAGCAAAAGGCGATTCTCGCCCGCTGGCTGGGTACAGACGCGCGGCTATTTATTCTTGATGAACCCACGCTCGGGGTCGATATCGGCGCACGCAGCGATATTTATCAGCGCACCCGCGAACTGGCGGATCGCGGTCGCGGCGTGCTGGTCTCTTCCAGCGACGCGCCGGAACTGCTGGGCCTTTGCGACCGCATTCTGGTGATGTGGCGCGGCGAGCTGGTGGCCAATCTTCCGACCCAGGGGCTGACGCTGGACGCGCTACTGGTGACGATCAACGGTGGACAGGAACAACAGGTATGAGTGCAGCTATCCAGCGCCGCCCCCTTGCGGGCATAACGACGCTAATCGAAAAATTTCCCCTGATTCTTTTTTTCGCGCTGCTGGTCTGGCTCAGCCTCCAGTCGCCGTTTTTTTTAAGCTGGCAAAATATCAGCATGATGCTGGTGCAGAGCGTGCCGCTGGCGATCCTCTGCTTCGGCCTTGTCTGCGTGATTGCCGTCGGCGGCGATGATGTGGTCTCCGGCGGCATCGACCTGTCCCTGCCCGCTATCGCGGTGCTCGGCGTGGCGCTGCTGAGCCTCGGCATGGCGGAGTGGAATACCTCATATTTGCTGCTGTTTTTACTGCTGATTGCCGTCAGCCTGGCCTGCGGCGCGGTCAACGCCACCCTGGTGCTGGCGGCGGGCCTGCCGCCGCTGCTGGCAACCCTGTCAACCTCCGTCGCCTTCACCGGGCTGACCGACCTGCTGACCGGGCAGCGGCGCATCGCGGTAAACGATCCGCTGATGGTGGCCTTTCGCGATAACGACCTGTTCGGTATTCCCTGGCCGCTTATCTATCTGCTGGCGGTCTTTGCGCTGTTTCAGTTTCTGCTCCATAACTCCCGCTTTGGCCAGCATTTACAGGCGGTCGGCGGCAACCGCGATATGGCGCAGATGAGCGGACTCAACGTGCGCCGTTTGACTATCATCGTCTGGCTGCTGGCGGGGATCGCCGCCGGTCTGGCGATTATGCCGCTGCTCAGCCAGGGTTCCGGCAGCTCCAGCGGTACGGCAACGCCGTTGTTGCTGGAAACCGTCCTCGCCACCTTTATCGGCGCGGCGTTCTCGCGGCGTCGCGTAGTCACCATCTGGGGCGCGCTGCTCGGGGCGGTGCTGGTCAACGCGCTCTCTAACGGGCTCGGCCTGCTGGGGGTGAACATTTTCTGGATGGGCGCGATTAAAGGCGGCCTGATCCTCGTGGTGCTGGCGGCTTCGGCGGTCAGACATAAAGGAGGCAACTGATGAGCCAGTTGACGCTCAAGACCCCATCAACGGGGCAAACCGGCAGCAGTCCGCTGGCGTGGCTGTCGCGGGCAGGATTCGGCGTGATTACTCTGCTGGCGATTGCCCTGTTCGGCTGGGCAAATCCGGTTTTTTTGACCTTCGATAACTGGGCGAACCTGCTGCAGGGCAGCGCCATCCTGCTGATTGTGGCGATGGCGATGACCCTTATCGTCAGCGCCGGAGCGATTGACCTCTCCGTCGGCGTAGCGCTTGATTTCGGCGCCGCCTTTGCGCTGGTAGCGCTGAAAACCTGGCACCTGCCGTGGCAGGCTGCGGTCGGCTGCGCGCTGCTCGGCGGGGTGATAATCGGCCTGCTGAACGCCTTCCTGATCCTTATTTGCCAGATTCGTCCGTTCCTTGCCACCCTCGGCACCTGGTTTATCGCCAGCAGCGCCGAGCGCATCTATACCGACGGCGGCGGCTCTATCTCTTATCGCCGGATGGCACCGGAATATCACGATCTGGCGGTCGGCAATATCGCCGGAATTCCAACGCCAGTGGTCATTGTTCTGGTGCTGTGGCTGGCGGCCTGGCTGATTACCGAACGTACGCTGTTCGGCAAATACGTTCGCGCTATCGGTCAGAACGGCGAAGCGGCGCGTATCGCCGGAATTCGCGACCGTCGCACCATGTTGTGGGTGCTGGTGGCGGCCTCCGCCCTGTGCGCCGTCGGCGGCGTTATCCTTTCCGCTAACCTGCGCCAGTTTACGCCGCTGGCCGGTCAGGCCTATCTGATGGACGCTATCGCTGCGGTATTTATCGGTACCGCCTTCAACCGGTTGGGCCGGGTCAGCATCGCCGGAACCCTCGGTGGGGTGCTGTTCCTCGCGATTATTGATAACGGCCTGAACCTGATGGGGCTTAACTACCTGGTGAAAGATGCGCTGGTTGGCGTGATTCTGGTCGTCGCGCTGGCCCTCTCCTTCTGGCAGGCGCGCCTGCGTCAAACCCATCGTTAAGCGGAGCTCTCATGGCAACCTTTGACGCCACCTTTGTCGGCCTGACTATTCTTGATATCGCCGGTCGCCCGGTTATCGACATCCCGCCGCGCGGCGGGGTGGCCTTTATTGAACAGATTCGCCTTAATCCCGCAGGAACCGCTGCCGGGGCCAACATTAACGCAGCCAAGCTGGGGATTCGTACCGCAGCGGTGGCCTGTCTGGGCGAAGATGAAAAAGCTGATTTTATTCTCGCCAGCTATGCCCGGCTGGGCATTGACTGCTCGCAGATCCAGCGCACGGCTCAGAAGGAAACGTCGGCAACCATTCTACCCATCCGCCCCAACGGCGAGCGCCCGGCGCTGCACTGCCGGGGCGCATCCGATGCGCTTTTCGTCAGCGAGGAACAATTTGACACGGTTCTCAACTGCCGCTTCCTGCACCACGGCGGCACCGGCCTGCTGGCGGCGATGGACCAGGGGCAAAGCGCCCTTTTGCTGCAAGCGGCTAAGGCTCGCGGCGTCACCACCAGCTTTGATTTAATCGCGCCCAATGAGCACACACTGGATCTACTGCGCCCGCTGCTGCCGTCGGTGGACTACTTTATGCCTTCACTTGAAGAAGCAGCATACCTTTGCGGGCAAACGCGGCCAGAAGACATCGCCCGCTTTTTCTTCGAACTTGGCGTCGGGACCTGCATTCTGAAAGATGGTGAAAACGGCTCCTGGCTGCTGACCCGCGACGGCGCAGTCGAGCATATCGCGCCGTACCGGGTCGATGCTGTCGACACCACCGGCTGCGGCGACAGCTACTGCGGCGGCTTTATTGCCGCGCTGGCCCGTGGGTTAAGCGTCAAAGAGGCGTGTGAGGTGGCTTCTGCGGTGGCCGCGCTGGTGGCGACCGGCATGGGCTCGGATGCGGGCGTGGTCGACTGGGAGCATACTCAGGCATTTATGGCGGATAACCGTCGCTGACAAAAAGCGTCGCCGCCGCATCTCGCGGCGGCTAAAAAGCTTAACGCCACTGATAGAGCAGCGGCTCCCCGGCAACATAGCGCTGAAGGTCGGCAGCAATCATCGCCGTATGTTTAGCGATGCTTTCTCTCGTCGCCCCGGCGATATGCGGGGTGATAATCACGTTATCAAACTCGGTGACAAACGGATGATCGCGCCACAGCGGCTCGCGATGATAAACATCCAGCGCCGCGCCGCCCAATGGACCGTGGCGTAGTGCGTTAATTAACGCCTCTTCATCCACCACCGCAGCACGCGAGGTATTAATCAGCAGCGCCCCCGGCTTCATGCTCTTCAATAACTGTGCGTTCACCAGACCATCGCTGTGCGGACCACTGCTCAGATGCAGGCTGACAATATCCGCCTCACGGAACAGCCCCTCAAGCGTTGTTTTCTGTAGCCCCGGCTCGTTGATATCCTCGGCGGCGACAAACGGATCCACCACCAGCACCGCCATGCCAAAGGCGCGGGCAATACGCGCCACGCGGCGGCCAATATTGCCATAGCCGATCAGCCCCAGGGTTTTATTGCGCAGCTCGCTGCCTTTAAACACTTCATAAGGACTTTCCGGGCTGACGTCCCACACCACATCGCGGCGCAGCCCGCTCTGGGTGGCCTGGGCGGCGTTCTCGGCGTTAGTGAATTCACCACGTTTCAGCGCCGCGTGCGATTGCGGAATATGCCGCGCCAGGCTTAACATCAGCCCCAGCGTCAGCTCTGCTGCTGCGTCCGCATTGCGGCCCGGCGTATAGAGTACGCGGATATCGCGCGCCTGCGCGGCTTTGGTATCAATATTCACCGGATTGGCGCGGGTGCAGGCGATGACCTGCAGACGCGGACAAGCGGCAATCACCTCTTCCGTCACATCATCGTAGCTGGTCACCAGTACGTCAGCGTCGTGGGCCAGCTCAATCAGCTGGCCTGCGCTCAGCTTCGGTTTACCCAGCGCCCAACCTTCCACTCGCAGTTCACCCAGTTGCTGAAATGCGCTGAGATCGCCGGCGTGTTCGGCGGTAAAAACAATTTTCATATGCGTTGTTCCTGAGAAATACGTTGAAGCGCCTCGTGGCGAGCCTGCCAGACCGGGAGCATCTGCTCACGCAGCAGGCGATAAACCGGATAGAGCGCAGCGTAACGGGTATGCGCCTGCGGATTAGGTTGATAACGAGTCTGCTCAAGCGCGGGGTAGCGGTTCAGCGCATCGACGCTGCGCGCCGCCAGAATCGCCGCTCCGCGCGCGCTAAGCTCGTTGAAAGTACTGGAAACCACCGTTCTGCCGGTGCAGTCGGCAATAATTTGCAGCCAGGTCGCTGACGCCGCCCCGCCGCCGGTCAGGTACAGCTCACCGCCCTGCGGATAACCCTGAAGCGAGTCGACGATGGCGTAAGCCAGTCCTTCAAATACTGCTCGCTGTAGCTGCGCGCGGGTGGTGTGCTGGCTAATACCAAAATACCCGGCCCGCGCTTCGGGGCTAAAGAACGGCGCGCGTTCGCCGTTGAGATAGGGCTGCCAGAAGACGCCGCCGCTGCCCGGCTCAACGCTGGCGATGCTCTGTTCCAGCTGCTGTAAATCGGGGTTCAGCGAAATCTGCTGCTGGAGCCAGTCGATGTTTGGCGTTCCGGCCTGCATCGGAAAAAGGTTAATAAAGCTGCCCGCCTCGGTGTGGGTGACGTAGCGCGTCCCCTCGTTGACCGTTTGACGACCATGGCAGACGATGCCGGTGCAGCAGGTGGTGCCGAGAATGGTATAGATGTCTCCGTCGTTCACCGCGCCGCAGCCAAGCGCCGCGCTGCACACATCGAGCGCGCCAGCCGCCACTGGCGTAGCAACGGGAAGCCCGGTCAGCGCCGCGACCTCTTCCCGTAGCGTACCTGCCTGAGCATCCGGCGCCAGCAGCGGCGGGAACAGATGGGCTAAATCCGTCAGCCCCATCTCATTGAGTACAACCCCGGATAATGTTCCGCTCTGCTGGTTAAGCAAAGAGGTGCTGGCATCAGTAAGATCCAGCGCTGCAACGCCAGTGAGGCGAAAGCGGATCCAGTCCTTAGCGAAAAACAGATAGCGGGCTGCCGCCAGCCGTTCGGGCTGATGATGTTTGAGCCAGCATAGCTGCATGCTGGTGTTGCAGGGTTGCAGATGGGTGCCGGTATCGTCAAAGAAACGGCGGTCAAAACCGGGGCGGTTGAGCAGTTCACTCATCAGCTCGCGGCTGCGGGTATCGCTCCACAGGATACCCGGCCCAACCGGTTCGCCCTCGGCGTCGCTAAGCCAAACGCCTTCGCCCTGCCCGGCAAGGCCAATTGCGCATAAACGCCCTTTTTGCAGCGCCGGATGCTGAGCAATCTCGCGCAGAATATCCACCACCGACTGCCACAACTGGGCCATATCCTGCTCAGCGTGACCGTTGGCCAACAGGCGCGGGCCGGTATTTTGCGCCGCGCTGGCGCACGCCTGAAAATGTTCATCAAACAGCACCGCTTTGACCCGCGAGGTACCGATATCGATTCCGAGATAAAAATCCATGCCTGACCCGTTAGTGGAGAGAAATTTAGTCGCGCTCGTAGCGGCGACGCATCAGCTCGCACTCGAACAGAAATTCCAGTCCTTCCAGCTGACGACGGGCCTCGTTAATGTCTTTGCCCCAGCAGGTCAGGCCGTGGCCGCGCAGCAGGAAGCCGTAGCGCAGCGGGTTGGTCTGCGCATAGTCTTCAATGCGCGCCGCCAGAGCATCGATATCCTGGTCGTTATCGAAAATCGCCACCGGTACGGTATCAAGGTGGCTATGCTGACCGGTCAGGGTTTTCTGCATCTCATAGCCCTGCAGCGCCAGGGTGCCGCTTTTTTCAATGCGCGACAGCACGGTAGCGTTGACGGTATGCACGTGCAGTACAACGTTGGCCTCCGGGAACAGGCGATACACCAGCGTATGCAGGCCGGTTTCGGCGGAAGGTTTACGCCCAGAAGGCGCTTTATTGCTAGCGATCTCAACCTGGAGGAAATCTTCCGTCGTCAGGCTGCCTTTATCGCGTCCCGACTCGCTGAGCCAGCACCAGGTCTCGTCCTGACGCACTGACATATTGCCGCCGGTGGCCGGAGCCCAGCCTTTCGCGCCGATCCAATGACAGGTGGTGACCAGTTGCGCGAGTCTTTCTTGCCACATAGCAGTTCCTTAGTTTAGCGATGTTGATTTGAGAACCTTTACGGTCAGGCGTTATTGTTGCAGGCAGTTTGGACACGGACAGCGCGGAACACCCGGAACGTACACGTAGTACGTGAGGAGTGTGAGCACTGCCCAGGTCCAAAATGGCCAATAAAATAGCCTGGAGAAAGGTTCTTTAGCCGTCTAAATGGCTATTTACTCGATACTAACACCGCCCGCTCAAGTGAACAATATTACAGAAAAGACTTACATTAGTAATGGTTATAATAGAATTGCATATGAAATTACTTTTTTAACAATAAAGAAATTGAATGTCTTCATGATGCCAACATTACCAACTGCAAGCTGCCCAAAAAATAGGGGATCGTTCCACCAGAAAACGACGCAAAATTGGCATCATTTGTAGGTCGGGTAAGGCGCCAGCCGCCACCCGACAGGAATGCGCTCAATAGCTCAATCCCACTGCCCCACGGCGGTGCGAAACATGTCACCGTGCACACATTTATGGCAAACATCGACTAAATAACGCCTTTTTATGTGCATAGTGCCCATACATCCGTGTTACCCCTGCCCCGATTTTGTTGGCATATCTCTTGCTACCCCTCTGGCATCGCCATTCGGATAGCCACTCAGAGGTTCCACAATGTCAAACAGCAATGATTTTCCGCTCGTCGAAGCGCCTGCCTCAGGGCGCAAAGGCGTATTTTCGATCTCCATGGTCCTGTTCAGCTTCACCTTTTTTACCGGCACGATGTTCGCAGGCGGCAAGCTTGGCGTCTCTTTTTCGATTGTGAACCTGCTATGGATTGCGGTTATCGGTAACTTTCTGCTGGCGCTATACGCCGCATCGCTCGGCTGGATTGCCGCGCGCAGCGGGCTGAATACCGTGCTTATGGGGCGTTTTTGCTTCGGGGAAATTGGCAGCAAGCTCGCCGATTTTATTCTCGGTTTCGCCGAACTGGGCTGGTACGCCTGGGGTACCGCGACGGTCGCTATCTCGCTGGTCAAAATCCTCGCCCTGCCCGAGGCGATGACCATTCCGCTGATGATCCTGTTCGGGATCCTGTTCTGCGTCACCGCCCTGGTGGGCTACAAGGGACTGGATGCGCTATCGCGCGTGTCGGTGCCGCTGATGTTTATTCTGCTGGTAGTTTCTATGTATCTTGCCGCCCATCACGCTGGCGGCTGGCAGGCGATGACCAAAATCGAACCGGGCGAAACCATGACCTGGTCGGCGGCGATCACCATGGTGTTCGGCACCTTCGCCAGCGGCGCGACCCAGGCGACGAACTGGACCCGTCTGGCTAACTCCAGCCGCACCGCTATCATCGCCAGCATGAGCAGCTTCCTCGTCGGTAACGGGCTGATGATTGTTGCCGGGGCGTGGTGCGCCATCGTCTACCAGCAGGCCGACATTGTAGAAGTGCTGATTTTGCAGGGGCTGTCCGTCGCCGCGGTGGTGATGCTGTGCCTCAACCTGCTGACGATTCAGGGGCCGACTATCTATAACGTCTCGGCTGCCGCCTGCCATCTGCTGCGCAGCGAACGCCGCCGTACCCTGACCGTGGTCGCCGCTGGCGTCGGCATTCTGCTGGCCATTGGCGGGATGTACGAAATGCTGATCCCGTTCCTGGTGCTGCTCGGTAGTATCATCCCGCCCATCGGCGGCGTCATTCTTGCCGACTATTGGTTCTATCGCGGCGGGCGCTATCCGCTGCTGCAAACCGCCCGCTTGCCGCGCTTTAACTGGCTGGGGCTCAGTGCCTACGCCGTCGGCGCGGTGGTGGCTTACCTGTCGCCGTGGATCGCGCCGCTGGTGGGGATTTCCGTCTCCGCGCTGGTCTACATCGCTCTGATCCGCCTGAGCAAACGCCAGCCCGCCGCTGACTCAGTTGCGGAACAGTAACCATGAGCCTGATGGTCAATGAAATCCTCGCGCTGGACGGGCTCTCAGCCATGCGCCTGCGCGCGGGTAAACAGGGCCTCCAGCTGGCGGTTCGCTGGTACTACGTGGCGGAAAATGAAAATATCGCCGAGTGGATCATGGGCGGGGAACTGGTGTTTATCACCGGGATCAACCATCCCCGCGATGAAAACAACCTGATTCATTTACTGATGGAAGGCAAGCAGCGCGGGATCGCCGGAATGGTGATCCTGACCGGCGACGCTTATATCCACACGATCCCACCGCGGCTGATCGCGCTGGCCGACGAGCTGGGCATTCCGCTGATCGAGCAGCCCTATCTGCTGAAGATGGTGATTGTGACCGAGCGCATCGGCACCGCGCTGGTACGCAGCGAGAATGCTCTGCAATCACAGCGCGATATTCTGCTGCAGCTGCTAACCGGTGATTATCCCGACCTGCAAATCCTGCATCAGCGCGCGCTCCACCAGCAACTGGATTTTACCCGACCGCTGCGGGTAGCGGCGCTGCGCCTTGAGGGGATAGCGCGCCTGTTTCGCCAGTTTCCGCCCGAGCAGGCCGAAGCCTGGCTCCAGCAGGCCCGCCGCACCGTGCGCCAGCGCTTGCAGCAGCAGCTCAATCAGCAGGGCAACCCTTTTCCGCTGGTCGAGCGCAGCAATATGTTTCTGTTCCTGATCCCGGACGAAGAAGGCGAGTTTTATCAACAGAAAAAGTGGTTAGAACAGTGGCTGCTGACGCAGGCAGAAGGTAACGATGGGCTGTCACTGCTGTGCGGACTGTCCGCACCGGTGCAGCAGCTACAGGGATATCAGCGCGCGCTGTCGCAGGCGCGCCAGGCGCTGGATCTCAGCGATAACCTGCGTCCGGCCCAACGCATCAGCGATTATCAGCAACTGGGCTTTATCAAGCTGCTTTCCGCCGTCAGCGACCCTGGGCTGCTAACCGACTTTATGCATGACACTCTCGGCTGCCTGATCGAACCCGACCGCAAAAGTCCGTGGCTATTAATGGAGACGCTGGAAACGCTGCTTCAGGAGAGCGGCAACGTGGTCAGGGCAGCCGAGCGGTTGGGGATTCACCGCAACACGCTGCATCAGCGCATCCAACGAATTGAAAAGCTGACAGGCTATCCGGTCAGCCATCCGCAATTTCATCTCAACGCCTCGGTCGCTTTAGCTATCTGGCGTATGTCGCAAAACCATTTACGGGAACAACCATGAAAATTATCAACGCGCGCCTGCGCCATAAAGAAGCGCTCTATACCCTGGATCTCCAGGACGGTTTGATTAAAAGCATCACCGCGCAGGCAGCCGCACAGGCGGTTGACGCCAACGATATCGACGCGCAGCAAAAGCTGGTGATCCCGCCGTTTGTCGAACCGCATATCCATCTCGACGCCACCCTGACGGCGGGCGAACCGGAGTGGAATATGAGCGGCACGCTGTTTGAGGGCATCGCCCGCTGGAGCCAGCGTAAAGAGAGCGTCACGGTTGAAGATACGCGCCAGCGCGCGCTGAAAACGATCGGTATGCTGCGCGATAACGGCGTACAGCACGTGCGTACCCATATTGATGTCACCGACCCCTCCCTGACCGCGCTGGAAGCCATGCTGAGGGTAAAAAAGGAGGCGGCCCATCTTATCGACCTGCAAATCGTCGCCTTCCCGCAGGAGGGCATCGAATCCTTCCCCGGCGGGCGCGAGCTGATGACCCGCGCCATCGAGATGGGTGCCGACGTGGTAGGCGGCATTCCGCACTACGAAAATACCCGCGACAAGGGCGTTAGCTCAGTCATGTTTTTGATGGATCTGGCCCAGCGCCATGGCTGCCTGGTGGACGTGCACTGCGATGAAATCGATGACCCGCAGTCGCGTTTTCTGGAAGTGCTGGCGGAAGAAGCCCGGGTTCGCGGCATGGGCGCGCAGGTCACCGCCAGCCATACCTGCGCGATGGGCTCTTACGATAACGCCTACTGTTCGAAGCTGTTCCGCCTGCTAAAAGCCTCGGGAATCAGCTTTATCTCCTGCCCGACCGAAAGCATTCATCTGCAAGGTCGCTTTGACAGCTGGCCGAAACGGCGTGGCGTGACGCGGGTGGCGGAGCTGGACCGCGCCGGGATCAACGTCTGCTTTGCTCAGGATTCCATTCAGGACCCGTGGTATCCACTGGGCAACGGCAATATCATGCGCATCCTCGACGCCGGGCTGCACATCTGCCATATGCTGGGGTATGAAGATTTGCAGCGCTGCCTCGATCTCATTACCGATAACAGCGCCCGGGCGCTGTGCCTGGGCGATAACTACGGTATTGCCGAAGGACGTCCGGCGAACCTGCTGATCCTTGATGCGGAAAACGACTATGACGCCGTGCGCCGCCAGGCCAAAGTGCTGACCTCCATCCGTCACGGCAACATTATTTTGCAGCGCCAGCCGGAACAGATTTGCTATTCAAGCTGATGTGTTAAACACCCGGCGGGTTAACCTGCCGGGCTAAAAATCACTGATGCGCTCCGGCCCTGCGCCGCTCACCTTCATCATGGCGGAAAAATGCTGCTGGATAAGCTGCGCCTTGAGCGGCTTAAACTGCGGGTCGTGCCAGTGGTCATGAAATTCATGCGGATCGTTATCTAAATCAAACAGCTCCCCCTCTTCAGCATCGTGATAAACATTCAGCTTATAGCGGCCATCAAAATACATACTGCCGCGCGAACCGATGCTGCCGGGAAAGCCAAGCGCGTCAAAATATTCGCTCAGCACATAGGGCTTATGCTGATGTAGCGCGCTGTCGCCATTGAGCAAAGCGTACAGTGATAGTCCCTGGTTCTGTGCGGATATCGGTAGCCCAGCACTCTCCAGCAGCGTCGCTGGAATATCTACCAGCTCGACTAAGGCATTCGAGCGCCTCTGCGGCGCGAAACGCTGCGGCCACGAAACGATAAGTGGCACGTGCACCAGCCCTTCATAAAAGCGGCAACCTTTGTAGAGCAGGCCGTGATCGCCCAGCATCTCTCCGTGATCGCTCATAAAGATAACCAGCGTATTCTGCCGCTGCCCGCTCTCATCAAGCAGCGAGGTCAGGCTACCGACCAAATCGTCTATCTGAGCAATCATAGCGAAATAGGCCGCGCGAATGGCCTTCGCATCCCAGGATTCCGGCGGCGTGTCATGGCTGCCTTGCAGGCTTTCACCCTCTACCGCCGCATTCGGATTGACAGCCTTTTTGGTCTGCTGGTCGACCCGCGTAAAGCGCGCCTGATGGGCCAGATCGCTTTCGGCAAACAGCGGTGGGCGAATGGCATCCGCATCAATACGCTGCAAATATGCCTGCGGCGGGTCAAACGGCGGATGCGGATCGTAGAGGTTAATGCTGAGGAACCACGGCGACTGCTGATGGCGGGAGATAAATTCTCGCGCCCGCTCTGTCGCCCAGGTGGTCTGGTGAAATTCCGCCTCAACTCCTGGATAAATCGCGCCCTGCGCGTGGGCGTATAGTGCCTGCGGATCGACGCCTTTCTCTTCCAACCACGTCTGATAATCGTGGCCCTCCGACCAGTCCGGGTGCGGATGTTGGCTCCAGTAAAACTCATCGTAGCCATCGTCGGGGCGCTGCTCTACGCCGTGCTGACTGGCGGAAAGATGCAACTTACCAATCAGCCCGGTGCGATATCCCGCCTGCTGAAATGAACGAGGCAACAGATGCAGGTGCTCAGGAAAGCGGCGGTTACCGTTGCGCTGTATTTGATGCGCAATCGGGTACATTCCGGTCAGAAACGATGCCCGGCTGGGGGTACAGATTGGGCTTTGCACATAGGCGCGTTCAAACAGCACTCCGGCAGCGGCAAGGTTATCAATGTGCGGCGTCTGCGCGCCGGGCGTCCCAAGACAGGAAAGCGTATCCCAACGCTGCTGATCGGTACATATCCATAAAATATTCGGTTGGTTCATGGGAGCATCGCTTACTGTTTATGGCCCGCATGTCAGCGGGCCGTCACACCGTGGGTTAAACCTCAGAAGAGACGTCCTGGGGCGTTAACCCCAGCCGCTCAAAGGCTTCCGGCGGCGCATCATTTTTCGCCATTAAATCGACCATTAACTCGCTAAGCTGCTGCTCAACAACCGGGTCGTACAGCGGGGCGAGCTGCCCCGGGTCCTCAGCCAGGTCGTACAGGCGAGTCTCTTTTTCCAGGAGCGACCCCGGGCCGTAGTTGTTATACATCGGCGAGGTATCGATAACCGGCACTTTCAGTAGTGGAACGCCTTTGGTGAAGGGGAAAGGCGCAGCCAGCGTGGTATCCGCCAGCTCTTCGGTGCTAAAACGCGAGGTGATATGCGTTGGCATCAACGTATACTGGTAAATCTCCTGCTCGCTGAGGTTTTCCGGGTAGCGGTGGTAGGTATAGCGGCCATCGGTCACGTTGACCGCCCCGCCGAAATAGCCAAAGAGAATGCCCTCCCGTAGCGCCCGATCCTGCGCCACAACCGGCAGCAGCGAGTGTCCTTGCATCTCCGCCGGCCTTTTCGCGCCGTGAATATCAAGGAAGGTGGCGGCAAGGTCCGGCGTCTGGGTCAGAGCCTGCCTGCGCTGCCCGGCAAAGTGCGCGTACTCAGGATGGTGAATAAACAGCGGAATATGCGCCACCTCCTCGTACATATTCATGCGGTTTTTCGCCCAAAAGTCATGCTCGCCCAACAGGAAACCGTGGTCGGTGGAGAGCACCAGTGCGGTGTCCTTCCACAGGTCGTGCTTATCAAAATAGTCCAGCACGTCGCCAAGCAGCGAGTCGCACAGCGCAATCAGCCGATAGTAATTGGCGCGAAGTTCCTCGCCCTCTTCCGGTAATTCATCGACGCGACCATAGCGCGGCCAGTCAAGAACCGGCCCGGTCCAGTCGGTGTTAATCACATTATAAAAACGCTCCGGGGCGGTAAATGGCTCATGCGGATCGAAGGTTTCAATTTGTAGGAACCAGTTGTCGGCATGGCGGTTGGTATCCAGAAACTCCAGGCCACGGGCAAAGCATTGCACCGAGGGGAAGTCTTTCTCTTCGCGGATATACTCCCGGTTGATGATATTGCGTGCTTTTAAATCCCGCCGTCCGTTTGAAAACTGCGAGGGATGGTATTTTTCCCGCAGGCGCTCCCAGTGCGGCTGCACCATCGCCTTCCACGGGTCGCCCTCCTGGCCGCGAATAAACTCAAACGAGTCATAACGGTTATGATAGGTCGCCCCGCCATCTTCGAAATAGTGGTTATGATCGGTGATCAGATGGCTGTAGACCCCCTGCTGATACAACAGCTCAGGGAAAGAGTTATCAAAGGGCTCCAGCGGCCCCCAACTACGGTGCAAAAAACTCAGGCGACCGGTCTGCATATCGCGTCTGGCGGGCATACAAGGCATGCTGCCGACATAGTGGCGATCGAACGCTACTGAGCGCTGCGCCAGACGGTCAAAGTTCGGAGTTGGCACATGCTGGCCGCCGTAAGGCGACAGAGCCAACCGGTTCAGTGAATCAAACAGCAGGAAGACGGTACGCATTATTGCTCCTTAGTCAGGGGAATTCTTTCGCCGCTTTCGGCATCAAACAGGTGAATGTGGCGAACATCCGGCAGCAGACGGATGCTGTCGCCCGGCTGGAGTTCAAGCCGCTGGCGGAAGGTACAGGTCAGGGTTTCGCCGCCCAGACGGGCGTTGACCAGGGTCTCCACGCCGGTGGGCTCGGTGACGTCAACCTCAGCGGGCAGGCCATCAGCAGAATTGAGGACAAAGTGTTCCGGACGAACGGCGTAAATCAGCGCCCTTCCGGCAAGATGCGCCAGGTTATCCGCCAGCGGCAGAAGCAAACCGGAATCGCTGACAAAACGTTCGCCATCGTCAGAAATGCGACCGGCTACGCGGTTGATCTCCGGCGAGCCAATAAACGAGGCGACAAACAGGTTACGCGGCCGGTCGTACAGCTCCAGCGGGGTCGCCACTTGTTCAATACGCCCCTGATTCATAATGGCGATCCGATCGGCAAGGGTCATCGCTTCTATCTGATCGTGGGTCACGTAGATCATCGTGGCGTCCAGCTGTTGGTGGAGTTTTTTGATCTCAAGGCGCATATCCACCCGCAGCTTGGCATCGAGGTTCGACAGCGGCTCATCGAATAAAAAGACCTCGGGATTGCGCACCATCGCCCGGCCTATTGCCACCCGCTGGCGCTGACCGCCGGAGAGCTCGCGCGGGTGACGCGCCAGCAGCGGCGTAAGCTGTAACGCTTCGGCAGTAGCGTTAACCCGCCCGGTAATTTCCTGCTTTTTCACCCCTTTGATCTTCAGCGAGAAGCCCATGTTCTCCGCCACGCTCATATGCGGATAAAGCGCATAGCTCTGGAAAACCATGGCAATATCGCGCTCGCTGGCGGGTATCTCATTGATATCGCTCCCCTGGAGCAAAATTCGCCCATTCTCAACCTCCTCCAGCCCGGCAATCATCCGTAATAGTGTGGATTTGCCGCAGCCGGAAGGGCCGACGAGGACAATAAACTCCCGCTTTTCAATATGCAGATCGATATTCTGCAAAACCGTAACGTTGCCGTATTTCTTATCGACGCTTTCGATTGCAACCGCGCTCATTGGATTTTCCTTTTTAATGTCATGCCTTCACCGCGCCGGACAATAATCCTTTGACGATAAAGCGCTGGCCCACCACGAGCAGCAGCAGTACCGGAATCGAAACCAGCAGGGATGAAGAGGCCATTTCCGCATAGCGAATCTGTTCATTTTGCGAAAAGGCAGTGATGTATACGGGCAGGGTTCGCGCCTGCTCCGAACTGAGAATTAACGCTATCGGAAAGTCATTCCACACAAACAGCAGCACCAGAATCGTCGTTGCGGTCATACCGGATTTAATCAGCGGCACGAAAACGTAGCGAAAACGTTGCCAGTGGCTGCAGCCGTCAACGCTGGCGGCATCCAGCAGCTCTTTAGGGATCTCACGGGCAAACGTCACGCCCAGCCAGAGCGCCATAGGTAGCCAGGCGGCCACGCTGGCGATAATGATGGCAATTCGCGTGTCGTAGAGGCCCAACTGGCGAAAAAGATTGAACCAGGAACCCACGAAGGTCACCACCGGCAACAGGTTGAACAGCAAGCACCAACCAAGCAGAACCGCCCCTAACGCGGGAGGCAACTTACGTACGGTGGTCAGCGCGTAGGCGGAAAACAGCGTCACGGCGACGATAATCGCGGTCGTGGTCAACGTAATCACCACGCTGTTGACAAAATAAGCGCTAAACATCGAGCCGGGGTCGAATAACAGCTCACGCAAAGTATTCAGCGTCGGCGTAAACACAAAACGGGCGAGCAGAATATCGATTTGCTTTTTAAAGGCGGTGCTCAATAACCAGATAAAAGGAAACAGCACCAGCACGGCGTACAACGTGATTGCGGCGCCACGACCAGCCGTAAACAGCCGGGCGCGTCCGCGTAGCGATAGCAGCATCAGCTTATCCTCCGCTTACGTAGGCTCATCAATACCACCAGCAGCAGAGCAATAATGAAGAAGGTAAACAGGGACATCACTGCCCCCAGTCCCTCGCGGTCCTCGATAAAAAAGGCGCGATAAATAGAGTAGCTGACCATCTCGGTGGCGGTACCTGGCCCACCTTTGGTCAGCAGATAGATTTCATCAAAGACCTTGAACGAGAAGATGATGCGTAACATCAGGGTTATCAATAACGCTGGCCACATCATGGGTAAAATGACGAAACGCAGGCGCTGCCAGCGGCTGCAACCATCCAGTTGAGCAGCCTCCAGCACCTCGCGGGGCAGCGCCTTCAGGCCCGCAAGCAGCAGCAGGAAGGAAAACGGTGTCCAGTGCCAGACATCGACCACGATCACCGATAGAAACGCCAGCGATGGCGTTCCCAGCCAGTCAGGCGGCGTGATATCCAGTTGACTCAGCACCACGTTAAGCACGCCAGAATCGTTGTTGAGGATCAGTCGCCACATCGCACCGATTACGATGGGAGAAATCACAATTGGCAGCAGCAGGATGGTAGTCAGTAAACGCGGTTCTTTCTTCATATCGTTGACCGCCAGCGCCAGCGCGAAACCGATAACAACTTGCAGCGTCACGGCAATAACGGAAAACGCCAGCGTATTGACCAGCCCCGGCCAGTAGTAGGGGTTGGCAAGAAAAGCGCGAATATTGTCCAGTCCGACAAACCGGGTGACGGCGCGTCCATCCTGCCAGCTCACCTCCTGGGTGATCAGGCTGAAAAGATGGATCACCGGGGTAACCATCAGCGCGGCAATAATGACAATCAGCGGCGTCAATGCTAGCCACGGCCACCAGTCACGGTGCTGATGGCGTGAAGAGGATAAGGGCCGGAACACGGAGAGAGGTTGTCCAGACATGGCGGTTATCCTTTGCTCGCAGCGTCATCCGGCAGATCCGGCGGAAGCTGCGTTTGATAACCCGCCGCCGACAGCAGCTGATACACCTGATGTGCGGCGGTATTCAGCGCCTTCTCCGCCGACTGTTCACCACTCAGCGCTTTGTAAAGCTGGAGCCCCAGCAGCGCGTTGATCTGGGCGGACTCTTTAACCGGGCTAATAATCTGCGCCTCGGCGGTCGCTTCCGTCAGCGCAGGTAAGAAGTTGAGCGGGTCTTTTGCAACGCCCACCAGATCGGAACGTACCGGCACACCACCAGATTCATACAGATATACCTGGTTGGCCTGTTCTTCATACCATTTGAAGAAATCCAGCGCTGCCTGCTTGTTTGCCGCCGGAATATTCTGTGGAATACCGCCAACCCAGTGTCCTGCGGCATAAACCCCCTTCGCTCCCGCGGGGTGAGGAATAACCGTGACGCCATACTTATCCGTAACGATGGAGCTATCCGGATTGCTCAGCGGGCCCCGGGCCGCCGCCACAATATTCGCCTGCGCGGCTTTCCCGGTGGCGAAAAGCTGAATTAATTCTCCCTGGGTTAACGCACCTGGATTGCTGTAACCGGCTTTTGCTATGGCAATATAGTATTTAAGCCCACGCAACGTTTCCGGGCTATTGAGGATAATATTAAAATCACCTTCACGCGGATCCTTAAATATCCCACCACCGGCAGAGAGCAGAAAGGGTGAAATATCAAAAACGATATCCTGCGGACCACCACGAATCAAAAAACCATATTGTCGCGGCGGCTGATGCAGTTTTTTTGTATTCTCAGTTAACTCTTCCCAGGTTTTCGGCGGGGTCAACCCGGCCTTCTGGTAAATATCTTTGCGATAATAAAACAGCTGCGGATTCGCGGTAACCGGGAAGGTATAGAGATCGCCAGATTGTTTATTGAAAACCTTGCGCGCATTGTCCCAGTAAAGCGCATCGCCAAATGTCAGCACCTGCTGAGGCAGGCGATAATCAGCTTCAATGCTTTTAATCGGCGTCAGAAAACCGCCACCGTAGAACTCTCCTAACCAGTTGATATCTATCATAGTGATATCATAGACACCTTCCTTCGCCCGCACCGAACTGCGAATTTTATCGAGTAATCCGCCATAGGGTACCGCATCAATACTGACGTTATTTCCGGTGTCATGATTATATTTTTCGACTGTTTTTTTAAAGCCATCGAGCCATGGCGACTGGTTGATAACGATTTTAACATTGGCCGCATAGGCCGTAGATAAAGAAGGCAACGCCAGCATAGTTAATATCGCCGCGCCGGAAATACGCAAAAAATGGTTTCTTGCCACAGGTTTGACTCCGCAAGTTATAAATCGAACAATATTTGTATTCAGCCCTGGTAATACAGATGAAATTAGCTTGCGGAAATAATTGCTGTCCATAACGCAGATAGCATAACTTATGCGTCACATGAATATGCTAAAAAAAGAGAGTTTAATTTTTTGTTTTATAAAGAATTTTTATTTTAGCCACACATATATCCATATTATTACAATGCTTAGTGAAATAAATGATTAGGAATAATATATATCAAAAGCTGACAGGGAAAGCGCATCAACCCTCTGCGCGCTCAGGGATTTATGTGGTACCTTCTTACTACTTTTCGTTGCCGACCATGGCTCCCAGAGAACAACCCGTACCCTGACACTATGAGCGAAAAAAAATGGATTAAGGCTGAGGACGTTGCCCGACTCGCAGGCGTCTCTCGTTCGGCGGTTTCCCGCACCTTTACGCCCGGCGCGTCGGTGGCGGATAAAACCCGGCAGAAAGTTCTCGCCGCTGCGGAAACGCTCGGCTATCAGGTCAATATCATCGCCCGCACGATGATTACCGGCAGCAGCAATTTTATCGGCATCGTCACGGCCGGATTTGATAACCCGTTTCGCAGCAAGCTGCTGTCGCCGCTGGTTCACCAGCTGGCGCTCAACGGCTTTATGCCGCTGCTGATGAACGCCGACGATCCGCAGCAGCTTGCCCCGTCGCTTAAACAGCTGCTGAGCTATCACGTCGCAGGAGTCATTATCACCTCAGGGGCGCCGCCGCTGTCGTTGGCGGAAGAGTACCTGGAGCGAAAAATCCCGGTGACGCTTATCAACCGTCACGCCGACTTAACCGGCTGCGACCGCGTTTGCAGCGATAACGCCCAGGGAGCAAAACTGGTTGCCGATTTATTTACCCAGCGCCAGTGGCAACAGGTGGGGTTTATCGGCGAAAGTCTGGATAACTTCAGCACCCGCCAGCGCTACGAAGCGTTTGTTGCCCATACTCAAGGCATGGACGTTGCCGCGCATTTCTGCGACAGCAGCGGTTATCAGGCAGGCTTTGCCGCCGCCAGGCAGCTGCTCGCTGCGCATCCACGGCTGCAGGCACTATTTTGCGCCACCGATATGCTGGCGCTCGGCGCGCTGGATGGCCTACGGGCAGATAACCCTTCCGCGCCCCTGCCGGCGATTGTTGGCTTCGATGATATCCCCCAGGCCGACTGGCAACCCTACCAGCTCACCACCGTGCAGCAGAATACCGCCCTGCTCGCCCATCACGCGGTGGATCTCCTGGTCACGAGGATCGCCAAATTCAGCCTGCCCTCGCGCCACCGCGAAGTACCAGTGAAATTAATCATTCGTCAAAGCGCAAAATGAAAATTTCATTTTATGCAGATGCGATCACAGAATAATCTTTAAGATCCCTCCACACTCATTTCGCCCTTCGGGGCTATTTTTTACACGCAAAATGCACACGTGTGCAAAAATGGAGGATAAGCATGAACCCCCTGGAATCAGATGCTCTGCAAGCCCGCTATCGCCTGGCCTGCGAGCTGGCTAAGGCCGGTGCGGAACTGGCTTTCGAATACTATCAACAGCGCGACCGGCTGGCGGTGGATCACAAAGGCGATGACCTACAGGATGTGGTCAGCATCGCCGATAAGCGGGTCGAAGAGTTTGTTAAGCAACGCATTATCGGCGCGTTCCCACAGGATGGTTTTCTTGGCGAGGAGAGCGGAACGCAGATGCCAGACGCCCGCGTGCTGTGGGTGGTCGACCCTATCGACGGCACCAGCTGTTTTCTTAACGGCCTGCACACCTGGTGTCTTTCGCTGGCTATCGTCGCCGACGGCGAACCGGTTATCGGCGTGGTGTATGACCCCAACCATCGCGAGCTGTTCCACGCTCTGAAAGGCCAGGGCGCGTGGCTCAATGACGCGCCTATCACGCCGCATCCGGCAGCCACGGTCAAAGAGGGAGTCATGGGCGTCGGCACGTCGCATCGCGTGACGCCTGCTCTCTTCCTGCCTTTCCTCGATGCGCTGCTCAGCGACGGCGGCATGTTTATCCGCAACGGCTCCGGGGCATTAATGAGCGCGTGGGCGGCGGCAGGACGTTTAATCGGCTACTACGAACCGCATATGAATCCGTGGGATGGCCTGCCGGGGCTGGTGCTGATGCGCGAAGCAGGCGGCCTCACCAACGACTACCTGGCAGCGGATGGCATTCGCAATGGCAACCCGCTGCTGCTGGCCAGTAAAACGCTCTACCCACAATTAAAAAACATGCTTTGCCACCCATTACCTTAACCCGTATGGGGTCAGGCTTTATCTGATTATGTACTCTACACAACGAAAATGAACCCTAAATAATTCGAGTTGCAGAAAGGCGGCAAGTGAGCGAATCCCCTGGAGCTTACTCTGGTAAGTGACTGGGGTGAACGAACGCAGCCAACGCATATGCAACTTGAAGTATGACGGGTTAAACCTCACGGACGAACCACATCAATCAGTCAGGCCTCCGACCTTCGGAGATAACACAATGTCTGGAATTATTGCGTTTTTTCGGGCCTTACCGCCCAAAGCAGGCGTGCAATTTGATGAGAAACGTTTCCGTTTTGTGCGCTGGCAAACCTTTATTGCCATGACCCTGGCGTATGTCACGTTCTATGTTTGCCGGCTGTCGTTTACCGTCGCCAAGAGCGCGCTGGTTGAGCTTGGCATAACTCCGACCGAGCTTGGCATGATCGGCTCAACGCTGTTTTTTAGCTACGCCATCGGCAAGCTGGTGAACGGTTTTATCGCCGATCATGCCAACGTCGTGCGCTATATGAGCCTCGGGCTGCTGCTGAGCGCCGGGATGAACCTGATGATGGGGATGACCACCAACGCCATGCTGCTGGCCATCTTCTGGGGGATCAACGGTTGGGCGCAGTCAATGGGCGTCGGCCCCTGCGCGGTGTCGCTGGCGCGCTGGTACGGCTGCAAAGAGAGGGGCACCTTTTACGCCATCTGGTCAACGGCGCATAACATCGGCGAAGCGATGACCTATATGGTGATCGCGGCAGTGATTGCCGGGTTCGGCTGGCAGATGGGCTATCTCTCGACCGCCGCGCTCGGCGCCGCTGGGGTGGTGCTGCTCCTGCTGTTTATGCGCGACTCCCCGCAAAGCAGCGGCTTTCCGTCGATCAACGTGATTCGCGATGAACCGCAGGAGGAGACCGAGGCGCGCGGCTCGGTGTTTAAAAACCAACTGCTGGCGCTGCGCAATCCGGCCTTGTGGACGCTGGCGCTGGCCTCGGCGTTTATGTATATCGACCGCTATGCAGTGAACTCGTGGGGGATCTTCTTCCTTGAGCAGGATAAAGCCTACTCAACGCTGGAAGCTTCCGGGATTATTGGGGTCAACGCCATCGCGGGTATTGCCGGGACCATTATCGCCGGGATGCTCTCCGACCGCTTCTTCCCGCGTAACCGCAGCGTGATGGCCGGGTTTATCAGTCTGCTCAACACCGCAGGCTTCGCGCTAATGCTCTGGTCGCCGCACGGCTACTACAGCGATATTCTGGCGATGATTATCTTCGGCGCGACCATTGGCGCATTGACCTGCTTCCTCGGCGGATTAATTGCCGTCGATATCTCATCGCGCAAAGCCGCAGGCGCAGCGCTCGGCACCATCGGCATCGCCAGCTACGCGGGGGCCGGCCTCGGCGAATTTTTGACCGGGATAATCATCGACAAAACGGCAATTATCGAAAACGGTAAAACGCTGTACGACTTCAGTACGCTGTCGCTGTTTTGGGTGGGCACCGGCCTGATGTCGGCGCTATTCTGTTTTACCACCGCCGCGATTGTCGCCAGGCGACACGCGATAGAACGTCAGACTTCATTCTCTTCATAACCCTTTAACCCATAAGGAAGATCTTATGATGCCTGTACGACATCAGGTTTTGCTACGCCTGCTACTTGCCTGCGCCCTGCCGCTGCTGGCGGCCCCGGGCCACGCTGCTGCGCAATATCAACTGGAAAAAGTGGTTGAACTCAGCCGCCATGGTATTCGCCCACCAACGCCAGGCAACCGGGAGGCCATCGAAGCGGCAACCCAGCGCCCGTGGACCCAGTGGACCACTCACGACGGCGAATTGACCGGCCATGGCTATGCCGCGGTGGCGAATAAAGGACGCGAAGAAGGCGCACACTATCGCCAGCTCGGCCTGCTGGCGACGGGCTGCCCGGCGAGCGGGGAGATTTACGTTCGCGCCAGCCCCTTGCAGCGCACGCGAGCCACCGCACAAGCGCTGGTTGACGGTGCATTTCCCGGCTGCGGCGTAGAGATTCATCACGTCAGCACCGACGCCGACCCGCTGTTTCAGACCGATAAGTTTGCCGCCACGCAAACCGACCCCGCTCGCCAGCTGGCGGAGGTCAAAGCGAAAGCCGGAGATCTGGCACAGCGTCAGCAGACGCTGGCTCCGGCGATTCAGCGACTGAAAAACGCGGTCTGCGTTCCCGATAAGCCCTGCCCGGTGTTCGAGCAGCCATGGCAGGTCGAGCAGAGCAAAAGCGGCAAAACGTCAATTAGCGGGCTGAGCGTGATGGCGAATATGGTCGAGACGCTGCGCCTGGGCTGGAGCGAAAATCTACCGGTTAGCCAGCTGGCGTGGGGCAATATCACCCGCTCCAGCCAGATAACCGCCCTGCTGCCGCTGCTCACGGAGAACTACGACCTGAGCAACGACGTTTTTTATACCGCGCAAAAACGCGGGTCGATTCTGCTCAACGCCATGCTTGAAGGAGTAAAAAAAGACGCAACGCCGAACGTGCGCTGGCTGTTGCTGGTGGCCCACGATACCAATATCGCCATGGTACGTACGCTGATGGATTTTAGCTGGCAGCTACCGGGATACAGTCGGGGCAATATCCCGCCGGGCAGCAGCCTGGTGCTGGAACGCTGGCGCGATACCCACAGCGGTCAACGCTACCTGCGCGTCTACTTCCAGGCGCAAAGTCTGGACGATTTACGCCGTCTGCAAACGCCGGATAGCCAGCACCCAATGCTGCGCCAGGAGTGGCGTCAGACGGGTTGCCAGACGACTGATGTCGGGACGCTGTGCCCTTATCAGGCAGCGCTGACGGCGCTGGGCCAGCATATCGACCGGCAGTCCGCTCCGGCAGTCGAGATGGTGCTGCCATGATTTAATTATCGTGCCCGCACGCTTGTCAGGTGGCGGCTAGCGCCTTACCTGACCGACAACCGTTTCGTAGGCAATTGAGAGAGGTGCGCTTTATCCATAACGGACGCGAAGCTATGGAGGTAGCTTCGCGTTTTAACTTACGCGCTTTCTGGCGCAAACGCCCCGGCTGCAACCTGCGCCGGGGTCACCACGCCAGTATCCAGCACCCAGCCGCTAATCAGCGCGGCGGGCGTCACGTCAAACGCTGGGTTGTAGACCGCAGCTTCTTTCGGCGCCCACTGCACCGCGCCAAAACTTCCGGCCACGCCGGTCACTTCCGCCGCCGCCCGCTGCTCAATCGGGATCGCTGCGCCGTTCGGGCAATGACGGTCAAGGGTGGTCTGCGGCGCAGCCACGTAAAACGGGATCTGGTGATATTTCGCCAGCACCGCCAGCGAATAGGTGCCGATTTTGTTCGCCACGTCGCCGTTAGCCGCAATACGGTCAGCGCCGACCCAAACCGCATCGACCTGCCCCTGCGCCATCAGGCTGGCGGCCATCGAATCGGTAATCAACCGATACGGTACGCCCAGCTCCCCCAGCTCCCAGGTGGTGAGGCGTCCACCCTGTAGCAGAGGACGCGTTTCATCCACCCACACGTTCGCCACTTTCCCCTGTTCGTGCGCCAGCGCAATCACCCCCAGTGCAGTGCCGACTCCCGCCGTCGCCAGACCGCCGGTATTACAGTGGGTTAACAGGCGGCTGCCCGGCGTGACCAGCGCGCTGCCCGCTTCGGCAATATGGGCGCAAAGCTGCTTATCTTCTTCGATCAGGCGCAGCGCTTCCGCTTCCAGCGCCTGGGGATAGTTCTCTTCCGCCAGCGCCAGCTTCATGCGATCGAGATTGTTCATCAGATTCACCGCCGTCGGGCGCGCCGCGCGCAGCGTCTCCAGCGCCTGAGAAAGTTCATCGCGGGTCAGGCCGCGCTTCCCCAACAGCGCCAGCAGCAGGCTGGCAGAAAGGCCAATCAGCGGTGCGCCGCGTACCCGTAGCGCGAGAATATGGTCCACCAGCAGCGCCACGTTATCCGCCGCCAGCCAGCGTTTCTCCTGCGGTAGAGCCTGCTGGTCAAGAATAAAGAGCTGATTTTCGCTTACCCGCAGGCTGGTGGTCTGTAGTGTCTGCATTTAGTTAAATCCCTGTTGCGTTGTTGTATCACATTGTGTCAGGATGGAATCCAGAAGTATAGACGTCTGAACGGCTTAATCAGAATTTTGAGGATCGAGGCAATGTCGCAATACCATACTTTCACCGCCAACGATGCGGTGGCTTACGCACAACAATTTGGCGGTCTCGATAACCCGTCAGAACTGGTGTCCGCACAGGAAGTGGGCGACGGCAACCTCAACCTGGTGTTTAAAATTTATGATACCCAGGGCGTCAGCCGGGTTATCGTCAAACAGGCATTGCCCTACGTGCGCTGCGTCGGGGAGTCCTGGCCGCTGACGCTCGACCGCGCCCGTCTTGAGGCGCAAACTCTGGTCGCTCACTATCAGCACTGCCCGCAGCACACGGTACAAATTCTGCATTTCGATCCCGAGCTGGCGGTGATGGTGATGGAAGATCTCTCCGATCATCGCATCTGGCGCGGCGAGCTGATTAACAACGTTTACTACCCGCAGGCCGCCAGCCAGCTGGGCGAATATCTGGCCCAGGCGCTGTTTCATACCAGCGACTTTTATCTGCATCCGCATGAGAAAAAAGCCCAGGTGGCGCAGTTTATCAACCCCGAGATGTGCGAAATCACCGAGGACCTGTTCTTTAACGATCCGTATCAGGTTCACGAACGCAATAATTACCCCGCAGCGCTGGAAGCCGATGTCGCCGCCCTGCGCGACGATGCGCATCTGAAGCTGGCGGTTGCCGCGCTGAAACACCGCTTTTTCTCCCATGCTGAAGCGCTGCTGCACGGCGATATCCATAGCGGCTCGATATTCGTCGCCGAAGGCAGCTTTAAAGCTATCGACGCCGAGTTCGGTTATTTCGGCCCGATTGGTTTTGATATCGGCACCGCCATCGGCAACCTGCTGCTCAACTACTGCGGCCTACCAGGGCATTTAGGTATTCGCGATGCCGCCGCCGCCCGCGAACAGCGTCTGAGCGATATTCAACAGTTCTGGAATACCTTCGCCGAGCGCTTCCAGGCGCTGGCGGCGGAGAAAACCCGCGATGCGGCGCTGGCTTACCCCGGCTACGCCTCCACGTTCCTGAAAAAAGCGTGGGCCGATGCCATTGGCTTCTGCGGTACCGAGCTGATTCGCCGCAGCGTCGGGCTGTCGCACGTGGCGGATATCGACACTATTCAGGACGAAGCCATGCGCCATGAATGCCTGCGCCACGCCATCACGCTGGGTAAAGCGCTGATTGTGATTGCCGATCGTATCGACAGCGTCGAAGAGCTGATTGCGCGAATTCGTCAGTACGGTTAATGAGTATCAAGCGCCGCCTCCGGGGATTCCCCCACTCCCCCGGAGGCGATGCTACGCATCTGTCCGGGCTACAAAACCCGCAAACCGCACAGACCCGTAGCCCGGACAGGCGCAATGCGCCGCCTCCGGGAAATATTCCTACCCCAGATACTCAATTACCGACAGCCCGCCGTTATAGTCGGTGCTGTAGATAATGCCCTGCGCATCAACAAACACGTCGCAGGACTGAATCACCCGCGGACGGCCAGGGCGGGTATCCATCATTTTTGCCGGAGCGGCAGGCACCAGCGCTCCGGTTTCCACCGGTCGATAAGGGTTGGATATATCGTAAGCGCGAACGCCCGCATTCTGGTACGTGGCAAAAATCAGCGTTGAGCTGACAAAGCTACCGGGACGGTTTTCATGCAGATTATGCGGGCCAAAGTGTGCTCCTTTCGCCACATAGTCGGTCTCATCCGGCTGCGGGAAAGTCGAGATACTCACCGGGTTTGTCGGGTCACGAATATCAAACAGCCAGATCAGCTTCTCGCCATCCTGCTGGTTATCCAGCACCGCTTCATCAAGCACCACCAGCAGATCGCGGTCCGGTAGCGGCAGCGCGGTGTGAGTACCGCCGCCAAACGGCGGACTCCAGTTGCGATGGCTAATCAACTTCGGCTGAGCACGGTCTTTGACATCCAGCAGCGTCAGGCCGCCGTCGCGCCAGCTACCGTAGGCGATGTCCCCGGCGATAATCGCGTGATGCAGGGCGTAGCGCTTACCTTCCGGCCACTGCGGGGTTTCCCCCGCTGCCTGATTCATCCCCGGCAGCCACCAGCGCCCGGCGACTTCAGGTTTACGCGGATCGGCCAGATCGATGGTCAGGAAAATATAATCGCTAAAACCGTCGATCAGCGCGGAAACGTAGGCCCAGCGTCCACCGACGTACCAGATCCGGTGAATGCCGATCCCATTGAGCGACAGGAAGCTGATTTCGCGCGGTTGATCCGGCGTCGAAATATCAAAAATTCGTAGCCCGGCGCTCCAGCCCTTGTCCTGCACATCGCTGACCGTTTCGCCCACCGAGCGGGTGTAGTAAACCTTTTCGTCTGCAAAACGGGTATCCGCAAACAGATCCCGGGCGTTGATCACCAGCAGCAGATCGTCATGGGCCTGCAAATGGACGTTCCAGGTACCGGGCGGCGCGGCAATGTAATTGACCGTTCGCGGATTTTTCGGATCGCGCACGTCGACCACCGAAAAGCCTTGCGACACCATATGGCCGATATAGGCAAAGCCACGGTGCACCATCAACTGAACGCCGTCCGGGCGTCCCCCCTGATCGCTATGCCCAATCAGCCGCATATTGCGGCTGTATTCGGGTGTGGGTAATGCAGTCACGTTAGCTCCTGTGGCCGGGTGGCGGCTGAGCCTTACCCGGCCTACAGTCCGTAGGCCCGGTAAGCGCAGCGCCACCGGGCATTATTTTGCCTTAGCTTCCAGAGTGGCGAACCACGGGGCGATAAAGTCTTCGGTCTGGCCCCAGCCCGGAATAATTTTACCCAACGAAGCGACGTTCACCGCCCCCGGCTGCGCCGCCAGCAGCGCCTGCGGGATCGCTGCGGCTTTAAAGTCGTAGGTGGCCGGAGTCGCTTCACCAGCAATCTTATTGGCGATCAGGCGCACGTTGGTCGCGCCGATAAGCTTCGGATCCACCGCCACGCTCACCTTCCACGGGCTGCCGGATTCGCGCATCAGCTGCAGATCCTGGTTAGAGATATCGATGCTGTAGAGTTTAATCTCGGTGCGGCCATTCTCTTTCAGCGCTTTATAAGCGCCCTGGCTGAAGGCATCCCAGGTGCCCCAGATAGCATCAATTTTGCCTTTCGGGTATTTGGCTAAGATCGCGCCGACTTTGTTGGCGGTATCGCCCTGCACGTCAGAAGAGACGGCGCCAATCGACTCCAGCTCCTTGATGCCGGGGTTTTGCTTAAGCAATGTCTGGTAAGCGGCCTGACGGCGCTCCATCGGCGGGAAGCCCGCGACCCACAGCTTGACGATATTGGCTTTGCCGTTGAAGTCTTTCACCAGTTGGCCAAAGGAGAGTTCGGTCAGCGAGGCATCATCCTGCTGAGTGACGGTCACGCCCGGAATTTCGCCGTTGACTGCGGTATCGAAGACCGAGACTTTAATCCCCGCGTCCACGGCTTTTTTTACCAGCGCGGTGGCGTAAGGGTCGCGTCCCTGGGAAAGAATAATGCCGTCATATTTCTGACTAATCGCCTGGTTAACGAAGTCCTGAAACTTAGCGTCATCGCCGTTGCTGAGGAAGGTGCTGATTTTAAAACCGAGCTTTTTGCCTTCCTGAATTGCCCCGGAGACAAACTGGGTCGTGTTATCGTCAGAGCCTAAATTACGGATCACCGCGATGCGAATCGGGCCGCTATGTTCGGCAATCGCCGCCGGGACCGGCGTCGGGGTTTCAGCAAAGGCCGCCGCAGAGTTGAACAACCCCAGTGCGATGAGTGACAGCGTTATCTTTTTCATAGTGTTTACCCTGTAAAGTATTAGGTGCGGCGTTGAAAATAAGTCAGTGCCAGCGCGCCAGCCAGCACCAGCCCTTTAATAATGTCCATTGCGTAATACGGCACCGAGAGCATCACCAGGCCGTTGGAAAGCACGCCCAGAATCACCGCCCCCACCAGCGTACCGAGCGCGTTCGGTTTGCCGGAACCGGCCAGCGAAAAGCCTATCCATGCCGCCGCGACCGCATCCATCAGATAGCCGCTGCCCGCATTCACCTGTGATGAACCGATGCGCGAAGCCAGAAGAATGCCGCCCAGCCCTGCCAGCAGAGAGGCAATGACGTAGGCCGCCACTTTGTAGCGAGTGATCCGCAGGCCAGACAGGCGCGCCGCTTCCGGGTTGCCGCCGATGGCGTACATCCGCCGTCCGTGAGTGGTCAACGAGAGTGCCAGCTGAGCAACAACGGTCACCACCAGCATAATGATGACAATCGTCGGCACCTGCCCCAGCAAACCAAACGCCGCCGGAATCGCACCTTCCGCCATATCGCCGCTCGGCAGCACCATATTTTCGGTGATTGATCCGCCGTAGCTGTAGGTCATCGCCACGCCCTGAATTACGAACAGGCTGGCAAGCGTCGCCAGCATGTCGGGAATACGCAGGATAACGATCAGAAAAGCGTTAAACAGCCCAACTAAAGTACAGAGCGCCAGGGTGATAAGGATCGCCTCGGTAGTCCCAAAGCCGTGCCAGACGAACAGCGAAATCACCAACGCGTTGGCCAGCGAGGCGGTTGATCCCACCGACAAATCAAAGCCGCCAATAGTCAGCGATATCGACACACCGATGGCGATTACCGTCACGATAGCAATGGAGCGCAGGATGTTGATGATGTTAAACGGGTCGAGGAAGTTGTCCGACGCGAGGCCAAAAACGGCAATCAGCAGAACAACGGTCAGCAACATGCCCCATTTGTAGAGAAAATCAAAAAATCGCTGACGGCCCGATACCGTCGCGTTAACTGTCAGGGCCTTACTCACGCTGCTGCTCCTCCGGTGGAGTAATAAAGAATGTTCTCTTCCCGGGCCTCTGCGCCCGGAATTTCCGCCACGATGCGCCCGTCCCACAGCACGCAGATGCGATCGCACAAGCCAACCAGCTCAGAGAATTCGCCTGAGGCGTAAATCACCCCTTTGCCTTCCCGCGCCAGGCCGTCAATCAGATTAAATAGATCCGTTTTGGCTTTCACATCGACGCCTTTGGTCGGCTCATCGAAAATCAGCACGTTGGCGTTACCGCGCAGCCATTTGCCAATCGCCACCTTCTGCTGGTTGCCGCCGGAGAGACGGCGCAGGGTCTGCGCCGGTCCGGAAGTGCGAATACCCACCCGCGCAATGACTTCTTCTGCCCAGCGCCAGGCCTGACGATGGCCAAACAGGCTCCAGCGGGAAAAGCTGTTATCGGCGCTGGCCGCCAGATTCATCGCCACCGGCTCCTCGATAAAAATCCCCTCTTTGCGCCGCTCTTCTGGCACCAGCGCCAGACCGCGGGCGACTGAATCTGCCGGATCGCGTGGTCGCCAGGGCTGGCTGTTCAGTTCTCCATGCGTCAGGCGACTTTTACTGGCGCCAAACAGCGCCTTGCACAGTTCCGTTTTCCCGGCCCCGGCCAGCCCGGCAATACCAAGAATTTCCCCCTTGCGCAGGCGCAGGGAGATATCCTGCAGCAATCCTTCGTCGTGCAGCCCTTCAACCTGTAGCAGCACCTCATCGCCGTGCGGCGGACGCTTCGGCGGGAAGATATCGCTCAGCTCATGGCCGAGCATCTTCTCGACGATCTGCTCGCCGCTCAGTTCAGCCATCGGCCCGCTCTCAATCAGGCGACCATCGCGTAATACTGTCAGGGTGTCGCAAATCGCTTTTAATTCATGAATTCGGTGTGAGATAAACACCACGCCAATCCCCTGTTGCTGCAGGCGGCGGACCACCGCAAACAGGCGTTCGCTTTCGTTCTGGTCCAGCGGCGCGGTGGGTTCGTCAAGGATAAGAAAGCGGCAATGGTGCGACAGGGCGCGGGCCAGCAGGATTTGCTGTTTTTCCGCCAGCGTGCAGCTATCGATTGAACGCCGCACGTCGAGGCTAACGTCTAGCTGGGCCAGCGCTTCGCGCGCCAGTTGGCGCAGCCGTCCCCAGCGAAAGGCGATCCCCGGTTCCGCCAGCCTGTCGAGCATAATGTTTTCCGCAATGCTCAGGCCCGGTACCAGCGCAACGTCGACCTCCTGCTGCACCAGATGAATGCCCAGTTGTTTGGCATCGCGCGGCGAGCGAATACTCACCGACTGACTGTTGATCACCACTTCGCCTTCGTAATGCGCGTGCGTACCGCACAACACCGCCATGAGCGTCGATTTACCCGCACCGTTGGCCCCGGTCAGCGCATGTACCGAACCACCGTTCAGGATGAAAGAGACATTGCTCAGTGCCCGCAAGCCGGAAAAGGCCAGGCTAATATTTTGCATCTCAAGGCGATTGCCGCTCATCCCCTGTACCCTGTCGATTAATCTTCTGATTTAACGAATTTTTCATAGCCGCTCTTGACTGACAAATGCATAAAAGGCATAAGATAAAACGAAATAATATTAGCCATCCGGATGTCCAGACATAACATCGGGTTAGCAAAACAGAACAAGGACAGCATTTATGAGTCACAGCGATATCCGCGTGGTCCCCGGCCCCGCCAACTACTACTCCCATCCAGGCAGCCTGGCCCGACTGCATGATTTTTACAGCGAAGAACAGCTTTCGCGCGCGGTGTGGGTTTACGGCGAGCGGGCTATCGCTGGCGCGCAGGCATTCCTGCCGGAAGCGTTTAACGCTCCTGGAGCCAAAAGAATCTTATTTAAAGGTCATTGCAGCGAAAGCGACGTCAGCGAACTGGCCCGCGAGTCTGGCGACGATCGGTCGGTGGTGATTGGCGTCGGCGGCGGCGCGCTGCTGGATACCGCTAAAGCGCTGGCCCGCCGCCTCGGCCTGCCGGTGGTGGCGATCCCCACCATCGCCGCCACCTGCGCAGCGTGGACGCCGCTGTCGGTGTGGTACAACGATGCCGGTCAGGCGCTGCAGTTTGAAATCTTCGACGATGCCAACTTCCTCGTGCTGGTGGAGCCACAAATTATCCTCGACGCACCGGCGGAATATCTGCTGGCGGGTATCGGCGATACGCTGGCGAAGTGGTATGAAGCGGTGGTGCTGGCCCCGCAGCCGGAGACGCTGCCGCTCACCGTGCGCCTCGGCATCAACGGCGCGCTGGCGATCCGCGATGTGCTGCTGGAAAGCAGCGAAACCGCGCTGGCCGACCAGCAGCGCGGCGAGTTGACTCAGGCTTTCCGCGATGTAGTCGATGCGATTATCGCTGGTGGCGGTATGGTCGGCGGATTAGGCGAGCGCTATACCCGCGTCGCCGCCGCCCATGCGGTGCATAACGGACTGACGGTGCTGCCGCAGACCGAGAAGTATCTTCACGGGACCAAAGTCGCCTACGGCATTCTGGTACAGAGCGCCCTGCTTGGTCAGGACGATGTGCTGGCACAGTTAGTGCAGGCGTATCAGCGCTTTAACCTGCCGACCACTCTGGCAGCGCTGGAAGTCGATATCAACAATCGCCAGGAGCTGGATAAAATCATCGCTCATACCCTGCGCCCGGTGGAGTCCATCCATTTCCTGCCGGTTGAGCTGAACGCCGAAACCCTACGCGCGGCGTTCGAAAAAGTCGAACGCTTCGTCGGTTAATTCCCCCGTTTAATTCGCCTCTGCCGCCCGGCGGAGGCGCTTTCGAGTCGCCTCGCAAAGCCGATGTTTCTGTCTTCGTAAGATGATGACTCTGCGCTATCGTACCCTCATAAGAAATTCAGAATTTATCTAATAATCTTATTATTTCCTTATATTCAATCAAGGTGTACAGTGGAGGTACATAGCATGATCATCTGGTCAAAAGTTGCAAAAAAGGAACTGGCAAACATCGATTATCGCTATCAGGAGCGAATCAAAAGCAGGTTAGCTGATTTAGGCGACCGTTCAGCTCCGCGGCCCGATGTCAGAAAGTTGGTTAAGCCAGAGAATCATTACCGCCTTCGGGTGGGGGATTATCGGATCATCTTCACACGTCAGGGGATGACGCTTAGAGACCTGTTTATCGTGTCCATAAAGCGCAGAACCTCAACGACCTATTTGCACGAGGAGAATACGCCCTATGGCTGTTCAGATAATTAAGGATGATGAAGGGAAAGCGCAGTACGCCGTGATCCCCTACGACGAATACTTCCATATGTGCTTGCAGCTAGCCGAACTGGATGATGAAACGGCAGCGGATCTTGAAGATATTCCTGTAGAACACGATATCTATGATGACGTGATGCTACCAGGTGACGTCTGCGACATCATGGATAAAGAGAAAGTCAGCCTGCAGGCTGCCTGGCGCATTCTGCGCGGCCTGTCGCAGCAGGAAGTAGCCGATAAGCTCGGCATTAGTCAGTCTGCGGTTTCCCAGCTGGAAGCTATCGACTCCCGCCCGCAAAAGCGCACTCGCGAAAAGCTGGCGACAATTTACGGCTGTACACAGGAGCAAATCAGCCTGTACTTGCCGAAAGAGGGGTAACTTCTGTGGAAAGTAAGATTAACGGCTATGACCTGAGCCGTTAATCTTTACTCATGCCGAAAACGCTATTTCTTGTCTGAACTACAGCTCTGCACTCTGTCCGGGAAAATCGATTGCAAAGTACTGGAAAGCTTAGTCCATTCATTGCTCATCCGCTGCGCCTGTTCAGCGGTTAATACTGCACCCTGCTTCTTAATCAGATCTGATTCTACTTTGGTGTAATGAACCAAAACGGAATCAACGTTTTTATATTTATCGCTCGCCAGCATATTCTTCATTGCATTGATATTGGCGATACCATCATCAACAAATACTATAGAATTAAATTTACGCTGCGTTTTATTCAGTAAGAAATCCAGAATCACACCTTTATCCTGTCCTGATGACAGCATAATACCGTTGCCATAAATATAAGACCGTTTAAGTCTCCCTTCATAAAGAGGTGCGTCGGTTTCAGTTAGCGACTTAAGCGGTGAAACGCTAAAGTTTACGCCATTCTTTTTCAGTTCACGCTCGGTAGCATAACGGGTATCAGGCGCGCGAGAAGTCAGCGCGAAAACGCTATGCTTCTCCTGCCAGGATTTCATCTGCGCTGCTAACCCGGGATCGGTCAACGTCATGGTACCGATGTTATAAAGCAGCGCAATAGAGTCCTCATACAAACAGGAAACCTTCTGCTCAGGGCTGGGTTTCAACGGTAGTTTATTGGTTTGCCATTGATACCAGATATCGCTACCTACTTCGAGCTGGCCTGTCAGGACCGTATTATCGATATCAAAGACCAGTAAGACATTTTCTGGCTGATAGCGAGAGTCTTTCTCTTTAATAATATTCCCGACGGTTTCATACGAATCTAATTCAACTGTTGTCACCTCCGCCAGAGAGAGAGGAACATAGCTTAATAAGGATAAAGCAATAGCGTACCGGTAGACTTTAATCATAACAGGCCCTTATTTAATTATATTAACTTTGAATTTAGAAAGTATAAGTTAAACCCATACGATAACGGCCTTGACGTTCGTCGGTGGTTTTATCGGTGCCACGATAATCGGCAATACTGACGTAAGGTACCCATGAACCAAATTTGTAACCAACTTTAAATGAGGCGGTATAGTTTTCGTTACCATTATCCCAGGTGATATAACCGTTGTTATAATAAACAAGATTCAGCTGATACTGGAAATTGCTATTATCCGGGCGATAATCAACCCACAGGTCGTAACGCCGGTTATTGCGGTCATCGTTACCATAGCCTTTTGATTTACTGGTAGCTTTATCCATGTCATAACGGAAACGACCGGAAACACGCCATTCTTTGCTGAAGTTATATCCAGCGGATAAACCATATTCGTAGGTGGTCCAGTATTCGGTAGAATCTAACCAGAACATCGGCTCCAGCCAGAAATTTTTATCATCCAGCGGCTTAAACCGATACACAATAGAAAGCCCAGAACCGTTGTTATTAAACTGTGAAGGGTCCCATTTATCCTTATTCCCTTCCTGAGTGTTATAGCGCAGCTCACCCATTAACCCAATACCGTTACTAAAGAAGGTCCCGAACTCAACGCGGTCAGCATGGGTTCTTTTCTTATCTAAATATTCGTGACGATAATCGATAAAGCCGTGCGGTTGTTCAGCATAAACGCTGTGCGCCGCCAGGCCGGTCAATATAATGGATGCAACTGGAATTATCCTTTTCATGATCTACCCCTATCATAATTATCTGGTTGATGTAAGTTGTTCGTATCTTTTAGCAAATCTCGCGCGAAGCGCTGGAGAATGAGCGGACTTCTGTGCGATAGCAAAAAAATCAATATCATCATTGATAGCTGATGTGCATATTTTTTCTAAAAGCGTTTTCTGAATATCCTTTGCAACAAATGAGGCTTCAATAGCCATCATCGAAATATCAATCAGTTCTGCACGCTGAAAACCAAATGCATTCATGGCAAATTGATACTCCTTTAATATATCCGTTGAACAAATACCAGCATCGTCCGTATTAAGATTTAGCCTCACGCCGCTATCATAAAGCGCTCTTATTGGATGAGTACTATTCCCCTGCTGGATGTCATTAATCAGCAAATGGTTACTGGTTAATGAGACTTCAAGTAATACCTCTTGCTCGACGAGTTCCGCGATAAGCTCCGGACACTCAATGGCGCGAATACCGTGACCTATACGTGAAGCGCCGGCGACCAAAGCCTCTTTTACACTTTCAGCACCACAGATCTCTCCGGCATGCAAAGAGCCACGCAGACCTTGCTGATAGAGCATGTTGAGAGAAGGAACATAGTCACTAAAATGATGCATACCTTCATGGCCGGCAACATTAACACCAACAATATAAGGGTCAGGATGGCTCATAAAAAGTTCCACAACCGCAGCCGCTCGCTCTATTACATCATGCCTGATAAGAACAACATGCAGACGGGTGACCGTACCATATTGTTCCTCAGCGTCTTTTATTGCCCGAGTCACCTCATACAAACAGGCAAGATAATTGCTCTCACCGTTGCCATCGCCGACCCTCATCATATGGTCCGGAGAAATAAGCAGTTCGCAATAGATCATGCCTGCTTGCGCATTGCGTGAGATAAAATCCGCCGTCACCAGATAATAATCTTCCGGCGTTTTAATCAATGATGAAATAAAATCATAAATTTTTATAAAGTGTGCAAAGTCTGATTTATCCCACGCATAATCATAATCGCCAGGAACCGCACAACGTCTAATATATTCATCTGAAATTGCAATCCCATTTTTTCGTGATAAGTGCACAGCTAAATTTGCCGTCACCGATCCTTCCAAATGTTCATGCAAAATGACCTTTGGTATTGATAACACTATTATTATCCTTAATGATATTCCATTAGCTAATAATTTGCATAATAACGTGATAACCCTTACTGCCAAGATAGACGCCAACAATACCAATAATTCCCGGCAGCACCGGTGGCGCAGGTATTGGAAGTTTAAAAATGCTAAAGATAAGCCCGGTGACAATACCTACCAAAAGCGCAATAAACACCTCAGACATACTAAATCCCTATGTAAAATAAAAAACCAACTTCCTTTGTAAGAAAAGAGCCTCTATATATTTGGTTAGTCATCTCTACCAGGATTGTTCATGGTAAAAAGTATACAATGAAAAATTGGTAGATACCACTATAGCAAAAGAACAAGTCGTGATACAGCTCACATTCACAGGCAAAAGAAAAAGCTCTTTAAATACAAACAATTAATATCAATCATCTCTTCAGAATCGGCTTCAATTGCATCAAAATCTAAAAACCACTACAGTTAGAACATCATTGGTACCAACCACGGAACGAAAAAAACATGTCAGGCCTGTCTTCCCCTTCGAGCAATGATTCACAGTCATTAAAATATCTGGATCTGTTCACTATCATTAAAGAAAAAATCGATAACTATGAATGGCCAGAAAATGAAACCATTCCCACAGAACGCGAGCTAGCCGAACGTTATCAAACCAGCCGTACCACCGTGCGTAAAGCTATCGAACACTTACGGCAGAAAGGCTATCTACATAGTGAACATGGCCGCGGAACCTTTGTTCTTCCTGAGCTTAGCCGCCGTTCCCAGCGCCAGCTTCATGGGTTCACCGATGATATCCTCGCGCGTAAAGGAACACCAAAGCAGCAGATCCTTGAATTTGGCTTCGTTTCCGTCAATGAACCTATTCGTAATGCATTACAGCTTTCCGTCCACACCCGCGTTTTGCGAATAAAGAGAGTTCGTTTCGACAACACGACCCCAATGGGCATTCAAACTACCTATCTTCCTATCGATGAAAATAATGCCTTTACCGAAGAAGAGCTGCTTGAATTTGGTTCCCTGTATAAGCTACTGGCACAAAAAATGGGACTTGAACTGCTTGAAGCTTATGAAACGATTAGTGCTCGCCAACCCTCTTCCGCTGAGGCTTCACTGCTCGAACTCTCCGTTCATGATGTCGTTCTGACCTGCACCAGAGTCACGCTTTCCGTTAACAGAAAACCGATGGAGTACGTCGAAATGATCTACCCTGCCAGCCGTTACTCCTACGAAATTAAAATCACTAAAGACAGCTTCAACCACAAATAAACCTTTCTCCCCTGAGCATGGCATTCTCTGCTCGGGGGGAAATGATTCGGCTACTTCAGTACATCATTCACATCCTGGAATAGATAGAATTTCGTATTTTGATACGGCTGAAAATTATTATCCGAGACAAATATCAATGTCTTTTTACCATCAATCAGCGGACCGAAGGTGACACCTTCGATACAGTCCGGTGCATTCGTCACATCAGAGAAATCGATGAGCAACTTTTTCACCACGGGTTGAATGATGCTCCGCTTCTCAACCTGCGCCAGCGATTTAATCTCTTTGATATCCGTGCTTGTTGCAGTGTCAGCCAGCCACACCTTGACGGTGAAATCCCAATCGTTAAATCCTTCTGAGGCATTGCGCCCGGAACGCTCAACCACCAGTAGTTTATTTTCATTCAGCGCTAGCACTTCCGACACGCCGTTATCGTTGATAGCAAACTTTGAAATATGTGAAACAGGGTCAACGTTGTAGAGGAAAGATTTTTCCAGCTGGGGTTTCTTATCATCGCCGTTATAGCGGAACTTCAGGATCCGCGCTGGGCTAGAGTTCATCGGCGAAGCCAGCGGCCCATCTTGTTTTAATGCCCCTTCAGCGGCTACATACAAATATTGGCTATCCGGCGTAAACGAAAGTCCTTCCCAGGAAATGCCGCTGCGAAACCCTTCGGGATCCTCTTTTTTACTATCAACCGAATAGCCCTCGGGGAAAATGGCGCTCAGATCTTCAACGAACTTGCCGGTTAGCGTACTTTTTCGTAACGGACTTCCGGCCTCAGATGACCAAAGCAGCTGATTTTCCGGCGTAATGACCAGACCTTCAGCATCAACAAATCCCTTTTTAAACGCTTCGCCATCAGCATCCAGCAGATCGTACTGCTGTTCAACGATGACATCTTTAATGCCAGAAGAAGAGACATCTATTTTCAATTTATAGAAACGCGGTTTACCTTCAGTCGGGGTATTTCGACTATCAGAAATAGCATAAAAACGCTGCTCACCTTCATGCCAGCGAATGGCTGACAGTCCGCCAAAAGGCACATTCTTCCAGGCAAATGAGGTGGGTATTGTATATTCGCCAATATATTTAAGCCCAGATTCGCTGGCAACGGAATTTGTTGAAAAACTCAATACGATTGAAAGTGCAGCACCGGATAATAAAATACTTTTAATATTCACAATCTACTCCCTTCCCTTTGCGGATGAAATAAAATGGGTGATTTCTTCAATGCTGGCTAAATGCCCCCTGGCGCCAATTTGCATAATATTTAATGCAGCCGCGGCGCTGGCGAACTCAATCGCCGAAGCGAGGCTATAATGATTAGCGTAAGTATAAATAAAGGATGCGTTAAAGGTGTCGCCAGCGCCGGTGGTATCAATAACCGGGATCTTAAAACCAGAATGGTGCGCCTCTTCCTGCTCGCTAACCGCGATAACGCCATCGGCACCGCAGGTTACCACCAGTGCAGACAACGAATATTTCCGCCGTAGTGCATGAAGTACCGGAAATTCAGGATCGCAATGACTACTGGAAGTGAAACCGTCCTGATTAAAAATAGCAATATCGGCAAGGCTTAGTATTTTTGCCAGCTGTTCTTTATCACTGGCAATATGCGGCTCAATGTCGACGGCGACCAGGGTATTCTGCGAACGTGCGTACTGCGCCTGAACCGTATATTTTTCAAGGTCGCCAGGCATAGTGTACATAATTTTACTTTCAGCAATCGCGGTAAAAGCCGTCTGCTGATCCCACTCACAATTATCTCCCGGCGCATAAATTAACGATTTTTCCCCACTCTCATCGAGAATAATAATCGCCATATTAGGATCCTGGCCGGGATTGATCTTGATATAGCGGGTATCAACACCGTGGCGATTGAAATCATCAACAATCAGTTGACCATAACGATCGTCGCCCGCACTGGATAACGAGACGACCTTCAAGCCCAGCGTTGACATCATACAGGCGCTATTCGCTACGGTACCGCCCACATTTTCGGATATTTTTTTGCCAACGACTTTATCATCATTACCAGGCAATCTGGGCACCCGAAAGACCAGATCAATGTTGCCACTTCCGACCGCAACGACATCATATTTTTTAATCATTTTACATCCTCGAATGTTACGCGTTCACCACCCATAGCGACGTAACGCTCCGCCAGTTTCAAAGAGAGTTGGAAAAGCAGCAGCATATTTCGCTGTAAATAATCGTGTACTCTAAAATTCTCAGGAGGCGCAAAACAATATGACAATGCCCCCTGGCGGGTTAAACGGCGCTGAATAGATGCGCACAATATCTGGTCTTCATTTTTTTCAGGAAACATCAACACAAGGTGTCGTTGATTAGCCTGATTAAGCCTTAACGCGTGGCAATACTCTTCAATAGGGAAAAAACTGGCCTCAATTTGCGGCCCGCAGGCCATCAGGTTCGACGCCAGATACGCCATTCCCCAGGTTATCCCGTTGCCCAGAAAAATCACCCGACGGGAGAAAAATGCCTTAGCATGTTCCGCCAGCCACGCCTGCCATTGCGCGTTTTCCCAATCCTGGAACAAACAAGAGATATCCACACCCTTCATCTCTGATACAGTCGTTTTCGCCTGAATCATCCGTTCTACCAGCTGCATTAATAAAAACAGCGTTGCTGAGCTACTTTGGGTCGGCATACCCTTTTTAGACGCCTGAGTAAACAGCATGCGCGACGATAAGTTAGCAAACGGGCTACCCGGCGAATTGGTCATCCCGACAACGCTGGCTTCCGTCGTGAGCGCATGGGCAAGCGCATCAAGAACCGGAGAAGGCCTGCCGCTGGCGCTGATGACAACCACCAGCGAAGTGGCACTGAAGTGCTCCGCCGGTAAGCCCAAAAACGCCAATGACTGTACGGCGCGGCACTGAATCGCCCCACAACGATTCAGATACTCCTCAACCATCAACGCAATGGCGTACGAATCACCGGATCCCACCAGGTACAACCGTTCCAGCGAGGCAAAATCAATATCCGCCAGCACCGACAGGCTATTGGGCTGAAGCTGCATCGTGGATAGCAGACCAGAGATCCCGGCAATTTCTTGCCGGGTGCAGGACAATGGCATGATGACCTTATCTTCCCCATCCGCTCTCATTAGCCATTAACCTTTCAGTGATTCCATGGCCAGCTTTGTCAGGCCAGTGGCTATCTCCGGTAAATTGAAGTCATGACTATTTACGGAGTTGAAAAACGCATATTGCTCTTTTGGCAACGCATCGAATCCCTTCCAGGCCCCCGCAATCGCTCCGGCCATCGTAGCAATACTGTCGGTGTCGTTACCGACATTACTTGCTGCGACAATGGTCTCCCACGGACGCCCCTCGCAGAAGGCCAGCAGGCCAATCGCCGCCGGAATAGACTCATGTGCCGCCACGGAGTTACCGATATAGCCTTCAATCTCATACAGGCATTTTTCCAGTGAATCCGACTCGCGGGCGATTTTTACCGCCAGCCGGGTGCGCATTTCAATAGACGGTCCTGCAACGCAGCGTGCATGTTTTTTCGCTAATGATTCTCCGTAGCGTGCGCCTTCAAGACTGGCGTCGATAATCTCATCCAGCGTGGTATCAACCACCATGGCCTGAGATGTCGCTGCGGCAATCGCACAGGCGCTGGCAATAGCGATATTCGTATCATGGGAGGGTAAGCAGGTCAGCAGCGCCAGGTTACAAGCTTTAGCGAGCTGACCCGGATAGATCAATCCAGCGGGAGCCACGCGCATTCCCGCGCCGTTAGTGGTCCCCACGTTCGGCGCCTGACGGGTGGAGGTACCAATGCGACCGATGGTGTTGGTCGGGTAACCCTCGCGCAGCGCTTTAACGACCTGTTCCGTCGTCGGCCCTTTATACATGGCGTAAGGCATCATATCTGCCCAGCGCAGCAAAGCTGTTTTCCAGTTTTCGTTGGTAAATTGCCCGTACCCCGCGGTAATCAGGGCTTCCGCAAAAACATACATCTGGCTTGAATCATCGGTGATTAAACCAGCAACGCCTTTTAATGAACCGGCAAAGGTGTCTTCCGGCGGCTCAACAAACTTGTCTAACCAGCCGCCCCACTTCTGTTTAATCTCATCAATACTATACAGTTCCGTTGACGCCCCAAGCGCATCTCCCATGCCTGCACACGCCAGCGCTCCCAAAATCTTGTTATAGACCACCGAATCACATCCAACTGAAGCCATTTAAATATCCTTAATAGTCATAGAGGTAAGAGCCCAATCCGGCTAACTGACCGGTTACTGATTTTGCGCTAGCAGAATCAGGCTCTCATTCATCAATATCATGCTAAAAATCACAAATTGGTAGTTACCAATAAAATCACCAGTGAGCATAAATAAGAATTTAAATTATGTTAATTTGTGACAACCATCAAAATAAACATAAATTATTAAAATAAAATCAATTAGTTAATAAAATAACAAGCTAACACCTCAAAATGCGCTTATTTTTATTGTGGTAGATACCAATTTAATGATATTACTTTTAATGAACTGCGGCGACGCCTCAAACACTCTCGTATCAGGACATGTGAGACTATGAAACTATCAATCGGGGAAAAGATCGGCTTTGGTGCTGGCGATATGGCTATCGCTATCGTCATGATGTCGATGGCGATGATTATTACCTATTTCTATACGGACGTTTACGGCTTGACTCCTGGCGATTTGGGAATTCTGCTGATTGGCGTACGCTTTATCGATGCGGTGATCGACCCGTTGATTGGCATGATGACCGACAAAACAGAGAGTCGCTGGGGAAGATACCGTCCGTATCTGCTTTTTTTCTCTATCCCCTTCGGGATAACCATCTGGATGATGTTCACCACGCCAGATTTTGACTACACCGGCAAGCTGATCTGGGCCTGGGGCTCCTACATCGCGCTGACGCTAACCTATACGTTTATCTCAATCCCTTACGTTTCACTCATCGGCGTCATCACCGACGATCCTAAAGAACGTCTGAGCGCCAACAGCTATCGCTTTGTGATGACCAAAATCGCCATGTTTTTAGTCACCATCATCGTTCCCATGGCGGCGCTGTACTTTGGCAAAAACAACCTGGCCAGCGGCTACCAGCTGGCGATGGGCTCCATGGGGATTGTGTCGACGCTGTTGTGTATTTGCTGTTTCTTCAGCGTAAAAGAGCGCATTACGCATAAAACCGAGCACATCCATTTTCCGACTCAGTTCAAGAATCTGATGAAGAATGACCAGTGGTTGATCCTCGGTGTATCGATAGCGTTAATCATGTTTGGCGGCATCGTGCGTAACTCGGTTGCGGCTTATTACGCCAAGTACTATCTGCACGGCGGCAATGAGCTGATTTCACCATTCCTGACCACCGGGGTCGTGGCGTCCGTTACGGCGATGCTGCTGGCCGGGACCATTACCCGCTATTACGACAAAATCAAAATGTTCCGTTACACCCAGTTGCTGACCTTCGTCGCTGGGGTTGCCATGTACTTCGTCGTTGGCGAGCAGAACATTTATCTGGCATTTGTTTTCTTCTTCATCATTACGCTATTGGGTGATATGCAGCTTCCGGTGTACTGGGCTTCTATCGCAGAGGCGGTGGATTATGGCGAAGTGAAAACCGGCACCCGCGTTTCCGGACTGGCATTTGGCGGGATCCTGTTCTTCCAGAAACTGGGAATGGGGTTAGCGGGCGGATTTATCGGCTTTTCGCTGAGCTTCTTCGGTTATCAGGCAGATGTCGAACAGTCGCCGTCATCGTTGCTGGGTATCACCCTGATGATGACGCTGATCCCCTCCGTATTTAACCTGATTGTCGGTCTGTTTATGAAAAAATACGTGATTAACGATAAGTACTATGAAGGAATAAAACAGAAGCTGGCGCAGGGTGAGATGGCCTGAAAGGAAGGTCTCCAGTCTTCGGAGACCTCTCATTTAGCAGCACTTCGCCCCACCTTTGCCGCCGTAGCGCGCGTCCTGGCGTTCACGGAAAAACTCTTCGTAGGTCATCGGCGTCTGCTCGGGATGCGTGGCGCGAATGTGTTCGACGTAATTGTCGTAATCCGGCACGCCGATCATCATTTTCGCCGCCTGACCTAAATATTTTCCTGCTTTCGAAAGGGTATCAAACATTTTCAACTCTCATCATCGCCCCCCTTTACACAAAGGAGGGCGATATCGTTATGCCTTAGTGGGCGCGTTTGGCCTGAGTCACCAGGTTGTCTGCATCAGCAGGCATCGCCTGGTAAGGAGTCTCTTTCGCCGTCGGTTTGTCCTCTTTCAGCGCCGCCAGCGCGGTTTTAATTGAGAACAGCGCCAGCACCACCACCACTACCATAAAGAAGATGGTCAGACCGGCATCCAGACGATTATTAAACACCAGCTGCGCCAGCTGAGATTCGGTGTACTGCGGCGGGATGTTGCCGCTGTCAATCATCGCCTGGAACTTATTGGCAATCGCCAGGAAACCGACTTTGGTATCGGTACTGAACGACTTCTGCCAGCCCGCCGTCAGGGTACAAATCAGCAGCCAGGAGGTCGGCAGCAGCGCCACCCACGCATAGCGCTGGCGTTTCATCTTAAACAGTACCACCGCACAGAGCATCAGCGCCATCCCTGCCAGCATCTGATTGGCGATACCAAACAGCGGCCACAGGGTGTTGATGCCGCCGAGCGGGTCGACCACGCCCTGATGCAGGAAGTAACCCCACGCCAGTACGCATAGCCCGGTCGCCAGCAGGTTAGCCGGAAGCGAACTGGTTTTCTTCAGCCCCGGGCTTATCACTCCCAGCAGATCCTGAAGCATAAAGCGCGCTGCACGCGTTCCCGCATCCACCGCGGTCAGAATAAACAGCGCCTCAAACAAAATCGCGAAGTGATACCAGAACGAGACATCCATTAGACCGCCCAGCGAGCCGTGCAGGATGTAGGCCATCCCCACCGCTAGCGTCGGTGCTCCGCCCGCACGGGAGATAATCGACTGCTCGCCCACTTCTTTAGCAATCTGGCTGAGGGTATCAGGCGTGATGGTAAAGCCCCAACTGCTCACCACCTGCGCCGCTGACGCCACCACATCGGTGACGCCCGCCGGAGCCAGTACTGCCATCGGGCTATTCATGGCGAAGTAGACGCCCGGGTCGATAATACAGGCAGCCACCAGCGCCATAATCGCCACGAAGGACTCCATGAGCATGCCGCCGTAGCCGATAAAGCAGGCCTGACCTTCATTAGCCAGCATTTTCGGCGTGGTACCGGAGGCGATCAGGGCATGGAAGCCGGAGACCGCGCCGCAGGCGATAGTGATAAACAGGAACGGGAACATACTGCCGCTCCAGACCGGACCGGTACCATCAATAAACTTGGTCAGCGCCGGCATGGTCAGCGTCGGACGCATAATCAGGATACCGATTGCCAGACCAACGATAGTGCCGATTTTGAGGAAGGTAGAGAGGTAATCGCGCGGAGCCAGCAGCAGCCACACCGGCAGAACGGCGGCGATAAAACCGTAGCCCACCAGGATCCACGTGAGCTGCACGCCGGTATAGTCAAACCACGGCGCCCAGGTCGGGCTTTCCGCTACCCAGCCGCCGGAAATGATGGCAAATACCAGCATCACCAGGCCAATGACCGACACTTCGCCAATGCGTCCGGGGCGCAAATAGCGAATATAGATCCCCATGAAAATCGCCAGCGGAATGGTGAAGGCCACGGTGTAGGTGCCCCACGGGCTGTGGGTCAACGCTTTCACCACGATCATCGCCAGTACCGCGAGGATAATCACCATGATCATAAAACAGGCCACCAGCGCCAGTACCCCGGCGGTGGGGCCCATCTCCTCTTTGACCAACTCACCGAGCGAACGTCCGTCGCGGCGGGTAGAGACGAACAGCACCATAAAGTCCTGTACCGCCCCGGCCAGCACCACGCCCGCGAGGATCCAGATCATCCCCGGCAGGTAGCCCATTTGCGCTGCCAGCACCGGACCAACCAGCGGCCCTGCCCCGGCAATTGCCGCAAAATGGTGGCCGAAAAGCACTTTCTTATCAGTCGGGACATAGTCGAGACCGTCGTTGTGACGCACCGCCGGCGTCATCCGCGTCGGGTCAACTCCCAGCACGTTTTTTGCGATATACAGGCCATAGAAACGATAGGCGATCAGATACACGCAGACTGCCGCGACGACAATCCATAGCGCGTTAATCTGTTCACCCCGGTTTAGCGCGATATAACCAAGGGCAAAGGCTCCGATAACGGAGAGCAGTGTCCAGATGAGGTATTTCCCTGAATTATTCATCATTGTGTTCCACAGGTAGGGTAATCAGGATGTTACAATTTGTTTCTAGAACACAATATAGATTTTAACAACTTAGAAACGATGCAGATGTCGTCTGACGGCAAGGATTTGTCTCACATTGCTAGCGAGATCACTTCTGGCAGGAAAATGAATGAAAACGGAGAAGGATAATCTGCGTCTGCATCATGGTGATTCCCGGAGGCGGCGCTCAACGCGCCTGTCCGGGCTACCCGACTGCAGGCAATTGTAAACTCGTAGCCCGGTCAGCGCAGCGCCACCGGGAAAAATGCAGACGATAGTGAACCCGTAGCCCGGCGAAGGCGTTCACGCCGCAAGCCGGGAACAGGCGTTCCCTCAGCCGAGGACTGATGTCCCAAGCCGACAGGTACAGCAGCGCCGGCCCCGCTCGTCAAATACGGCAATCTCCCAGCTCTGGCCCTGGCGTCCGAGGTGCAGCGGACGGCACTCGCCGCGCACTTTGCCGCTGGAAACCGCCCGGTGATGGGTGGCATTGAGCTCGGTCCCCACCACGCACTGGCCCTCTTCGGTCATCAGCCACCCGGCCATGGAGCCGAGGGTTTCCGCCAGCGCCGCGGATGCGCCTCCGTGTAACAAGCCAAAAGGCTGATGAGTACGGCCGTCGACCGGCATTTCGGCCTCCAGCACGCCCTCCTCAATTCGGGTATAGACGATACCCAGATGCGCCACCATCGTATTCGCGCTGGTCGCATTAAGCTCATCCAGCGTCAGCTGACGTTTCCAGGCCATTTATGCCCCCAGCGTCGAGCCGCCGTCCACCACGATATCCTGTAGCGTGATATGGCTGGCGTGGGCGGAAGCGAGGAACAGAATCGTGTTGGCAATTTCCTGCGGGCGGGCAATTTTCCCTAGCGGAATGCCCAGCTTAAACTGCTCGCCAAAGCCGCGAATACGCTGCTGTTCAGCATCGTCGCTGACCCACAGCGTCCGCTGCATATCGGTATCGGTCGAGCCAGGAGAGACCAGATTACAGCGCACGCCGCTGCCCGCTAGCTCCAGACCGACGGTCAATGCCAGGCTCTTCAGCGCCGCTTTCGAAGCGCCGTAAGCGCTCATGCCGATACGCGGGGTATGTGCGGCGTCGGAAGCCACGGTGACAATCGCTCCGCCCTTCTGGCGGCGGAACTGCGCCATCGTCTGCTGAAACAGGTTAAACGCCCCGCCGACGTTGACGGCAAAGGTCTGCTGCCAGTCTTCCAGACTCAGCGTATCGGTCGCCCCCATGCGCAAAATTCCGGCAGCGTTGACCAGCACATCCAGTCGCTCGATGTTATCCAGCAGGCGGCCGCAGACCTGCGCCACCTGCTGCGCGTCGGCAACGTTCAGCGTCTCGGTAGCAAAGGGGTAGTTTTCGCCGTCAAACGCCAGATCAAAACCGGTTACCATCGCCCCGGCTTCAACAAACGCCAGCGCGGTCGCATAACCGATACCTTTGCCCGCGCCGGTTACCCACACGGTCTGGCCGTGAAAATCTAATCCAGACATTATTTCACCTCGCGGGAAAGCAGCGTCCACCAGGCATCAATAGTCGGATTTTTCGCCAGTACAACGAAATCGATATCGCCGTGCACTTTACGCCAGCGGGCGGCGAGCGCCATCATGCGCACCGAATCCAGACCGTAGTCGATCAGATTTTCATCATCCATTGGCTCGTCGGATTCATCCAGCAGCGGCAACACCAGCGCGCGCAGCGCGGCTTTCGACGCCGGTAGCGGCAGCAGCTCTTCGGTCATCACCACCCGACCGGAGCGACCCGCGACGTATTTCAGCGCCATCAGGTGCTCTTCACGACTAAAATCAGCCAGCGCATCGGCGACGAAGAACGGCTTTATATCGCGCATAAACGCATCGGTCGCCGTCGTCATACAGCCGATATGAGCGTAAACACCGGTAATGATCAGCTGATCGCGACCGGCTTCTTTCAGCATCTCTTCCAGCGGCGAACGATGGAACGCGCTGTAGCGCCACTTCACCAGCACGGTGTCGTTGTCGTCCGGCGCCAGCGCGGCGATCACCTGCTGCTGTTCCGGAGAGCGGGTAAGGCCCGGACCCCACATATCGTTCAGCAGCGCGCGGTCTTCATCGCTCTGCTCTTTCGGCTGTGCGGTGTAAAACACCGGGATATTATTCTGTTTGCAGAAATCGCGCAGGGCAGCAATGTTGGCCACGACCTTCTCCATCATCGCGCTGTTTTCGCCCCAGAAATTGAGGAAATATTCCTGCATATCGTGGATTAACAGCGCGGCACGGGACGGCTCAAATGCCCAGCTCACTTTGTTCGCCGGGATATCGCTGGCTTCCGGCAGCGCGTAAGCCTGTAATTTAGGAATTGCCATTCTGTCTTCTCCTTCAGCCCAGCTTGCGTTCAGCCAGCCACTGACGTAATTGTTTTTTATCGACTTTGCCCACCGGCGTCAGCGGCAGCGCGTCAACGCACTCCACGCGGTCCGGAAGTTTAAATTCTGCGACCCCTTGTTCACGCAGGAAGCGGCGAACCGCCACCGCGCGCAGAGGCTCTTTGACCACCAGATATGCACAGCTTTTTTCGCCCAGCAGGCTGTCTTCCATGCTGACCAGCGCAACGTGGATCACCGCAGGATGGCGCAGCAGCAGGTTTTCGATCTCTTCCGCCGCGATCTTTTCACCGCCGCGGTTGATCTGATCTTTTTCCCGACCCTGCACGGTGATGTAACCGTCCTCGTCGATCGAAATCAGATCGCCCGAGCAGTAGAAACCGTCGGCATCAAACGCTTCGGCATTGTGCTGCGGGCTTTTGTAGTAGCCGCGGAAGGTATAGGGACCACGGGTCATCAGACGCCCCACTTCACCGCGCGGCAGCGGATTGCCATCGGCATCGGCCACCCACACTTCATCATCCGGGCACATCGGGCAGCCCTGGGTGTTGATAATGCGCTCCGGGCTGTCGTTGAGGCGGGTGTAGTTCACCAACCCTTCAGCCATGCCGAAGACCTGCTGAAGCTGGCAACCAATTTCCGCCGGAATACGGGCGGCCAGCGTCGCGGACAGGCGCGCTCCGCCAACCTGCAACAACCGCAACGATTGCAATTGGGTATTGCTGCCGGAATCATGGATCTCCTGTAGCCACAGGCTCACCGCAGGCGGCACCAGCGAGGTCAGGTTAATCTGATGTTTTTCGATCAGCGGGAAGCACAGCGTCGCGCTCGGATCATGCGCCAGCACCACTACGCCACCGGCGAGGAACACGCCTAATGAACCCGGCGAACTCATCGCGTAATTGTGAGCAGCGGGAAGCGCGTTCAGATAGCGCGTTTCGGCGCTCACGCCGCACAGCTCATTGCTGCGGCGAATGCTGTAGTCATAATCGTTATGCGTGCGCGGGATCAGCTTCGGCGTGCCGGTGCTGCCGCCGGAAAGCTGGAAAAACGCCACTTCATCGGCAGGCGTCGGATTCGCCACGAAATTATCGGCCGGCTGTTCGATGGCCGCCGTCAGGCTCTGCTCGCCGTTATCGTTCAGCAGCAGCGCCACGCGTACCGACGGATGCTGCTCAATAAAAGCGTTAAGAAAAGCATCATCAGCAAACAGCGCGTGTTCACGATCGGCAATCAACAAAGCGGGTTCAATCTGCGTGGCGTAGGCGTTCAGCTCGCTGCGCTGATGGCTGAAAAGCGCGTTGACCGGCGCAACGCCGATACGCAGTAGCGCAAACAGCGTAATGTAAAACTCGGCAACGTTACCTAGCTGTACCAGCGCCGTTTCGCCGCGCTTCAGGCCCTGACGTTGCAGCGAAGAACCGAGGTTATCCACCCGGCGGTTGAATTCACGGTAGCTATAGATTTTGTCGCCATCGATAATAGCGGCGGCATCATTTTCCGCATGGCGGGTAATCAGATTGGTGAGCGGCAGATCCTGCCAGTAACCTTTTTGCCGATAGCGGGCCGCGAAATCTTCCGGCCAGCGGTTAAACTCGATCATCATAGTCCCTTATTGCAAGCCGAATACGTTCAGCATGGTAGTCAGTTTGACGCCGGTTTCGCGCCACTCGCCCAGCGGCGAAGAGGCCGGAACGATACCTGCGCCGGCAAATAGCCGCAGGGTGCGCTGATGCAAGCGCGCGCAGCGGATTGTCACCACCCACTCGCCGTTGCCTTCGTCATCACACCAGCCGACAATGCCGCCGAACAGCTGGCGGTCAAATGGCTCCAGTTCGTTAATCAGGCGTTTCGCCACCTGATGCGGGAAGCCGCTCAGCGCCGGGGTCGGATGCAGCAGACAGGCCAGCGACATGGCATTTTCTGTTGCCAGCGCGGTGCCCTGGATCTGCGTTGCCAGATGCCACAGGGTCGGCGTCGTAATCAGTTGCGGGGAGTCCGGCAGGGAAAGCTCGCTGCTGCGCGGCGTTAATACGGCTTTCATCGCCTGGGTGACCAGGTCGTGCTCATGGCGGTCTTTTGCCGACGCCAGCAGCTTATGCCCCGCTTCGCGATCCAGCACATCATCTGGCTGACGGCGGGCCGAGCCGGCCAGCGGCACCGAGCTAAAATGCGCCCCTTCTTTACGCAGCAGCAGTTCCGGGCTGGCGCCCAACAGCACGCCGCCGTCTGATAACGGCACGTGGAAATTAAAGCTGGCCGGGTTCTGGGCGATCAGCCGTTCAAGCAGCGCACCGCTATCAACCCGTTCGCGAGTGGTGATATCAATCAGGCGCGACAGGACAACTTTGTCCACTTCCGGCGTTGCGGTCAGAGCCGCAGCGCGCTCAACCATCGCCATAAAGGTATCCTGCTCGGGGATCTCCTGGCGCTGAACAACATCCATCGGCGTTTGGTTTGATGCATAACGCGCGGAGTGCTGTTTTTCAGTGCGGGAAAACGCTTCCCAGCGCTCGGGGATAAACAGCTCGGACGGCTCATTGGTGTCGAACGGGATAGCGCCAACCATCACCGGCTTCGCGATCCCGGCAGCCCGAGCGGCTTTAAACGCGGCCGCCATTTTGCGCTGGAATTCCCCGTCCAGATTATCGCCATCGGCGGCAGGGTGCGAAAAACGACTAAAGCAGCCAGATGTTCTGAAACTGCGGTACGGCGACATAAAGAAGAAGCTTTCCGGCGGCAGGGTCATTTTTTTCTCCCGAACATCCTCAGCCAAAGACGTTTCCATATCATCCTCCAAAAAACGATAAAGATATTACGAATAATTATCATTTATATTTTGGTTGGCTAACCTAAAAGGTATTGCTCTACATGTCAACCGTACAGGTAGCATGTTGTGCTACTTATACCCGTCATACTTCAAGTTGCAGGTGTGTTGGCTGCGTTCGCTCACCCGAATCACTTACTACAGTAAGCTCATCGGGATTCGTTCACTTGCCGCGTTACTCGGCCTACGGCCTCGCCCCTGCGGGGCCAGCGCAAGCGCTGTTCAAAGCACAAGTGCTTTGTCCTGCAACTCGAATTATTAGGGTATAGACTTGCATCCATGCGGCGCAAAGCTGAAAATGAGAAGCATTTATCACAACTTAATCAGGATGCGAATACGTGAATTTCTCCACTTTTTGCCGCCGTACTCTCCTCGCCAGCGGTCTGGCGCTTTTAGGAATTAGCTCAGCGCTGGCGGCAGACTGGCCGCGACAGATTACCGACAGCCGCGGAACGCATACGCTGGAAAGCCAGCCGCTGCGCATTGTCTCCACCAGCGTAACGCTGACCGGCTCGCTGCTGGCGATTGACGCGCCGGTGGTCGCCAGCGGGGCCACCACGCCGAATAACCGTGTCGCCGATGGCCAGGGGTTTTTGCGCCAGTGGAGTGATGTAGCGAAAGCGCGCAAGCTGGCGCGACTTTATATTGGCGAACCGAGCGCTGAGGCCGTCGCTGCCCAAATGCCGGACCTGATACTGATTAGCGCCACCGGCGGCGATTCGGCGATGACGCTCTACGATCAGCTTTCAACCATCGCCCCGACGCTCATCATTAACTACGATGATAAAAGCTGGCAGGCGCTGCTGACCCAGTTAGGCAATATCACCGGCCATGAAAAACAGGCGGCGGAACGAATTGCTGAATTCGATAAACAGCTGGCGGCGCTAAAAGAAAAAATGAAGCTGCCGCCGCAGCCGGTCACCGCGCTGGTCTACACCGCAGCGGCTCATAGCGCCAATATCTGGACCAAAGAATCCGCACAGGGACAGATGCTCGAACAGCTGGGCTTTACCCTCGCCGACCTGCCCGCCGGGCTACACGCCAGCCAGAGCCAGGGAAAACGCCATGATATTGTGCAGTTGGGTGGGGAGAATTTAGCCGCCGGGCTTAACGGCAAGAGCCTGTTCCTGTTCGCCGGAGATCAAAAAGACGCCGATGCCATTTACGCCAACCCTCTGCTGTCGCATCTGCCTGCGGTTGAAGGCAAACGCGTTTATCCGCTGGGGACCGAAACCTTCCGCCTTGATTACTACAGCGCCCTGCTGGTGCTGCAACGGTTATCAACGCTCTTTGGTTAACATCATCGTCCCGGCGCATGCCGCCGAAATATCATCGTTTTTTGTGTTGTTAGGACCAAGACAACGAATAGACAGAACCGTCAGTAAACCATGCGCCAAAAGCGGCTATTGAACTGATGCTCCCACGTTCGTTTTTCCAGCGAAAAATCGTCCAATGAAGATACAAGACGACCTGAGCTACAGCTGGGGCTCTTTCGAAACCGTGAGCTGGAAAGGCCATAACTACCAGGTGAAATGGTGGTCTACGGGCGACCAGCCGGACACGAACTGCGGTCAGGGCGCGGTCTGGACCGACCTCGGCGCATACTAAGCGTTAACCCTCACCGACGATTGATAAAAAGCCCCGGAGCCATTCGGGGCTTTTTATTATCGCTATTCTCGCCTCTCCGTTATTTTTCCCGGTGGCGCTGCGCTGACCGGCTACGGGTTCACCGCCGTCTGCCGGTCAGGCAGCCCGGACAGGCGCAACGCGCCGCCTCCGGGGAAAACCCAGCGTATTTAACTTTCGCTGACCACTTCCGGTCGCTGAAAACGGCGCAGTTCGCGCAACAGTCCTACCAGCACCACACCAACAATCACCAGCGCCCAGCCGCTGGCGCTCGCCGAAGCCACCGGCGTCAGGATCGCGCCCAAGCCGCCGAGCAGCGCCGCGCCTATCGCATCGCCGGTCACGTTTTGCGCGGTCCACAAGCCGTTGATGCGCCCGAGCATGTTTTCCGGGGTTTGCGTCTGAATCAGCGTATATTGCAGCAGCGAGCTAATTGCGCTCAGCCAGCCAAACAGCGCCAGGCACAGCGCCCCCAGCTCCCACATGGGCATCAGGCTGAACAGCGCAATCGCTACAAACGAGCCGACGGTAGTTACCAGCATCAGCACGCCGGGTTTCGCCGTTTGCGCCAGCTGTCCACTGGTCAGCGCCCCCAGCGCTGCGCCCAGAGGGATCGCGGCATACAGCAGACCAATTTGCGATGCCGACATCTGCCAGCTTCCGGCCAACGCCGGATAGAGTACGCGCACCGCGCTGGCCATCGTCAGCAAACCGCCGAGCAACGCAATGCCGCCGATAAGCGGGCTATTAAAGAGAAACGTCACTCCCGCCTTCAACGATTTAAGCGGATGTTCACGCGGCTGCGGAGGCGGCGCTAACTGCGGTAAACGCAGCAGCGTCAGAGTGGTAATAAAGGTCCCAGCCGCCGCCAGACCGTAGTTCCAGGCGACCCCACCGGTGGCCAGCAGCAGGCCACCGATCATCGGAGAAATCACCGAGCCCAGGCGCACCGTCAGCATGGTGATCGCCCCCGCCTGCATCAGGTTTTCCCGCCCGACCAGCGCCGGAGTCGCCGCCAGCAGCGCAGTCACGCCAATGGAGGCAAACAGGCCGTCCCAGATTCCCAGCAGATAGATAGCAATTAGCGACGGCTCCGGCAGCATGGCATTCAGGCACAGGCCGACGAAGCCAATCCCGCAGGTACCGCGCGCCAGCAGAATCAGGCGTTTGCGCTCATAGCGGTCGGCCAGCACGCCGCCGATCATCAGACCGACAAACATCGAACCGCCGGTTAAGGTCACCGACAGCCCAACCTGCCAGGTCGAGTGGGTCATCATCTGGATTTGTACCGGGATCGCCACGCCCAGCAGGCCAAGCGACAGAATTGAGATAAAGCGGGCGATAAAGACGGCGCGAAAGGCCGGATGAGTTTTCAGCAAGCTGAGATTCAGCAGCCAGGATTGTCGGTTCATGACAGCGCCTTGTTATTATTTTCCATACCATTTTTATGGGTGCACATGCTAACATAACTGGATAGAATCGATAACGATAATTACTATCATTATCATGTCAGGGATGTAAGCCATGTCGTCTTCCACGACTGCGGTGCGCGCCTTTGCCGTACCGGGTCTTTTAATCGTTTTAATCATTGCTATTGCGCTCAGCCTGCTGATTGGTGCCAAACCCCTGCCGTTTAGCGTCGTTGTCGATGCCTTCACCGGCACCTGCCAGAGCGCCGATTGCACCATTGTCCTTGATGCCCGACTGCCGCGAACCCTCGCTGGACTGTTGGCGGGTGCCGCGCTGGGTCTGGCCGGGGCACTGATGCAAACGCTCACCCGTAATCCGCTTGCCGATCCGGGGATCCTCGGCGTTAACTCCGGGGCTAGTTTCGCCATCGTGCTGGGCGCGGCGCTATTTGGCATTTCATCACCGCAGGAGCAGTTGCTGATGGCCTTTTGCGGCGCGTTCGGCGCATCACTGCTGGTGGCCTTTACCGGCAGCCAGGGCGGCGGTCAGCTTAGCCCGGTCCGCCTGACGCTCGCGGGAGTCGCCCTGGCGGCGGTACTCGAAGGACTCTCCAGCGGTATTGCCTTGCTTAACCCCGACGTCTACGATCAGCTGCGCTTCTGGCAAGCGGGTTCACTGGACGTGCGCACGCTGCAAACCCTGAAAATCGTCCTGATTCCGGTCATTATCGCCGGGCTGGTCACGCTGCTGCTCAGCCGGGCATTAAATAGCCTGAGCCTCGGCAACGATACGGCAACCGCCCTAGGCAGCCGGGTCGCACGCACTCAACTGATTGGTCTGCTGGCGATTACCGTCCTGTGCGGTAGCGCCACGGCGGTGGTTGGGCCAATTGCCTTTATCGGCCTGATGATGCCGCATATGGCCCGCTGGCTGGTGGGAGCCGATCATCGCTGGTCGCTGCCGGTCACCCTACTGGCCACCCCAGCCCTGCTCTTGTTTGCCGATGTGCTTGGCCGCCTGCTGGTTCCCGGCGAGCTTCGTGTATCGGTGGTCAGCGCCTTTATCGGCGCGCCGGTTCTGATCTGGCTGGTGCGCCGACAGCCGCGCGGAGGTGGGATGTGATTGCCCCTTCTCGCCGCCTTATTTTTAGCTGCCTGCTTCTGGTGATCGCCAGCGTGCTGGTCTCCCTGTGGGGGCTCGGCACCGGTCTGGTACCGTTAAGCGTTGAGCAAGTTATCTCCGCGCTGATTGGCGATGCGCCGCGCAACGTCACCATGGTGGTGACCGAATGGCGTCTGCCGCGCGTGCTGATGGCGCTGCTGATCGGCGCCGCGCTCGGCGTCAGCGGGGCGATTTTCCAGTCTCTCACCCGCAACCCGCTGGGCAGCCCGGACGTCATGGGCTTTAACACCGGCGCCTGGAGCGGCGTGCTGGTGGCGATGGTGATGTTCGGCCAGAACCTGGCGGCTATCGCCATGGCGGCAATGGCTGGCGGTATCCTCACCGCGCTGGTGGTCTGGCTGCTGGCCTGGCGCAACGGCATTGAGACCTTTCGCCTGATTATTATCGGCATCGGCATCCGCGCCATGCTGGTGGCGTTTAACACCTGGCTACTGCTGCGCGCCTCGCTGGAAACCGCACTCTCTGCCGGATTATGGTACGCCGGTTCCCTTAACGGCCTGACCTGGGGCAAAACCTGGCCCTCTGCGCCGCTGATTCTGCTGATGCTGGTTTTTGCCGCGCTGCTGGCGCGACGCATGCGGCTACTGGAGATGGGCGACGATACCGCCTGCGCGCTGGGCGTGCGGGTTGAGCGTTCGCGCCTGCTGATGATGCTGGTCGGGGTGGTGCTCACCGCCGCCGCTACCGCGCTTGCCGGGCCGATTTCGTTTATCGCCCTGGTGGCCCCGCATATCGCGCGCCGCCTTAGTGGTACCGCTCGCTGGGGCCTGACTCAGTCCGCGTTGTGCGGCGCGCTGGTGCTGGCACTCTCTGACTACTGTGCTCAGCGCCTGTTTATGCCTTATCAGTTACCAGTGGGTGTGATGACCGTCAGCCTCGGCGGCATCTACCTCATTGGGTTATTAATTCAGGAGTCCCGCAAAAAATGACCGCTGTAACCTCCCGTTTGCGCGGCGACCAGTTGACCCTGGCGTACGGCAAAAAGACCATCGCCGAATCGCTGAACGTGACTATTCCCGACGGCCACTTTACCGCCATTATTGGCCCTAACGGCTGTGGTAAATCGACGCTGCTGCGCACCCTGAGTCGCCTGATGACGCCCACCAGCGGCCACGTCTGGCTCGACGGCGAGCAGATCCAGCATTATGCCAGCAAAGAGGTGGCTAAACGGATCGGCCTGCTGGCGCAGAATGCCACTACGCCTGGCGATATCACCGTTCAGGAGCTGGTGGCTCGCGGGCGCTATCCGCACCAACCGATGTTTACTCGTTGGCGCAAAGAGGATGAAGAGGCGGTCAGCAAGGCGATGAAAGCCACCGGGATCACCGACCTGGCGCTGCAAAGCGTCGATACGCTCTCCGGCGGCCAGCGTCAGCGGGCGTGGATCGCCATGGTGCTGGCGCAGGAAACGGCAATTATGCTGTTGGATGAACCGACCACCTGGCTCGATATCAGCCATCAGATCGATCTGCTGGAGCTGCTGAGCGAGCTGAATCGGGAGAAGGGATATACGCTGGCGGCGGTGCTGCATGACCTGAACCAGGCCTGCCGCTATGCCACCCATTTGATTGCCCTGCGCGATGGCAAAATCGTCGCCGAGGGCGCGCCGAAAGAGATTGTCAGCGCGGAGCTTATCGAGAGGATTTACGGCCTGCGCTGTACGATCATTGAAGATCCGGTGGCGCATACGCCGCTGGTGGTACCGCTCGGTCGAAAGTAGATATTCCCGGCTCGCGCTGTGCTTAGCCGGGAAATATGCCAGGTCTGAAATCCTCTGCGGCTTGCTTCCCCGGTGGCGCTTCGCTGACCGGGCTACGGGTTCACAGCCGTCTGCGGGTCGGGTAGCCCGGACAGGCGCGTCAAGCGCCGCCTCCGGGAAATGTGCCAGGTCTGAAATCCTCTGCGGTTTGCTTCCCCGGTGGCGCTTCGCTGACCGGGCTACGGGTTCACAGCCGTCTGCAGGTCGGGTAGCCCGGACAGGTGCGTCTAGCGTCACCCCCGGGAAATGTGCCAGGTCTGAAATCCTCTGCGGTTTGCTTCCCCGGTGGCGCTT
>NZ_JAPUEW010000074.1:0-7860 GCF_027492335.1 Klebsiella sp. | reverse complement strand
GAGAACTGGCCGGTTCTTTCTGACGGAGTCATCATACAAGCCCGGACAGGCGCGTTAAGCGCCGCCTCCGGGATTTCCCTCACTCAAGGGATCTCAATATAAACCACCGGCTTTTTCATAATGCATTTCACCGCTTCGACAATCTGCTGCGGCTGCAACAAGAAGGTTTTGATGCTGGTCTTAATGGTGCGGATGCCGCTAAAACGCTTGGCATCGTCGATTTCAATATCCGTCACCAGCAGAACGACATCGACATGGGCAATATCGTCCGCCGTGATTTTGTTCTCAACCCCCAACGCTCCTTGCGTTTCAATTTTGATATTCCATTTCTCATGGTGGCCGACCTTTTCCAGGCGCTCGGCTGCCATATAAGTGTGAGCGACGCCGCTTACGCAGGCCGTTACGGCAACGATATTGAAATCCATAGCATCCTCCAGGCGTTATCCGCCGATGGTCACGCTAAAACCGGCCTGTTCAGCCAGCGTCTTGAATGGTTGAATCTCAGATTCTTCAGGTGCTTTAATCATCGACATCGACCATGTTTTTCCCAGTAAGTGATATTTTGGTTCGCCGTATTGATGGAACGGCAGAAGATGAATTTCTGGCAGCTTAAAAGGGGCTAAAAACGCCAGGATCTGGCGGAAATTCTCTTCATTAAGCGTAAATCCCGGAATTAACGGCACCCGGGGTATCACATGAATATTCGCTTCTATCAGACGGCTGAAGTTATCCAGCACCCGCGGCATATTCATTAGCAACTGCCCTCTGGCCAGCGCTTCATCCATAATTTTTAGATCAAATAAGACTTCATCACACTCTTTCGCCAGCGGGAAAAAACGGCTGAATGCGGTATCGCCAGCCGTTTCAATCGCGGTTCTGATCCCCCACTCGCGTAAGCGGCGCAAAAGACGTGTGGCAAACTCAGCCTGCATTAGCACTTCGCCGCCCGACAGGGTGACGCCGCCGCCGGAGGCGCGGAAGAAGACCTCGTCTTTTAGCACTTCCTTCAGCAGATTATCCAGCGTGACGTCGCGGCCAATTTGCTCCCACGCGCCGGAAGGGCACTCGACAACATCCTGCTGGCAGCGGGAACAGTGCAGGCACTTGCTCTCCCGGCGTACGGTCTGGATTTTCGGCGAGATCGACTCCGGGTTGGCGCACCATGGGCAAGTATGCGGGCAACCTTTAAAAAAAACGACGGTGCGGATCCCCTGACCGTCATTCAAAGAGTAGCGCTGGATGTTAAAAATGCGCGCCTTATCGGCGCGCGTTTCCATCACCTCACAGCTGATGCGCGGTGCGGCGGATAATGTCATCCTGAATCTCCTGCGACAGCTCGACAAAGAAGGCGCTGTAGCCCGCGACGCGCACTACCAGGCCGGCAAAATCCTGCGGCCGCTGCTGGGCTTCGCGCAGCGTGTCGGCGTTGACCACGTTGAACTGAATATGTTGTAGCTTTAGCTTGGTGAAGGCCTGTAAAAAATCGGCCAGCTTGTTCAGTCCGCCGTCACCGGCAAGCGTCGCCGGAGTGAATTTGACGTTCAGCAGCGTGCCGTTGGACAGCAGATAGTTATCCAGCTTGCTCACCGACTTGAGCACTGCGGTCGGCCCCTGTGAATCCTGACCGACCATCGGCGACAGTCCGCCGTCCGCCAGCTGTTCCCCGGCCAGACGGCCATCCGGGGTCGCGCCAACCACTGAACCCAGCGGCACGTGGGCAGATACGGTATATGAACCCGGCGTGAAGTGGCCGCCGCGCGGGTTCTGGTACTGTTCAACCTCTTTGCAGTAGAAACGCAGCAGATCGGCGCTGATGTTGTCCACTTCGTCGATATCGTTACCGTATTTCTCAAAGCGGTTGATCAGGCGGGCGCGGATTTTCTCGCCTTCCGGCGTCTGGAAGTTAGCTTTTAGCACCGCAATCAGCTCGGCAAAGCTCAGACGCTGTTGCTCAAACACCATCCCTTTGAGCGCGTGCAGCGAATCGCTCAGGTTAGCGATGCCGATACCTTGCACCCCGGAGAAGTTATAGCGCGCGCCGCCTTCGGTAATATCTTTGCCGTGCTGCACGCAATCTTCAATAAATGAGGAGAGCAGGGGAACCGGTGCCCAATCGCGGTGGCCGATATCGCAAATGTTGCTGCCTTCGACCATCAGCTTAATGTAGTAGCGGATCTTGTCGCGGATCTGGTTGATCAGCCCATCCCAGGTGATGTCAGGATTGCTTTCGTTCTCCAGCATCACGATTTCCATCACCTTCAGCAGGTTGAACATCGCGATATCGTGCAGACCGTAGGTGCGTCCAGGGATCGACAGCTCAACGCAGCCGACCACCGAGTAATCCCGCGCGTCTTCCAGAGACACGCCGCGGTTGAGAAACGCCGGGATCACCACTTCATCATTAAAGATTTGCGGAATGCCGGTGCCGAGGCGAATGGTCTCTGCGGTTTTGCGCAGGAAAGGGCGGTCGATCAGTTCATTAACCCGCACGCCGAGGTTCGGCTGCGGCAGACGCACGTTCTGATAGGCATCGAGGGACAAAAACGACAGGATATTCACCGCGCTGCGCCCGGTCTCGGTCAGGCCGCCGAGCAGGGCAGTATAGCCTGTCGGGAAGCCCGCAAAGTAGCGTGCGCTGCTGGTTGAACGCAGCAGAACGATATCGTTGCACTTCACCCACAGCGATTCCAGCAGCTCTTTAAGGAACTGCGGGTCCTGGCCGCGATTCAGCGACGCCTGATAATACGGCAGCATGTACTGGTCAAAGCGCCCCAGTGAAATGGAGCTGGCGTTGGATTCATATTGCAAAATGATATTCATATACCAGAAGAGCTGGCTGGCCTGCCAGAAATCCTCCGGGCGATGCACCGCGTTATGGCGGGAAATTTCGGCGATGGTTTCCAGCTCTTTACGCCGCTGTTCATCAACGCAGTTGGCGGCCATTTCATCGGCCAGCGCCGCATAGCGCAGAATATGGCGCTGGGAAGCTTCCAGCAGGATCAGCACCGCCTGATAGAAGCTGTTTTGCGGATGCTGTTTGTTTACCGTTTTCAGCTCCGCCACCAGCGCGGCGAGGCCGTTTTCCAGCAGGCGAGGGTAGTCAATAATGATATGCCCCTGGCCCTTATCGGTCTGGTTAACGCTAAAAATCTGCGTGCTGACGGCGGTTTTCACTTCATCCGTCATCTGGCTGTTGATGAAGTCCTTCATCGAGCGGTTTTCCCAGTACGGGAACAGCTCTTCACGATAGATACGTTTGTCTTCTTCACTAATATTGAAGCGGTCCTGCGGGCGGGTCGGGAACTGATCCAGCTCTTTGAGCAGCCAGTAGGGGTCCATTTCCGGGGAGACTATCCCGGCGCGCGGTTTAATCGTCCGGTTACCGGCGATCAGTTCGTCATCACGAATCGAAATTTGTACGTGGTCGAGGACCCATTCGGTCGCTTTCGCCCGGCGGATCATCACCGGCTCCGCCTCCGTCTGCTTATGGCTGGCGGTATAGAGCAGGGCGCGTTCGAGGGAGATCTCGCGTGGGTTAGCGAACAAACGGTCTTTTAAACGTTGAGTGCGATTGGTCATGACAAACTCCATTTTTTTGGCGGAGCGCAGAACGCGCCCCGCTATTTATTCAGGCATTCTGAGAAAGGTGGCTGTCGATTTTGTTCATAATGGTTTCGGCGCGCTTAACGGCGTCGCTGATATTGACGCGCACAATGGTTTTCCCGGCAAAACGCTCTTCGAACTTGATGCCGATATCTTTGGTCAGGATAACCATATCGGCGCTGGCAACGTCTTCCGCCGTCAGTTCATTCTCAATGCCGATGGAGCCCTGAGTCTCGACTTTGACCTGCCAGCCTTTGGCTTTAGCGGCGCTTTCCAGCGACTCAGCGGCCATATAGGTATGTGCGACGCCAGACGGGCAAGCGGTAACGGCGATAATTTTGGTCATAAAATATTCCTTCCAGTTTTTCAGTTAATTTCGAAATCAAGATCCATCTCGTCATCGGCTTTGGCGTCTGACGTTTTCTTCTTGGCAAGGGCTTTGAGCAGGATGACGCAGGCTGCGCTAACGATGGCGCCAACCGCGAGACCCGCGATGAAGCCGAATTTACCTTCAACGACCGGCAGAACGATCAGTCCACCCCAACCGGCGTAGCACTGCGCGCCGAGCAGCGCGGCGGTCACGCAGCCAGCGGCGGCGCCAATCATGTTGGCCGGGATCACGCGCAGCGGGTCGGCGGCGGCGAAAGGAATCGCGCCTTCGGTGACGCCAACGCATCCCATGACCAGCGCGGCTTTACCGGTTTCGCGCTCTTCAGCGGAGAAGTATTTACGACCAATCAGCGTTGCCAGCCCCATGCCCAGCGGCGGTACGGCGATGCCAACGGCGGCAATCGCGACGACGCTGTAAACACCTTGCGAAACGCAAATCAACATAAAGGCGTAGGCCACTTTGTTTACTGGCCCGCCCATGTCGAAAGCCAGCATCAGGCCCATAATGATCGCCAGCACGACGATGCTGCCTTCGCGCATCCCTTGCAGCCAGCCGGTTAAGCTGGCGGTCAGCGCGCCAATCGGCTCACCAAGGCCCCACATCATGATCCCGGCGGTAATAAAGGTGCCGATAATCGGGATAACAAAGATAGGCATCACCGAGCGCAGGACTTTGTGCACCGGGATTTTCTTCAGGTAGTAGACCACCAGGCCGCCAATCATCCCGGCGATCAGCGCGCCGAAGAAACCGGCACCAAAGCTGTTGCCGACCCAGGCACCAATAGCGCAGGGGGCCAGCGCCGCGCGGTCGGCAATGGAGTAGCCGATATAGGCCGCCAGGAACGGCACCATTAACGTCAGACCGGCCACGCCGATATCAAACAGTTTTTTCAGATTAGGATCGGTGGCAACATCGGGCACTGCGCCCTTGCCGTACAACATGACGGAGACGGCCAGCAATATTCCTCCGGACACGACAAAAGGGATCATATGTGAAACCCCGGTCATGAGGTGCTGGCGTGTATTTTTTAGTATTTGCACCAGTTCGTTCATTGTTTTCTCCTGAGCCTGTGCGGCTCGTGACTGAGTTGATGCATCAACCTTAGAAAAAGGGCGGCTTATAAAACAGTAGAGAAAAAGTGCATTTACTGGATATTTGTAAGGCGAGAAGAAAATTGCGATCCACCTCAAATCTTAGTCCTGTGGGGTTTTTAAGCTATTTAGCTGGCGTATTTGTGACGGTGAGCATAAAAAAGATCCGTGCATACAAATATCCAGTAATTGCCAGTTTTGTCGCGTAGTGGCTGGCGGATTCTTTCTTTACTTTTGAGGCAATAACGCATTGTTCAGGAGGAAGACGATGGCTCTGGTAATTGAATTCATATGTGATTTGCCCAACGGTGTACATGCGCGTCCGGCAAGTCTGGTAGAAACGCTGTGTAATACTTTTTCGTCTTCGGTCGAATGGTTGAATACCCGCAGCGAAGGGCGCGGGAATGCGAAAAGCGCGCTGGCGATTATTGGTACCAACACCATTAAGGGGGATAGCTGTCAGCTGATCATCAGCGGTCAGGATGAGCAGCAGGCGTTTGACGCGCTGTCGGCCTTTATCACCGATGAGTTTCCGCACTGCGATGCGCCGCTGCCGACGGTCGATCAAATGGACGTTCAGCCGGTTCCGGAATCACTCTCTCGTCTCAACCCCACCTTGTTTCATGCGTTGCCGGTTTGCGCCGGGAGCGCGGGCGGCAGGCTCACCCACCTTAAATCGCTGGATCTGCGCGACTTAGGCACGCTGCCGGCGGCGAAAAATATTGAACAAGAGCAGGCGTCGCTGGATAACGGGTTGATGCTGCTGGTGAAAAATATTGAGTTCCGTCTGCTGGATAACGACGGCACCGCCAGCGCGATCCTTGAAGCGCATCGTTCTTTAGCGACCGATGCCTCGTTGCGCCAGCATCTGCTTGGCGGCCTGCTGACTGGCCTGAGCTGCGCTGAAGCAGTGGTGGCGACCAGCGAACATTTCTGCGCCCAGTTTAGTGCTTCTGGCAACAGCTATTTGCAGGAGCGCGTGCTGGACGTTCGCGACGTCTGCTTCCAGCTGCTACAGCATATCTACGGCGAATCGCGCTTCCCGGTACCGGGCAAGCTGACGGAAGAGTCTATCTGTCTGGCTGATGAGTTAACCCCCAGCCAGTTCCTCGAACTGGATAAAACGCTGCTCAAAGGACTGCTACTGCGCAGCGGCGGAACCACTTCGCACACCGTGATCCTCGCGCGCTCATTCAATATTCCGACCCTGGTGGGCGTCGATATGGATGCGCTGCTGCCGTGGGTTGATCAGCGAGTGCAGATTGACGGTAACGCCGGTTTAGTGGTGGTGAAACCCGATGAAGCCGTCGCGCGCTACTATCAGCAGGAAGCGTGGGTGCAGGAGCAAATTCGCCGTCAGCAGCAGACCTGGCTGGATAAAGAAGGGCGCACGGAAGACGGCATTCGTCTGGAAGTGGCGGCGAACATTGCCCACTCGGTAGAGGCGATGGCGGCATTTAACAACGGCGCACAGTCGGTAGGGCTGTTCCGCACTGAAATGCTCTATATGGACCGCCCAAGCGCGCCGTCGGAAAATGAACTTTACAACATCTTCTGCCAGGCGCTGGAACCGGCCAACGGGCGCAGCATTATTATTCGCACCATGGATATTGGTGGCGACAAGCCGGTGGCCTATCTCAATATCCCGGCGGAGAACAACCCGTTCCTCGGCTATCGCGCGGTGCGTATTTACGAAGAATATCAGGCGCTGTTCCGTACCCAACTGCGGGCAATTTTGCGCGCTTCGGCGCACGGTTCGCTGAAAATCATGATCCCGATGATTTCATCAATGGAAGAAATTCTGTGGGTCAAAGAGCAGCTGGCGGATGCTAAACAGTCGCTGCGCAGCGAGCATATTCCGTTTGATGAGAAAATCCCGCTGGGCATTATGCTCGAAGTGCCTTCGGTGATGTTTATTATCGACCAATGCTGCGAAGAGATTGATTTCTTTAGTATTGGCAGTAACGACCTGACCCAGTATCTGCTGGCGGTGGATCGCGATAACGCTAAGGTAACGCGTCACTACAATAGCCTTAACCCGGCATTTTTACGCGCGCTGGATTATGCGGTTCAGGCGGTACATCGTCAGGGGAAATGGATTGGCCTGTGCGGCGAGCTGGGAGCTAAAGGTTCAGTGCTGCCGCTGCTGGTAGGGCTGGGGCTGGATGAGCTGAGCATGAGCGCGCCGTCGATTCCGGCGACCAAAGCGCGTCTGGCGCAACTTGATAGCCGCGCCTGCCGTCAGCTGCTTAATCAGGCGATGCAGTGCCGTACTTCACTTGAAGTGGAGCATCTGCTGGCCCAGTTCCGCATGACCCAGCAGGATGCGCCGCTAATTAGCGCCCAGTGCATTACGCTGAACAGCGACTGGCGCAGCAAAGAAGAAGTGATTAAGGGCATGACCGATAACCTGCTGCTGGCCGGGCGCTGCCGCTACCCGCGCAAGCTGGAGGCCGACCTGTGGGCCCGCGAAGCCGTGTTCTCCACCGGTTTAGGATTTAGCTTCGCCATTCCGCACAGCAAATCGGAGCATATCGAACAGTCGACCATCAGCGTTGCCCGTCTGGCGCAGCCGGTAGTCTGGGGCGACGATGAGGCGCAGTTTGTCATTATGCTGACGCTGAACAAGCACTCAGCTGGCGATCAGCATATGCGTATTTTCTCGCGTCTGGCCCGGCGCATTATGCATGAGGAATTCCGCAAGGCGCTGGTGACGGCTGAGAGCAGCGAGGCGATTGCGACGCTGTTGCAGCGCGAGCTGGAGCTGTAGTTCGG
>NZ_JAPUEW010000073.1:27881-49063 GCF_027492335.1 Klebsiella sp. | reverse complement strand
TGCGCCTCGGGCCTGGTAGCCCGGACAGGCGCGCCAGCGCCGCCTCCGGGGAGATGTGGAGGCGTTCCGTTCACCACTATCTTGCAGAAAATGTCTCACCGTGGAACGTGAACGGGTAAAGGGGGAGAAAACCGTCTCCCCCTTTACAATCCCCGCGGTCCCGCAAAGAAATCGGTGCTGCGCACTGCGCTCACCTCCCGGTCCTCAGCCTGCGGTCGGCTCAACTCGACACTACTCGTCCCATCCCTGGGACTCGCCCCTCCGGGGCCAGCGCAAGCACTGTTCAAAATTGCTCCGGGCAATTTTGTCCATGTCTCGATTCGCCTCTGTCCGCCATCCCTGGCGGCCAGCCCTTGTCTTCGGACCTCCGGTTCGCCGATTTCAGCGGGCGCCAGGGCATCGCTGTGAGTTTTTCTGTTTCAAGGGGGATTCAGTTGCTGCATGAAAATCTTCCCGGAGGCGGCGCTTGACGCGCCTGTCCGGGCTACAAAACCGCAGGCGATGTTATGCTGACTACCGGCTCTCCACTGCGATCATGGTGACGAACGGGTGGTACTGCCACGGCACGCTGCCGCCTCTCTGATACATCTTTGAAATAGTGCCATCGAGATACAGCATCTGGCGTACGTTGAGCTTTGTCTGCGCGTAGCAGGCGAAATCATAGAAATTGGTTTCGTGCTCGCTAAGCATAAATACCACTTTGCCCTCAGGGGTGATGCCCACGCCGTTACGCAGCTTGCGCGAGCTGGCAGAGGGCTTCAGGCGCCAGTTGATCTTGCCGTTTTCAATCAGCATCGGTCCTGACTGCACGGCATACTGGATGGCTGGCGAGGGCTTGAATTTCTCGAGGCTGACAATGCCCGCGCTTTGTCCTTTCAGGTAAAACACTCCGCCGGGACGAATAAAAAAATTGCCGCCGCCGGAGGCGCGGTTAAGTGGCGTCAGCTGCCTGCCTTTCTCGATATACAGCCCCAGCGGCGCATAGGCTTTATCATAAATTCCGCCGTTCATCGCCATCTGTACCCGTCCGTTCTGGTTGATATCCGCCAGCAGCGATCGCAGCGATCCCCAGGCTTTGCCATCCTCTTTCTGCCAGTACATGACAATGCGCTCGCGCTGCGGATTAACGGTATAGCTTTGTAGCGTCAGCAACGGATCGGTCAGCGAGCATTTTCCGCTGGCGAACGCAGGTAGAGATAACAGCAACAACGGCAGAAGAGATAAACAGCGCACGACAGGATCCCAGACAAAAACGAAAGCGTGCAGTATACCGTTTTATCGCCGCTACGCCGTCCAGATCTCGCAATGCTTCTGTACCAGACCGATTAGCGATCCGCCGTTGGCGACAAACTCGCGCATCCGCTGAGATTCACTGCGATCCTGCTTCGCCTGGCGGACGACTGCATCCAGTGCGCTGTCAGCCTGAAGCTTATGGGCAAAGGGCGTCAGTTTATCCGCCAGTTGTAAAATCTCTTCGCGAAACGACTGCTGTTTACCCGTGTGAACATCGGTATTGATGCCATCCAGCCCATAACGACAGGCTTGATAGCGGTTGAAGGGGTAGAGCAAATAATCCTCAGGCTGGTGCTTAAACGGACGCTCCGTCAGCAGCCAGCAGGCGATAATCTGGATAAATCCGGCAATATTCACCGCCTGGGCTATCGTCAGCGGCGTGTCCATCACCCGCACCTCGACGGTACCAAAACCCGGACTTGGGCGAATATCCCAGTGCAGATCCTTCATACTGTCGATCATGCTGGTATAGCTAAGACGACGAAATAGCCCGATAAAGGCCTGCCAGCTGTCGACCCACGGCATCGGGCCGTTGTCAGGGTAAGCCGCAAAAAGGTTCAGCCGCGAACAGGCAAAACCGCTATCCGCACCGTCGAGCCAGGGAGAGGCGGCGTTTAACGCAATAAAATGTGGCACAAAGCGCGACAGGCCGTGCAGCAGGTAAATCGCATCATCGCCATTTTGGCATCCCACGTGTACGTGCTGGCCGAATATTGTCGCCTGTTTCGCCAGATAGCCAAAGTGCTCGACGGTTTTCAGGTAGCGCGGGTTATCGCTGATCTGCTGGCGCTGCCAGCTTTGAAACGGGTGGGTTCCGCCGCCGCATATTTGCAGATGATGGTGGGCAGCGGCGCGCAGCACCGCCTGCTGAATGGCCCCCAGCTGCGCCGTGGCCTGATGGATATCGCGGCAGATACCGGTCGCGATTTCCAGCATGCTTTCGGTAATGTCATGCTTGGCTTCGCCCGCTTTCAGCGTGTTTTGCACTTCATCAATAAGCGCGGAAGAGTCCTGGCTTAGGTCGTAGCCCGGCGGATTGACCACCTGAAGCTCCAGCTCGATGCCGAGGGTAAAAGGCTCGGAGCGATGAAAATCGGGTAAGGGCATAGCGATTCCCTCCTTATCTTTATAACAGGAGTATAGAAGGAATCAGTTGATGCTGATAATTTGCTGTATATTATGAATTTAATTTATAAAAAATGACGCGGCGTGATTATTATCTCCCGGGAATATTAAGGCTGGTGCAATCCTGCAACACAATTCCCGTCGATGGTGCAAAAAGATAAGGTTGTTTTATTTTTTTAATTAAAATCATTAAGATAATATAAGTCATTCTTATTTTATAAGCCATTTCACACTTATTTCCCGCAGATTCAGAACTGGTATGCATCTTGCCTGTTAAATAGCGACTTTTATTTAACAGGGACAATGTGATGCTGAAGAAAAAATTACTCTCACGTAAATGCCATCTCGCCGTTGCTGTTAGCGGGGCATTGGCGCTGTTTGCCGCTTTACCGGCTCATGCCTCAACGTTGCGGATAGCGATGACCGCCGCCGACATCCCTTTAACCCTCGGTCAGCCCGATCAGGGTTTTGAAGGTAACCGCTTCACCGGCATCCCGCTCTACGACGCTCTTGTTGAGTGGGATCTGTCGCAAGGAGAAAAGCCCAGCGGCTTGGTTCCGGGGCTGGCGACCGAGTGGCACGTTGACCCGCAAGATCAAAGTCGCTGGATTTTCACCCTGCGCCCGGGAGTGAAGTTTCACGATGGCTCGGAGGTCAACGCCGATGCTATTGTCTGGAACGTGGATAAAGTGCTGAATAAAACCGCTCCGCAGTACGCTCCGGGCCAGATTGGTAACACGCTTTCGCGCATGCCGACCCTGACCGGTGCGCAGAAGATTGACGACCACACCGTGGTGTTGACCACCTCCGAGCCGGATGCGCTACTGCCGTACAATATCACCAACCTGTTTATCGTTTCCCCGACGGCGTGGCAGAAGCTGTATGACGCGGTACCGGCAAGCAGCGGCGATACCGCCGCGCGCAGTAAGCAGGCATGGACTGAATTCGCCGCCCATGCGGTGGGCAGCGGCCCGTTTAAAATGGAAAAACTGGTTCCCCGCCAGCAGCTGATCCTCGACAAAAACCCCGACTACTGGAACAAAGATCGCATTCCTCGGGTGGATAAAGTGGTGCTGATCCCGCTGCCGGAAGCCAACGCCCGCACCGCGGCGCTGCTCTCAAAGCAGGTGGACTGGATTGAAGCCCCGGCCCCGGACGCGGTCGATCAAATCAAAGCCCAGGGTTTTAAAATCTACGCCAATACCCAGCCGCACCTGTGGCCGTGGCAGTTCTCCTTCGAAGAGGGCTCGCCGTGGAAAGATATTCGCGTGCGCAAAGCCGCCAACCTGTGCCTTAACCGCGCCGAGCTGAAAAGCTATCTCGGCGGCTATATGACCGAGGCGACCGGCGTCTATGAGGCCGACAGCCCGTGGCACGGTAAGCCCACTTTCCAGATTAAGTATGACCCGGACACCGCCCGCAAGCTGATGACTGAAGCCGGATATAGCGCCGGTAAGCCGCTGCACGTGACCGTTGCCACTTCGGCATCCGGTTCCGGGCAGATGCAGCCGCTGCCGATGAACGAGTACATCCAGCAGAGCCTGAAAAGCTGCTTCTTTAACGTCGATATCAAAGTTAACGAATGGAACACCCTGTTTACCAACTGGCGTCTCGGAGCGAAAGATCCGTCCGCGAAGGGGATCGACGCGATCAACGTCAGCGCCGCGGTGAACGACCCCTATTTCGGCATGATCCGTTTCTCTACCGCCAAAGCCTTCCCGCCGGTCGCAACGAACTGGGGCTACTTCTCGACCCCGGAAACCGAAAAGCTGGCCACGGCGGTGAAGCACGCCTTTACTCCGGCTGAAATGGATAAAGCCGCCGGTGAACTGCACGCCGCGCTGGTCGATCAGGTGCCGTTCCTGTTCGTTGCCCACGACGTCGGGCCACGGGCGATATCACCTGCCGTCACCGGGGTGGTACAGCCGCAAAGCTGGTTTATCGACCTCAGTCTGGTGAGCAAAAAAGAGTAATCGTCACGGGAGCAAGAGATGATCAATACGCTGCTATATCGCATCCTGCTGGCCGTCCCCACCATGCTTGGGGTGGCGGTAATCTGTTTTATGCTGGTGCAAATAGCACCGGGTGACCCGCTGGTGTCGGTGATGCCGCCGGACGCCTCGGAAGCGCTGCGTCAGACCTTAATGCAGGCCTACGGTTTTGATAAACCGCTGCCGCTGCAGTTTGTTCACTGGCTATGGCGGGCGCTGCACGGAGACTTAGGCATGTCGGTCGCCACCGGGCGCCCGGTGATTGGCGAAGTGATGACGGCGGTGACTTACTCTCTGCGTCTGGCGCTGCTGGCGACGGTGATTGGCTTTGTGCTGGGTAGCCTGTTTGGTTTTGTCGCTGGTTACTTTCGTAACAGCATTATTGACCGCCTGGCTTCGGTGCTGTCGGTGTTTGGCGTTAGCGTGCCGCACTACTGGCTGGGGATGCTGCTGGTCATCATTTTTAGCGTCAAACTCGCGCTGCTGCCGGCGACCGGCGGTGGGCCGATTGGCGAGGTGGGCTGGCAGTGGGACTGGGAACATCTGCAGTTTATGCTGCTGCCTGCTTTTACGCTGTCGGTGATCCCAACCGGGATTATTGCCCGCACCGTCCGTTCGCAAGTGGCGGATATTCTTAGCCAGGAGTTTATCGTCGGCCTGCGCGCCCGGGGGCTTAACGAGTCGCGAATCTTTCTGCACGTGGTGAAAAACGCCGCCCCGACCGCGCTGGCGGTAATGGGCCTGCAGGTTGGCTATCTGATGGGCGGCTCGATTCTGGTGGAAACCGTCTTCTCCTGGCCCGGTACCGGGATGCTGCTGAACACCGCCATTTTCCAGCGTGACCTGCCGCTATTGCAGGGCACCATCTGGGTGCTGGCGCTGTTCTTTGTGCTGCTCAATCTGCTGGTGGATATTCTGCAAACCACTCTCGACCCGCGAATTAAGAGGAGCTGACGATGGTGGATACCGTGACAACCAAAGGCATTCCCGTTTCTGCAACGACGGTCGCCAGACAAGGCTACTGGCGCGGCGTGTTTAGCCGACTGCTGCGCGACCCCGGCGGGGTCTTTGTTGGGGCGATCATTCTGATTCTGCTGGCGCTGGCGCTGTTTGGTCCGTGGCTGATAGTCAAAGACCCTTATCAGACATCGATGTTTCTACGCCTTAAACCGATTGGCTCCGACGGCTTTGTGCTGGGCTCCGATGAACTGGGGCGCGATATGCTCTCAAGGCTGATTCTCGGCACCCGCCTGTCGCTGTTTATGGGCATCGTTCCGGTGGTGTTCGCCTTTTTTATCGGCGGCGCGATCGGCATTATCGCCGGATATGCGGGCGGTAAAACCAACACCCTTATTATGCGCACCGTCGACGTGTTTTATGCGTTTCCCTCGGTTCTGCTGGCGATAGCGCTCTCCGGTGCGCTGGGGGCGGGTATTGGCAACGCGCTGCTGTCGCTGACCCTGGTATTTGTCCCCCAGGTGGCGCGTATCGCCGAAAGCGTCACCGCCCAGGTGCGGCATATGGATTATATCGACGCCGCCCGCGCCACCGGGGCCAGCGCGTTCACTATTATTCGCGTGCAGGTGCTGGGCAACGTTTTAGGGCCGATTTTCGTCTTTTCTACCGGGTTGATTTCGGTGTGCATGATCCTCGCTTCCGGCCTCTCTTTTCTGGGTCTTGGCGTTCGCCCGCCTGAGCCTGAGTGGGGGCTGATGCTCAACACCCTGCGCACGGCAATCTATACCCAGCCGTGGGTGGCGGCGCTGCCCGGCCTGATGATTTTTATCACCTCCATTTCGTTCAATATCCTCGCGGACCGCCTGCGCGCGGCAATGGCGATTAAGGAGTAAGCGATGCAACCCTTTATCAATATCGACCTCGGCGGACCGGCTCAGCCGCTGTTGAAGGTCAACAATCTGCTGAAACATTTTCCTGCCGGTGGCGGCAAAAAGCGCGAAGTGGTGCAGGCGGTGGATGACGTTAGCTTTACGGTGGTCAAAGGCGAAACCCTTGGTGTAGTAGGGGAGTCGGGCTGCGGTAAATCAACCACCGCCCGGCTGCTGATGCAACTGCTTAAGCAGGATAGCGGCGAGCTGATTTTTGATGGCCTGGAGGTCGGCTCATCGCGTCTGCCGATGAAAGAGTATCGCCGTCAGGTGCAGATGGTCTTTCAGGATAGCTACGCGTCGCTGAATCCGCGCATGACCATGGAAGAGAGCATCGCGTTCGGCCAGCGGGTACACGGCGTTAGCGCCAAAGAGGCCAGCGAATATGCACGCTATCTGCTGGCGCATGTCGGCCTTGAGCCTGGGCGCTTTGCCCATCGCTACCCGCACGCGCTCTCCGGCGGCCAGCGCCAGCGCGTCAACATCGCCCGCGCGCTGGCGATGAAGCCCCGGCTGGTCATTCTCGATGAAGCGGTCTCGGCGCTGGATAAATCGGTTGAAGCCCAGGTGCTGCAATTGTTGCAGGAGCTTAAGCGAACGCTGGCGCTGACCTATGTGTTTATCAGTCACGATCTGCACGTGGTGCGCTGGCTGTCAGATCGCATTCTGGTGATGTACCTCGGCGAGGTGGTGGAGATTGGCCCGGCGGAGCAGCTGTTTACCGCCTCGGCGCACCCTTATACCCGCGCGTTATTAAGCTCGATGCCGTCGATGGATCCGCAACATCGCACCTTAACCTCCCCGCTGAGCGGCGATCCGCCCAGCCCGATTTCACCCCCTTCCGGCTGCCGGTTTCATACCCGCTGTCCGCATGCCAGAGCGGTGTGCTCGCAGGTGAAGCCAAAGCTTGAAAGCGTCGGTGAAGGACATCAAAGCGCCTGCCTGATGGCGCAGCCCGCGTCGCCCTGGCATCAGAATATCGTCATCCAGGAGGTGAGCCATGTCGCATGAAGCTTATGTCCATATCCGCGACCTGCGGGTGGAGTTTCGCCGCGACGGCCAGACGGTCAACGCGGTTAACGGCGTCTCCTTTGATGTGCAAAAGGGCGAGGTGATGGCGTTGATCGGCGAATCCGGCTCCGGGAAAAGCGTCACTCTGCGCGCCCTGATGCGGCTGCATCCGCCGAAAAGCAGTGTGCTTTCCGGTACCCTGAAAGTCGGAGAGGAAGAGGTGCTGTCTATGAGCGCCGCGCAGCTACGGCGCTATCGCGGCGCGCGCTGTGCGATGATTTTTCAGGAGCCGCTGCTGGCGTTCGACCCGGTCTATACCGTTGGACAGCAGATTGTTGAGGGGCTGCGCCGCCACGAAGGGTTGTCGCGTCAGGCTGCGCTGGAGCGGGCGTTGGAAGCGCTGCGCCAGGTGCGCATCCCCAGCCCCGAGCGGCGGCTGGACGCCTATCCGCACGAGATGTCCGGCGGGATGCGCCAGCGAGCAATGATTGCTCTTGCGCTCTCCTGCAATCCGCAGCTGCTGCTGGCGGATGAGCCGACCACCGCGCTGGATGCGACGGTGCAAATCCAGATCCTGATCCTGCTGCGCGAGCAGCAAAAGCAGCGCGATCTGTCGATTATCTTCGTGACTCACGATATCGGCGCGGCAGTGGAGATTGCCGACCGGGTGGCGGTGATGTACGCCGGGCGCATCGTTGAAGAGGCGTCGATTGAGGACATTTTATATCGTCCTCGCCATCCTTATACCCAGGTGCTGTTAGGTAGCCGTCCGAAAGAGGGGCTGAAAAAGGGCGACGCGCTGCACTGCATCCCTGGTTCGCCGCCCGATCTCTCGCGCCTGCCGCCTGGCTGTGCCTTTGCCGAGCGCTGCCCGCACGCGCGACCGGCCTGCGCTGAGAGCCAACCAACGACAGAACAGGTAGGGTCGCGTCACGTGGTGAGCTGCCATCGCTGGCGGGAGCTGAATGCATCCGTTGAAAACCAGGCGCTTTACGCCTGAATCACAGAGGAGACTAACATGCAGGATGACCTTCGCGCCTTTATGCCCTATCCGGCGCACCCGGTGGCGCATGCCTTAAGCGGACCGCTGAGCGGGCTGACCTTTGCGGTCAAAGATTTGTTCGACGTGGCGGGCTACCCGACCGGCGGCGGCAATCCGCACCTGCTGGCGCTGTCCGGAATTAAAAAACGCACCGCCCCGGTGGTGCAAACGCTGCTGGATAACGGCGCGCGCTTTATCGGTAAAACCCATACCAGCGAGCTGGCGTATTCGATGAGCGGGCACAACGTGCATTATGGCACCCCGCGCAACGGGGCCGCGCCCAATCATATTCCCGGCGGCTCTTCGTCCGGCTCGGCGTCGGCGGTATCGAACGATGCCTGTGATTTTGCCCTCGGTAGCGATACCGGCGGCTCGGTACGCACTCCCGCCAGCTATTGCGGATTGTACGGCCTGCGTCCGACCCACGGGAGAATCTCCCTCGACGGCTGTCAGCCGCTGTGTGCCACCATGGACACCTGCGGCTTCTTCACCCGCTCGCCGGAAGTCTTTTCTGCCGTTGCCGCCTGTCTGTTCAGTGATGAGAGAGTGGATATTAGCCGCGTTCGGCTGGCCAGCCATGATGGGCTTTTTTCCCGTCTGCCGCCGTGCAGTCAGCAGGCCCTGCTACCGGTTCGCCAGCGGCTGGGGCACTTTTTTGGCACGGTTTCACCCTTGAGCGAATCGCTGCCGGAGGTGGACGATATCTATCTCGCCTTCCGCCAGATTCAGGGCTACGAAGCGTGGCAGGCGCAGGGGGAAACTATTGAGCGCTACGGCTTGCAATTGGGACCGGATGTGCGCGAACGCTTCTTTTGGGGCAAAGCGGTGACTCGCGAGCAGTTTGAAACCGCCTGTCAGTTGCGCGAACGGTTTAGCGCCTGGTGGGACGCACAGCTCGGCGATGCGGTGCTGGTGATGCCAACGGTTCCCGACGGCGCGCCGCTGCTGACGGCGCAGGCTGAAGAGATAGAAGCGGTTCGCCGCCTGTCCCACGACCTGCTGTTAATTTCCGTAATGACCCGGCGTCCGCAGGTGACGCTGCCGGTTACTCAGGTGGGCGGTTTACCGCTGGGGATTTCATTTTTAGGGCCACGCGGCAGCGATCGCCTGCTGGTTGAGCTGGCCACCGCGTTTATGCAAGGAGACCGAAATGAGCAGTGATGTCCTTTTTACCCCGATGACTGAGACCACCGATAGCCGTGTTAATGGCGAGCGCCTGTGGGATTCGCTAATGACGCTGGCGGAAATCGGTGCCACGCCGAAGGGGGGCTGCTGTCGTCTGACGCTCACTGATCTCGACCGGCAGGGGCGCGATCTGGTCATTAGCTGGGCGCAGGCGGCCGGGATGAGCGTCACCGTAGATAAAATCGGCAACGTCTTTATGCGTCGGGAAGGGCGTAATCCGGCGCTGCCGCCGATTGTTTCCGGTAGCCATATTGATACCCAGCCAACCGGCGGCAAATTTGACGGTAACTACGGTGTGCTGGCGGCGCTGGAGGTGGTGCGTACCCTGAACGATCTGGAGATTGAAACCGACGCGCCGATTGAAGTGGTGTTCTGGACCAATGAAGAGGGTTCGCGTTTTGTGCCGGTGATGATGGGTTCCGGGGTGTTTGCCGGGGTATTTCCGCTGGAGACTATCTACACGGCGAAGGATGCGGAAGGCAAAACCGTGGGCGAGGAGCTGGCGCGCATCGGCTATATCGGCAGCCAGGTGCCAGGCGACCATCCGATTGGCGCTTACTTCGAAGCACATATCGAGCAGGGGCCGATTCTGGAAGATGAAGAGAAAATCATTGGTATCGTGCAGGGTGTGCTGGGTATTCGCTGGTATGACTGCGTGGTAACCGGTCAGGAGTCCCACGCCGGGCCGACGCCGATGCGCCTGCGCCAGGATGCGTTACAGGTCGCGACCCGCATTATGCAGGAGGTGGTGGCGATTGCCGGACGCAGCGAAGAGGGGCGCGGTACGGTAGGGATGGTTCAGGTCTATCCGAACAGCCGCAACGTGGTGCCGGGCGAGGTGACTTTTTCGATTGATATGCGCAATCTGAGCGATGCGCTGGTGGATGAGATGGACCGCCAACTGCGCGAGTTTATCGGCAGCGTCGAGCAGGAGAGCGGCCTGAAGGTGGCCCTGAAAGAGGTGAGCCACTATCCGGCAGCACCGTTCCACCCGGATTGCCAGACGGCGATTGCCGGAGCCGCGCAGCGTCTGGGGTATCCTGCACGGGAGATTGTGTCCGGTGCTGGTCATGACGCGGTGTATATGAGCTATCTGGCGCCGACCGGGATGATTTTTATCCCCTGCAAGGACGGCATCAGCCATAACGAAATTGAGTATGCTTCCCCGGAACATGTTGAGGCAGGGGCAAACGTGCTGCTGCAGGTGATGCTGCAGTACGCGCGGGCGGTGTAGACCGTCGTTCTCCCCGGTCGCGCTGCGCTTACCGGGGCTACGTGTTTCCAGCCGTCTATGATTTTGTAGCCCGGACAGGCGCGTCAAGCGCCGCCTTCGGGGAGATTTTCATGCAGCAACTGAATCCCCCTTGAAACAGAAAAACTCACAGCGATGCCCTGGCGCCCGCTGAAATCGGCGAACCGGAGGTCCGAAGACAAGGGCTGGCCGCCAGGGATGGCGGACAGAGGCGAATCGAGACAGTGATGTCGAGTTGAGCCGACCGCAGGCTGAGGACCGGGAGGTGAGCGCAGTGCGCAGCACCGATTTCTTTGCGGGACCGCGGGGATTGTAAAGGGGGAGACGGTTTTCTCCCCCTTTACCCGTTCACGTTCGACAGAAATACATTTTCTGCGGGATAGCGGTGAACGGAATCCATATACATTCCCGGAGGCGGCGCTTGACGCGCCTGTCCGGGCTACCAGACCCCTTCTCCGGGAACTTCTTTAGCGGCTAAATTTACGCGAGCCGACAACGCACAGAACCACCCCCAATGTCACCGCCAACATCACTGGGCTCACGGTTTCGTGCAAAAGCGCTGCCGACAGAGCCAGCCCGAAGAATGGTTGTAGTAGCTGAAGCTGACCGACGGCGGCGATACCGCCAATAGCCAGCCCTTTGTACCAGAAGATAAAACCAATCAGCATGCTGAAGAGCGACACATAGCCGAGCGCGGCCCAGGCTGATGCCGATATCGCGCTCCATGACGCTGGCTGGGTCATCAAGGAGGCAACCAGCATAAAAGGCAGCGCAATAATCAACGCCCAGCTAATCACCTGCCAGCCACCAAGCTCCCTCGTCAGCTTTGCCCCCTCGGCATAGCCCAGGCCGCAGGCGATAACCGCCGCAAGCATCAGCAGATCGCCGATGAGCGACGTGACCGCATTTTGCGTTAGCGCGAATCCCGCCACCAGCAGGCTACCAATAATAGAAAAAGCCCAGAACGCGCGACGTGGACGTTCCCCGCCACGCAGCACGCCAAAAATTGCCGTCATCAGCGGTAATAGCCCGATGAAAACTATCGAATGCGCAGAACTAACATGCCGCAGGGCCAGCGCCGTCAGCAGCGGAAAACCAATCACCACGCCCAATGAGACAATCACCAGCGGGACAAGCTGCGACAGGCGCGGGCGTTTCTGGCGAAAACTCACCACCAGGACGATGGCCAGAATCCCGGCGATAGAGGCGCGCAGATAAGTCAGCATGAACGGGTCCATATCCAGCACCGCCAGACGCGTCGCGGGCAGCGAGCCGCTAAAAATAATGACCCCCAGTAAACCGTTGAGCCATCCCGACCATGATCCCGGATCTGTTTTGTGAACCGCTGAATCTACCACGTTAACCTCGCTATATTGGATGTGCTGTACTGACTTGAGCAATGTCTGAGGTGATGGTAGTGTGCTCAATCTAATACAATCAAATTATTGTCATAGATACATTCACCGATGAAAGCCCGATACAAAGCCATTGTTGATCGCTACGCGCAGGCGATTCATAGCGGGCAGATGTCCGCCGGAACCCGTCTGCCAACGCATCGCTCCCTTGCGGCAGATGAACATATCTCGCTGGCCACGGCCACGCGCGTGTATCACGAACTGGAGGCAATGGGTCTGGTCAGCGGTGAAACCGGGCGCGGAACCTTTGTACGCGACATCTCGCTCCCGCCGGGGCATGGCGTCGATCAGCAGGTGATAGCTGCCGATGTCGTAGATCTGAACTTCAACTATCCTTCGCTGCCGGGGCAAGGGGATGCGCTGCGCGAGGCGCTCAGGCAGCTTGCGATGGCGGGGGATATTGACTCTCACCTGCGCTATCAACCCCATGCCGGGCGGCTCGCAGAGCGTGAAATTATCGCTCGTCATTTGACCGGCAACCGCTTTGCTCCTGACGCGGAAAATGTGCTGATCGTCAACGGCGCTCAGCACGGGCTGGCGGTGACCGTGATGGGGCTTCTGCGACCGGGCGATGTGGTTGCGGTGGATGCGCTAACCTACTCGGGCTTTAAGGTTTTGGCGGCGATGTATCATCTGGAGCTGGTGGCAATTCCCTGTAGCGCCGAGGGACCGGATCTCCATGCGCTTCATCAACTATGCCAGCAGCGGCACGTACGGGCGGTTTATACCATGCCGACGCTGCATAATCCGCTCGGCTGGGTGCTCAGTCTTCGCCAGCGGCAAGTGCTGACAGATCTTGCGCGCCAGCACGATCTGCTGATTATTGAAGATGCCGCATACGCCAGGCTGGTTAGTCATCCGCCGCCCCCGGTGGCCAGCTATGCGCCGGAAAGAACGGTCTATGTCACCGGTTTTTCCAAAAATGTAGCTACTGGTCTGCGCGTGGGGGCGGTTATCTGCCCGTCGCACTGCCGACCCGAGATTGAGCGCGCTATCCGCGCCACGACGTGGAATACCCCTTCGCTGATGAGTTCGCTGGTCTGCGCCTGGATTGAAGACGGCACGGTTGCACGCTTTGAAACGCAGAAACGACAGGATGCGCGGCAGCGGCAGCGGGTTGCCCGTGAGGTTCTCGGTGCGCTTCCCTTAGTGAGCCATCCGGATTCGTACTTTCTTTGGCTGCCGCTTGCTGAGGAGAGCCGGGCCGATCGGCTGGTGAAAACGCTGATGGAGCGTAATATTTCCGTTTCGACTGCCGAGCCGTTTTGTGTTTCCACCCACGTCCCGCAGGCGCTGCGTATTGCCCTCGGATCCGTTCCTCTTGATAGCCTGCGTGCGGCGCTGCTCAGCGTGCTCGAAGCCGTAGAGTTTGAACAATACCGCTAACCCATCTGCGCCAACTGACCGCGCAGCACTTCAACCCCCTGCTCGATGGCGTCAGGGTTAATGGCATGGAAACCCATGCGGAAGAAGTTATCCGGCGGCGCGTCGCTAAGAAAATGCCGCGCGCCGGGTTCAATCAGTACCCCGGCGTGGGCGGCGCGCCAGGTCAACTGCTGAGTATTGATTTGCTCTGGCGTGGCTAACCAGAACGCGTTGGCATGTTCGCTGCCGGGGATGATTCGGCATTCCGGCAGATGATGTTGCAGCGCGTTATTGAGCCTGTCCCAGCGCTGGGCCGAGTCGTAATGGTAGCGCCGCAGGTGCGTTTCATAGTGGCCCTGGGCGAGGAAATGCGCCATCTGATACTGAATATTGGTCGGCGGATGGCGATATACCAGCCGCCGCAGCGCCCGCGCTTCATCAATCAGGTCCGGGTCGGCGACCATAAAGCCCAGCCGCAGACCCGGTGACAGCGCCTTTGACAGGCTGCTGACGTAGACCACTCTTCCGCTGCGATCGCTGGCCTTCAGCGCCGGAAGCGGGTTAAGCATAAAGTTACTTTCCGAGTCGTAATCGTCCTCAATAATGACCGCATCATGGCGAGCAGCATGCTCCAGCAGTTGGCTACGCCGCGCCTTGCTCATCGCCACGCCGGTCGGTACCTGGTGGCCGGGGGTCACATAGTAGTAATCGCAGGGCGTATCGTTGAGGACGATCCCCTGTTCATCCACCGGGTGCGGCACGATATCCGTATCGGCAAGCAGGAAGGTGTTGATGGCCTCGCGAAAACAGGGGTTCTCCACGCCGACTCGCGTCTTCGACGACATCAGCAGGCGGGTCAGCAGATAGAGCGCGTTTTGTGAACCGAGGGTAATCAGGATCTCATCCGGCGCGGCGACAATGCCGCGCTTGGGCAGTACCCGGGTGCGGATTTGCTCAATCAGCATCGGCACGTCCTGGTCGATATGGTCCACCACCCACGCCGGATCGCGCACCCCGCCATGCAGCCAGTTAGCCGCTGAACGCCATGTCGCCAGCGGAAACTGGCGGGTATCCGGCTGACCGTAGATAAACGGGTAGCGGTAGTTCATCCAGCCCGCCGGTTTCAGAATCGACTCCTGCTGGCTGGGGGTGATTTGCAGCCGCGTGCCCCAGCGTGGTGCAGAACCTTCGTCCTGCGGTGCAGCTTCCGGCGCAGTGGAAGGGGAAGCGTGCTGATAATCCGGGTGCAGGTAATACCCGCTACGCGGGCGACTTACCAGATATCCCTCGTTCACCAGCCCCTCAAAAACCAGCGCCGTGGTGTTACGCGACACCCGCAGCTGGCTGGCCAGCTGGCGGCAGGAGGGAAGCGGCATGTCGGCGGAAAAAATACCGCCCAGAATGGCGTTAATCAGCGTCTCGCGCACCTGCTCCTGCAAACCGCGGCGCGGGTCGAAATCAACGTGTAACAGGTGTCGGATCATGCTTAGCTCCTTACGCAAACGCTCTGTGCATGAACTGGAGCAAATTCCATACCATCCTGAAAATGACTGACACATCCACGCGGTGAATCTGGCTCTATCTGGAAATTTAAAACCGTTCCTAAATTAAAAATGTATTCATCAGTCGCGGACCGGAACTTCCGTCGGCACATATTTTGCAAAACCTTTTCATGTTCTGGAATGAACACGTCTGGCGAATTAATTAGGGGTGGATTGATGAAAAAATCATTAGGTTCAATGTGTCTTGGCGCCATCATGGCGATGGCCTTTTCTTATCACGCAGTTGCCGCCGATCTTCCGGAAATAGAAAAATCCGGCACATTGAAAGTCGCGACCGAAGATGATTACGCGCCGTTTAACTTTATGAATAACGGCCAGGCGGATGGCTTTAACAAAGATATGCTCGATGAATTACGTAAATACGCGAAATTCAATGTCGATCAGAGCATTTTGCCGTGGACCGGATTATTAGCGGCGGTCTCCACCGGTCAGTACGATATGGCGTTAACCGGCGCGGTGATTACCGACGACCGCCTGAAAGTCTTTGATTTCACGCCGCCGTGGGCTTCAGCACAGCACTATTTTGTCAAACGCGCTGGCGATAATTCACTGGATACGATTGCGAGTCTGAGCGGTAAAAAAGTGGGCGTTCAGGCGGGCAGCGCGCTGCTGGCGCGTCTGCCGGAACTGAAAGCGATGCTGGAGAAAACCGGCGGTAAACTGGGGCCGGTGGTGGAATATCCTTCCTACCCTGAAGCCTATGCCGACCTCGCCAACAAACGCCTCGATTACGTGATTAACGTGGTTATTTCGGTCAACGACCTGGCGAAGGCTAAGCCAAAGGTATTCGCCAAAGGTCTGGCGGTTTCCGGTCCGGGCTATATGGCGTGGCCGATCCCGAAAAACTCGCCGCAACTGCTGGCCTATATGACCAAATTTATGAACCACATGAAGGAAACCGGCAAGCTCGCCGAGCTGCAGAAAAAGTGGTTTGGCGAAACTTATGACGACCTGCCGACCGAAGCGATTACCAGCCCGGAACAGTTTCATAAATTAGCCGGTCTGTAATGTGTTCTGCGGCGGGTCACCGCCGCCTGTTAAGGTGTGAAGGAGGGCTTCATGGATGCAATTTCCTGGCAGTTACTGATTGAAGGCGCATGGACGACCCTCTGGATTTCGGCCATCGCCATCGCCTTTGGCGTGGTGATTGGCCTGCTGATTGCGCTGGTGCGAATGCTACGCGTACCGGTTATCGATCAGCTGCTGGTGGTCTATATCAGTCTGGCCCGCGCTACGCCGCTGGTGACGCTGGTGCTGTTCCTGTTTCTTTCTCTGCCGACGGTCGGGATTAACCTCGATAAAAACGTCGCGGCGATTGTGGCGCTGACGCTCAATACTTCGGCCTTCAACGCCGAAATCTGGCGCAACGCTTTTCGTACTTTCCCCCGCGAGCAGCGGGAAGCGGCGGAGTCGGTGGGGATGCGTCGCTGGCCTTACTTCCGCTATATCATGCTGCCGCAAATGTGGATTGAGAGCCTACCCGCGCTGGTCAACGAAATGTCGTTCCTGATAAAAGGCAGCCCGGCGATTGCGGTGATTGGCGTGGTGGATTTGACCCGCGTAACGAACCGAATTTCTTCGGTCACCTATGAACCTCTTTCGCCGATTCTGGCGGCGGGCCTGCTGTACGTGGTGATCATTGGTCTGCTGCTGAAACTGCAGGGGATGGCGGAGCGTAAAGCGAAACGTCTGGCGCGATAAATACAGGAGGTGCTATGAATCAGTGGGCCGTTATCTGGTCGGTGCGCGACAGCTTTATTGCCGGTTTACTCGCCACCCTTGAGCTATTTATTACCGCAGCCATTGCCGGATTAATTATCGGGATTGCGCTGTGCTATTTAACCGAATATCAAAAGAAAACGCTTAACCGGCTTATTATTGGCTTTGTCAGTTTAATGCGGGCCATTCCATTTTTGATACTGGCCTATTTGCTCTATTACGGCCTGCCGGAAGTCGGTATCAGTATGGAGGCGTGGACCGCTGGGCTGATTGCCTTAATTATCTATCACGGCGCTTATTTCTTTGAAATATTGCGCAGTCAGCGCCGGGTATTTTCAGGTGGCTATATAGAAGCCGCGGTGGCGCAGGGTTTTTCACGCTACAAAATATTCCGCCGCATTATTCTGCCCAATATCCTGTCTTCCGCATTACCGTTGATGGGTAACCAACTGATTATTTGCCTGAAAGACACCGCTTTTCTCAGCATTATCACCGTCCAGGAGATAACCGCTGCGGCCAACAGCGTGCAGGCCACTTATTTTATCCCGTTTAACGCCTTTATCGTCGCGATTGGACTCTACTGGGCTGTCAGCATTCTGCTGGAACTGCTGATTAAACGTCTGAGCGCCTGGGGAGCCAGAAGAGGAATGAGCCATGCATGATACGACTGCTGTAAGCGTCAAAAACGTTTCTAAACAGTTTGATAACGTTGAAGTTCTGCGTGATATCAATCTGACGGTAGAGAAGGGGACCGTGGTGAGCATTCTTGGTTCGTCGGGTTCTGGTAAATCAACACTGCTGCGCTGCATGAACTGGCTGGAGCAGCCGGATCGCGGCGAGGTGCGCATCAGCGGCCAGCGGCTGGGTATTGATGAACATAATGGCCGGGCCATGTCCCATCGGCAGCTGTCGAAAATCCGCGAGCGGGTCGGGATGGTGTTTCAGAGCTTTAACCTATGGCCGCACCTGACCGTACAGCAGAACGTCAGCGAAGCGCTGCTGCACGTGAAGGGAATGAAGCGTGATGAAGCGAAAGCTATTGCCATGCAGCAACTGGAGAAAGTGGGGATGGCGCATAAAGCCGACGTTTACCCCATCACGCTCTCAGGTGGACAGAAGCAGAGGGTGGCGATTGCCCGCTCGCTGGCGATGTCGCCGGAGGTGATTTTATTTGACGAGCCAACATCGGCCCTCGATCCCGAACTGGTCAATGAGGTGCTGGGCGTGATGAAAGCGCTGGCCGCCGAGGGTTACACCATGGTGGTGGTGACCCACGAGATGGACTTTGCACGTCAGGTATCGGATGAAGTGGTGTTTCTTGAGAAGGGGTTGTTGATTGAGAAAGCGCCGCCGGAGAAGTTTTTCACCAACCCGGATTCCGAGCGCGTCAGGCAGTTTTTACAGAGCAGCCGATAACAGTTAACCCCGGGTTGCGGCTGGCTACGGCTCTGCGGTTTTGTAGCCCGGACAGGCGCGTCAAGCGCCGCCTCCGGGAATGTATATGGATTCCGTTCACCGCTATCCCGCAGAAAATGTATTTCTGTCGAACGTGAACGGGTAAAGGGGGAGAAAACCGTCTCCCCCTTTACAATCCCCGCGGTCCCGCAAAGAAATCGGTGCTGCGCACTGCGCTCACCTCCCGGTCCTCAGCCTGCGGTCGGCTCAACTCGACACTACTCGTCCCATCCCTGGGACTCGCCCCTCCGGGGCCAGCGCAAGCACTGTTCAAAATTGCTCCGGGCAATTTTGTCCATGTCTCGATTCGCCTCTGTCCGCCATCCCTGGCGGCCAGCCCTTGTCTTCGGACCTCCGGTTCGCCGATTTCAGCGGGCGCCAGGGCATCGCTGTGAGTTTTTCTGTTTCAAGGGGGATTCAGTTGCTGCATGAAAATCTTCCCGGAGGCGGCGCTTGACGCGCCTGTCCGGGCTACCAAAACCTCAATCCCGGTCGATTGCGAACGGCTGCCAGGCTTGACGTACCGGCATCACTTCCACCCGATTGATATTCATATGGTCCGGCAGCGTGGCGATATAAAACATCTGCTCGGCAATATCCAGCGCGCTCAGCGGCGTGGTGCCGCGATAAAGATTATCCGACGCCGCCTGGTCACCTTTGGTGCGCACCAGGGTAAATTCCGTTTCGGCAATCCCCGGCGCGAGGTCGGTCACGCGCACACCGGTGCCGAGCAGGTCGCAGCGCAGGTTGTAGCTGAACTGCTTCACGAAAGCCTTGCTGGCGCCGTAGACGTGGCTGCCTGGATAGGGCCACTGCCCGGCGATAGAGCCGATATTAATGATGCTCGCGCCCGCGCCGTGGTTAATCAGCGTCGGCAGCAGGGCGTGGGTCACGTTGACCAGACCGGTGACGTTGGTGTCGATCATCGTTTTCCAGTCTTCCAGCTCCACTTTCTGCGCTGGCTGCGGCGACAGCGCCAGCCCGGCGTTGTTAATCAACGTGGTGATATCGGCGAATTCAGCGGGCAGCGCTGCCACGGCCGCGGCAACCGCATCGCTATCGCGTACGTCGAGTTCGATAATATGCACCGGGACCTTAGCGCTGAGCTTATCCGCTAACGTCTTCAGCCGCTCAACACGGCGTCCGCTCAGTACCAGCGACCAGCCCGCATCGGCGAAAACCTGCGCCGCCGCTTCCCCAAAACCCGAGGTCGCCCCGGTAATAAACACCACTTTGCTCGTTGCCATTTCATTCTCCTGTGCAGGTTGTCGCTCCCACTATAAAAACGCCGCGCGCGTGGGCACAGGGCCAGTCGGAGCGCGGCGATGTGACACGGTGTCACATCATTTTCGCCGTACTGGCTCTATCCGTTTTTCTCAGGCGCAGCCAATGATGATGCCAACAACAACGACATGAGAGAGGGCAGGGTATGAAGCTGGCAATACAGAACGATGTAGCGGTAAGCAATGATGAAGTTCGGCAGCTGGATCGCGCCTACGTATTTCATTCATGGTCGATGCAGGGCAATTTACATCCGCTGGTGATCGCCGGGGCCAAAGGCTGCGAGCTGTGGGATTACGAAGGCAATACGTACCTTGATTTCAGCAGCCAGTTGGTCAACGTCAATATTGGCTATCAGCATCCTCGCGTGCTGGCGGCAATGAAAGCGCAACTGGAAGAGCTGGTGACCATCGCGCCTGCCACCGCCAACCTCGCCCGTGGCGAAGCGGCGAAACGTATCGTCGAGCTGGCGCCGGAAGGCTTTAGCAAAGTGTTCTTCACCAACGCCGGAGCGGATGCCAACGAGAACGCCATCCGCATGGCTCGGCTCTATACTGGGCGCGATAAAGTGCTCTCTGCCTACCGTTCCTATCACGGTAATACCGGCAGCGCGATTGCCGCTACCGGCGACTGGCGTCGCGTGCCGAACGAGTATTCGCGCGGCCACGTTCACTTCTTCAACCCCTATCTCTACCGCAGCGAGTTCAACGCCACGACGGAAGAGGAGGAGTGCCAGCGCGCGCTGGCGCATCTGCGACGGATGATTGAGTGCGAAGGTCCTAACGCGATTGCCGCAATTCTGCTGGAATCCATTCCGGGTACCGCCGGAATTCTGGTGCCGCCGGATGGCTATATGCAAGGCGTGCGTGCGCTGGCCGACGAGTTTGGTATTGTGCTGATCCTCGATGAGGTAATGGCCGGTTTTGGCCGTACCGGCAGTTGGTTTGCCTTCGAGCAGGATGGCGTGGTACCGGATCTGGTGACCTTTGCTAAAGGAGTTAACGCCGGTTATGTTCCGGCGGGCGGCGTGCTGATTAGCGAACCGATTGCCCGCTATTTTGACGACCATTTCTTTGCCGGAGGGCTGACCTATTCCGGCCATCCGCTGGCGATGGCGGCGATTGTCGCCACCATTGACGCGATGAAAGAAGAGAAGGTTGTGGAGAATGCGGCAATGATGGGCAATGAGGTGCTGCGCCCGGGGCTGGAAGCGCTGGCGGAGAAACACGCGATTATCGGCAACGTCCGCGGTCGTGGTCTGTTCCAGGCACTGGAGCTGGTCAGCAGCCGCGAGCAGAAAACGCCGCTGACCGCTGCGGATATGGCGGCGATTAAGGGCGCGTTAACCGAAGCCGGTCTGCTGGCGTTTGTGGTGGAAAACCGCATTCACGTGGTGCCGCCGTGCACCATCAGCGCTGAGCAGGTAGCAAAAGGCCTGGCGATTTTTGATGCAGTATTCACCCGTTTCGCGAGCCTGGCGAAGTAAGGGATTTGTGCGGGTTGTTTCCCGGAGGCGGTGCTGCGCACCTGTCCGGGCTACCAAACTCGCAGAACGCACGGTCCCGTAGCCCGGGCAAGGCGCGTCAAGCGCCGCTCCCGG
>NZ_JAPUEW010000073.1:11180-27781 GCF_027492335.1 Klebsiella sp. | reverse complement strand
GATAAAGCCACGCCGATACATCAGGTCCGGCACATTTCCCGGAGGCGATGCTGCGCATCTGTCCGGGCTACCAAACCCGCAGAACGCACGGACCCGTAGCCCGGGCAAGGCGCGTCAAGCGCCGCCCCCGGGATAAAGCCACGCCGATACATCAGGTCCGGCACATTTCCCGGAGGCGATGCTGCGAATCTGTCCGGGCTACCAAACTCGCAGAACGCGAGGACTGTAGCCCGGTCAGCGGAGCGCCACCGGGGTATTCCCGGCCCTCTTCCACAGGGAGAGGGGGAAAACCTCACCCCATCCGGTGTTCACCGTTCACCAGCGCTTCGCGGTCGAAGAAGCGCTGAATTACGCCCTCCGCCATAAACGCCGCCCGGTCAGACATATGGGCAATCACATCGGCATCGTGGCTGACCAGCAGGTACGTCATCCCATGCTCCTGCTTTAAGCGGTTGAGTAGGTTAAGAATCTCCGCCTGTACCGACATATCCAGCGCCGACGTTGGCTCATCCAGCAGCAGGATCTTTGGGCGCAGCAGCAGCGCGCGAGCAATTGCTACGCGCTGGCGCTGGCCGCCGGAAAGCTGGTGCGGATAACGACGCGCGGCGTCGGCGGGCAGGCCAACCTGTTCCAGTGCAGTAGTTACCCGCTGCTCAATCTCGCCGATGCCGTGAATCTTCAGCGGTTCCGCCAGCGTGCGCCACAAAGTATGGTTGGGATGCAGCGAGGCGTACGGGTCCTGAAATACCATCTGCACGTTGCGCCGCAGCTCGCCCTGAAAACGTATGCCTGGCGTAATGGCTTTGCCAAACAGTTCGACGCTGCCGCTCCAGTCGCGCTGTAGCCCTGCTAAAACCCGCAGAATGGTTGATTTTCCGCAACCGGATGCACCGATCAGGCTGAAGGTCTCCCCGGCATCCACGGCAAAGCTGGCCGCTGACACCGCCGTTTTTTCAGCAAAAATAACCTGCAAATCCTTAAGATTAACGACCGCCATGCGCCGCCTCCGTAAAATCCAGGGTTCTGTCGAGGGTGGGCAGCATCTGGCCGTAGGTTTGCGCGTCCGGGCGGCAGGTCCACAGGGTTCGGGTATAAGGATGGGTCGCTGTCGGCAGGTCCCGCGCCGCCATCTCATCGACCTTCTCGCCTCGGTACATCACCAGTACCCGATGGCAGTGTTCCGCCACCAGCGGCAGGTCGTGGCTAATCAACAGCATCGCCATCTGTCGCTGTTCACACTGTTCCACCAACAGTTCGAGGATTTGATTACGCAGCCGGGCGTCGAGGGCCGATGTTGGCTCATCGGCAATCAGTACCTGAGGATTGTTGAGCAAGGCAATGGCGATCATCACCCGCTGGCCCATCCCGCCGGAGAGCTCTCCCGGATAGCGGCTAAGCACCGGTAAATCCAGGCCCACTGCGGCAACGGCGGCTTTGACCGCCTCCAGTCGCGCCCGGCGGTTGAGGCGCTGATGCAGCGTTAATGCCTCCTCCAGCTGCGCCTGAATATTTTTCACCGGATTGAGCGCATAGCGCGGGTCCTGGAGCACCATGGCGATATCGTTGCCGCGCAGGTCGCGCCAGCCCCGATCGTTAAGCGTTAATACGTTGCGCCCCAGCACGTTGAGCGTCCCGGCGCTGACGACACCGGGTTTGCGCACCAGCCCCATTAGGGCGCGGGCGGTCATCGATTTGCCAGAGCCGGATTCGCCGACCAGCGCCAGCCGCTCGTTGCCGAGGGTAAAGCTTAAGTTGTTCACTACCCGGGCGGCGGGATAGTCGATGGCGAGTCCCTGAACGGTCAGTCGGGTATCAGTCATGTTGCGGCTCCAGAACGTCGCGCAGGCCGTCGCCCAGCAGGTTAAACGCCAGGCTGGCGATAAGAATAACGGCGCCAGGCGCGGCGGCTATCCACCATTGGTCGAAAATAACCTGCATCCCGTCGGCAATCATCGCCCCCCATTCTGCCATTGGCGGACGCGCCCCGAGACCGAGGAAGCCCAGGCCGGCGGCGGCGAGGATAATACCGGCCAAATCCAGCGCCAGCCTGACGATAGCTGATGGCAGACATAGCGGCAGAATATGGCCGATCAGCAGCCGCCAGCCGCGAATGCCCATCATCTCCGCCGCCGCCAGATAATCACTGTGGCGCAGGCGCTGAATTTCGCTGCGCGCCTGGCGAGCGTAGGCGGGCCAGGTGGTGAGCGCCAACGCTAGCGCGCCGTTAACCAGCCCCGGACCGAGCATGGCGACAAAGGCGAAGGCCAGAATTAACCGCGGCATCGACATCACCACGTCGGTAAATCGCATCAGCACGCGTTCGATCCAGCCGCCGTAATAGCCGGAGAGGATCCCCACCAGCAACCCAACGGGCAGGGTAATCACCGTGACCAGCGCCACCAGCCCAAGAGCCGGGCGTGCGCCAAAAATCAGCCGTGAGAGCAGATCGCGACCGTAGCTGTCGGTGCCGAGCCAGTGCTGTGCGCTCGGCCCTTGCAGACGCGCGGCGGCGTCCTGCCAGTTCGGGTCGAGCGGGGCCAGCCACGGCGAGAAGAGTGCGACCAGCAGGAGTAGAGTAATGAGAATCAGGCCGCAAAAGGCGGCGGGGGAGCGGCGCAGGCGGCGTAAAAACAGATAAGTCGGCATCAGCGCACCCTCGGGTCGGTCAGCCGCACCAGCAGGTCGGTGAGGTTATTAATCAATACAAAGCTCGCGCCGATAAGCAGCGTGCCGCCCATAATCGCCGTCGTATCGCCAGCAAACAGGGCGGTGGTCAGGTAGCGACCAATTCCCGGCCAGGAGAAGACGGTTTCGGTCAGCACCGCGCCTTCCAGCATCGAGGTGTACGCCAGAGCGATCACCGTCAGCAAGGTTCCGCGAATATTCGGCAACACGTGGCGCAGCAGGATGGTCATCTCGCTGGCTCCTTTGGCGCGCGCGAGCAGGATGTACTCTTTGTTCATTTCGCTCAGGCAGGCGGAGCGGGTCAGGCGGGTGATGCTTGCTAGTGAGTAATAGGCCAGCAGCAGCACTGGCAGGAGCAGATGTCCGGCGGCATTTTTAAACGCTTCTTTATCGCCCGAGAGCCAGGTGTCAATCAGCGCAAAGCCGGTGCGGGGTTCAACGGTGTATTGATAAATATCGTCCAGCCGTCCTGGTCCTGGCGTCCACTGCAATTTGGCGTAGAACAATGCCAGCATCAGCAGGCCGAGCCAGAAAATCGGCACCGAGTTGCCGAGCAGGGTAAACGTGCGCACCGCCAGATCCCACGGTGAGCCGACATAGCGGGCGCACAGGACGCCTGCGATAACACCCGACAGCGCGCCGATAATTAGCGCCAGCGTCGCCAGTTCCAGCGTTGCCGGGAAGGCGGCGAGCAGATCGTGGAGCACCGGCTGGCCGGTAGAGCTGGCAATACCGAGATCGCCGTGGGCGAGATTCACCAGATAGTGCCAGAACTGTACCGGCAGCGGCTGATCGAGGCCGAGCTGGTGGCGAACCTGGTCGTAGGTGGACTGGCTGGCGTGGTCGCCGACGATTTGCAGCACCCGGTCAACCGGCGACAGCGCCGAGAGCGTGAAGGTGACCAATAACAGGCCGAGCAGGGTCAGCGCCAGCGTCAGCAGCCCCTGAAATAGCGCGAGCAGAGGGCGTTTTGCGCGCCGCTCTGCTCTGGTGGGTAAAACAGCAGACATGGTTATTCCGTTGGTAAAAGAACAGTGTTATCAGCTGGTGCGATCTGTTGTTGTAGCCCGGTCAGCGCAGCGCCACCGGGAAAACATATGGCATCGGGGCCTGCGTTCCCGGAGGCGGCGCGTTGCGCCTGTCCGGGCTACCTGATCGCTCCTGCCCCAGGCGTTACTTGGTTACCCGGTCATACCAGACCATATCGGCGTTAAGGCCCTGCTGATAGCCTTTGACGTTATCGCGGACCACAATCTGGGTTTTACCCTGATCGATAAACACGTAAGGCGAACTGCGCTGCAGCTCTTCCTGCATTTTTTTATACAAATCCAGGCGTTTAGCGGAATCCGGCTCGGCTACTGCCGCCAGGGTTGCTTTATTCAGCTCCGGGATCTGCCAGCCATTAAGCCCGGCGACGGTACTGGATTTTCCATCGTTGTAGGCAAAGGCGCTGGCGTTAGAGTGGGCGTCGAAATAGTCCGGGATCCACAGACGAATCGCCGCCTGGTGCTGTTTAGCGCGCACGCGGGCATACACCTGGCTACCGGCGGCCGGCAGCAGATCCACCTTCACGCCGCCCTGGGCAAAGCTTGCCTGCATAGACTGGGCGATGGTGATAAACGGCGGCTTGTTCTCCACATCAAGGGTGAAATGCGCATCTTTGATGCCCGCTTTGGCGAGGATCGCTTTGGCTTTTGCCGGATCGAATTTAAACGGGTTATTGTCCAGCGCGCCCGGCAGGCCGACCGGCAGGAAGCTCTGGTGGACGAAATACTGGCCCTTCAGCAGGTCTTTAGTAATGCCGTCGTAATCTACCAGCCAGCGTGCTGCTTCCCAGAAGGCCGGGTTTTTCAGCAGTGGGTTAGCGTTGTTGGCGGTGTTGAAGGCCAGGTAGTTCTGCTCGGCGGAAGGGATGCTCAGCACCTGTACGCCGGGTTTGCCTTGCAGGGCCGCAATCTGATCGGCGCCGAGGTCGCGCGCCACATCGGCATCACCCTGCTGAATGAGCAGGCGACGAGAGGCCGGGTCGGGCACGTTTTTAATAATGATGCTTTTCAGCTTCGGCGCACCGGTTGGCGTGCTGTCGTTAGCTTCCAGCACAATGGCCTGATGTGGCTGATAGACCCGCATCTTGTACGCGCCGCTGCCCGCCGAGTGCATTTTCAGCCAGCCGTTACCGAAGTCATTATCTTTGGCGTTCGGCGCGATCAGCTTCTCATCGACGATAGAGGCGATCGGCGTGGAAAGAATATTCAGCGCCACCGCCGGGCTGACGTCGGCGGTCCAGTGGAGCTCCAGCGTGTGGTCATCCACTTTTTTCAACTGAGTGGCGATGTTATCTGGCTGCCAGCCGAGAACGTTGAGAATAAACGCCGGGGACTTGTTAAGCGTCACCGCGCGAGTGTAGGAGAAAATGACATCTTCCGGGCGCAACGGGTTGCCGGAGGCGAATTTCGCATCGGGCTTGAGCTTGATGGTCAGCGTTTTTGCCGCCGGATCTGCCTGCCAGCTTTCGGCCAGAATTGGCGTGATTTTTTCAGGGTTATCGCGGTCCGGCTGTACCAGGCGCTGATAGAGGCTCGGTACCGTCTGGATGCTGGAAAGCTCGTTGGCTTCCGCCGGATCAAGGCTGACAATATCATCAAGGCCCTGCGCGACCACCAGAGTACCAGGCGGCGTGGCGGCGTGAACGGCGGCGGATAATGCGGTCAGTATCAACAGCGGCAGCAGTTTTTTAGTCATGAGCGATCCCTGAAAAGCGTTATTGTGATTATTGATGTTTCGCTACGTTAGGCCGCTTAATCCAAGGCGTAAAGTCAAAATGCGGATAAGATTATGCTTAAAAAGCATAACCAATGCCAATGAGTTATTAAGAATAATTGTGCCGGCTCTATTTCGGTAATTCTGGCTTCTTGATATAACAAAACACTAACAATAGTTGAGGGTAGAAGCGTGCCGGAAATCAATGAGTTTGGTCAGCATGTCAACGATCGCGTCCCTGGATGGCATGGGGCGGATACTCTGCAACGGACGGCGTTAAAGGGTCGCTTTTGTCGACTGGAACCGCTGGATGCCAGCCGACACGCGGTGGATCTGTTCACTGCCTATTCCCCTGGTGACGAGAGCGACTGGACCTGGCTTGCCAGCACGCGTCCGCAGAGCGTTGAGTCAACGGCGAGCTGGATTACCGGCAAGGTCATGGACGACGGATTGGTGCCGTATGCGGTTATTGATCTGCATTCCGAGCGGGCAGTTGGGCTGGTCAGTTATATGGCGATTGATCGGGCGATGGGTTCCGTGGAGATTGGGCACGTCACCTGGTCAAGGGCGATGAAAAATACACCGCTCGGTACCGAGGCGGTCTGGCTACTGCTGAAAAATAGCTTTGCCCATGGCTATCGTCGGCTGGAGTGGAAATGTGATTCGATGAATATCGCCTCTCGCCGCGCTGCCGACCGACTGGGATTTACCTGGGAAGGGCGTCTTCGCCAGAAGTTGGTGCGTAAAGAGCGAACCCGCGATAGCGATATTCTGTCAATTATCGACAGCGAATGGCCCGCGTGTGATGCGGTTATACGGGCGTGGCTGGCGGTGGAGAATTTTGATGATGAAGGTCGGCAATTGAAGCGACTGGAAGATTTTCGCTAACGTAAATAGCCTATTTTGAGTTTTCCATTTCTCTCGTAAAGATGAGATCTTCCCTGAAATCCAGTCAGTCTAAACGTTTTCTGAAAAATGATTTTAGCTGGTTAAATATACAGTGATGTGAACAGGGAAGGGTATGATGGCGATGGGTGCCTGAGGCTTTCTGAGTTCAGGCTTATTAGGTGAGGATTCAGAAAGACGAAGCCCCAGGAGATGTTCCCATCAACCTGAGGCCTACAATCCAAACCTCGCACGTTGGATAGTAGCCTCTTCTTCGCATGGAGGCAACGAGATGCTGACAAAATACGCCCTGGTGGCGATCGTGGTGCTGTGTCTGACAGCGTTGGGATTTACGTTAATGGTACGCGACTCGCTGTGCGAGTTGAGTATCAAAGAACGTAGTATGGAGTTTAAGGCCGTTCTCGCTTACGAAACGAAGAAGTAGCCGGTATGCGGGGAGCAATCCCCGCCTATCCGCAGGCTGGGTAAGGAACCTTAAGGCACCTTTTTTCTGCTGATGGAGCAGGATGGACGGCGAGAGAAAATCGACCGGTTAAAAGCAATAGTACCGCCACCCTGCATAATTTTTAGCGCAGAGTATTAACGTCGACCACGTCCATGCCTGCATTTTTCGCTGCTTCAATCCCAAAACGGGAATCTTCAAAAACGAGACAGCGTTCAGGCTGCACATGAAGCTCGCTGGCGCACAATAAGAACGTGTCGGCGGCGGGCTTGTGATTTTTAACCCGGTCGGCGGAGACGATAGCGGCAAAGCGCTGGGTTAAATTAAAGCGGTTAAGCAGTATGTCCACAGTGCTACGTTCGCTACCGGTTCCCAGCGCCAGCGGTTTTTTATCCTGCCACGCCAGTAAAATGTCCATTGCCGGTAGAACCCGGATTTCCGCCGTCTGTAGCAATTTTTCAATGGCCTGCTTTTTGCGATCGGCCAGTGAAAATGGGTCGGCAGTTAATCCTTTTAAGGCGACAACCTGGCTGGCGACCTGCCAGGGGGCTGAGCCATTAAACGGGATGAGTTCTTCTTCAGTAATCACGATATTTTCAGCGGCGAAGACGCTTAACCAGGCCTGGCGGTGCAAAGGTTCGGTGTCAAAAAGCGTTCCGTCCATATCAAAAATAAGGCCGTGATAGTGGCTATACATAATTGTTGCCCGTTTGCTGAGATCGTCATTAAGGCGGGAGAATGCGGGGGAGGGTTCCCCGCATTCTTGCACGCAAAGTTGGTTTTACCAGCAGACAAAACCGCCATCGACCACCAGATCAACGCCAGTGCAGAATGATGCGGCATCGCTGGCGAGGAACAGCGCTGGCCCGGCCATCTCTTCAACTTTCGCCATGCGCTGAATCGGCGTCTGGCTTTCAAACTCGCGGGTTTGGTGGACCATTTCAGGTCGGGTGTTCATTGGTGTAGCGGTATATCCCGGACTGATCGAGTTAACGCGGATCCCTTTGCCAACCCACTCCATAGCGAGGCTTTTCGATAAGTGAATAACACCGGCTTTGGAGCAGTTGTAATGGGCCTGATCGAGGCCCCGGTTAACGATAATACCGGACATGGAGGCGATATTAATGATGGAGCCGCCGCCGAATTCCTGCATCAGTTCAGCCTCTGCTTTACAGGAGTTCCATACGCCAGTGAGGTTAATATCGATAACCCGTTGCCATTGTTCTGTTTCCATCTCCAGCGCTGGATTAGCATTGGCGATACCCGCAGCGTTAACGGCGACATCAAGGCGACCAAAGTGGCTTTTGGCCAGCGCGACACCTGCGCGTAAGTCGCTGAGCTGGCGCACATCACCAGTGTAAAAACAGGCCTGCCCGCCAATCGCTTCAATGTCTTTAACGGTTTCTGCAAGGCCGCCGTCTTCGCGGAGATCAAAGCAGACTACCCGAGCGCCTGCGCTGGCGAGTCCGTAAGCAATCATCTGGCCGATGCCGCTGCCCGCGCCTGTCACAAACGCTACGCGGTCCTGCAGATTAAACAACTGTTGAGCAAAATCTTTTGCGATCATAGTTATTACTCTCTTAAAAATATTCCGTCGCATGCCGGGGTCTACCCGGAGGCGGCGCGTTGCGCCTGTCCGGGCTACGGGGCTTGTGCCGTCGGGTAGCCCGGACAGGTGCGCAGCACCGCCTCCGGGACATGATTTGTGTAGCCTGACCTGAGGAATGTCAGGCTGGCGGCATTACGACATAATCAGGCCGCCATCAATATTGATGGTCTGCCCTGTGAGATAGCGTGCATCGTCGGACGCCAGGAACGCCACCAGTCCGGCAACGTCTTCCGGTTTGCCCGCGCGCTTCATCGGAATGCCTTCGACCCACTCCGCCATCAGCTCACCCTTGCCGTAGCGTTTCTGCTCGGTGCTGAGGACTTCGCCCCATACGCGGTCGTTGTAATCCCACATCTCGCTTTCAATAATGCCCGGACAGAAGGCGTTGACGGTGATATTCCACGGAGCAAGTTCGTGGGCCAGGCTCTGCGTGATGCCGATAACGCCCATTTTGCTGGCCGCATAATGCGGAGTGTAAATAAAGCCCTGACGACCCTGGCCGGAAGAGGTGTTAATCAGGCTGCCGTGATTTTGTTTCACCATATACTTGGCAGCTTCGCGGCAGCACAGCCAAACTCCGGTAGTGTTAACGGCCAGCACTTTTTCAAAGTCAGCTTTCGGCATGCGATCGTAATAATCGATGGTGATCACGCCTGCGTTCTGGATAGAGACATCAATCGTACCGAAGCGCGCTGCCGCCTGCTCATACAGCGATTGCACCTGTGCTTCATCGGTCACATCGACCTGCAACGACAGGATGTCGGCCTGATAGCGCTGGCGTAAGGTTTCCGCCGTTTCGTGAACGCGCTCGGCGTTGGAGACCATCACCAGATTTGCGCCGTCACGAGCAAAGCGCTCAGCAATACCAGCACCAATTCCGCGGCATGCGCCAGTGATAACAACCGTTTTGTTTTGGAAATTTCTTTGCATTTTTTCTTCCCTTGTATAGGCCGGACACAAATGCGTCCGGTGGGGTAATGAAGACGTTATTAGCTGGTGGCTCCTGCCGCTGCCAGCTTCTCCTCATGGCGACGCATCAGGATGACTTTGTTCTGTAGTTTCTGCTGGAACTGGTCGACGACGACGGCGGTGACGATAACCACGCCCTTGATGACCATTTGCCAGAAATCGCTGACTCCCATCATCACCATGCCGTCGGCAAGGAAGACGATAACGAAAGCACCAATAATTGAACCCGTTACCCGACCACGACCGCCCGCCAACGCGGTTCCGCCGAGTACGGTGGCACCGATAGCGTCCATTTCGAACATATTGCCGGTCATTGGATGCGCGGTTTGCAGCTGCGACGCGACGATCAGGCCAACGAATGCGGAGCAAAGGCCGGAGAAGGCGTACACGAAGACCTTCGCTTTCACGATAGGCACACCGGCCAGGCGGGCTGCTGATTCGTTGCCGCCAATAGCGTAGATATAGCGACCCAGTGGGGTTTTGGTGGTCAGCCAGTAGCCCAGCAGCAGGAACGCGATCATCAGCCAGATTGGCAGATACACGCCCAGCAGCGTACCGGACCCCAGGGTGGCAAAACCGGTGTTGCCCAGCGCTTCCATGCCGTTAAGGTTGGGGTAGGTGCTACCGTCGTTGAACAGCAAAGCTGAACCCCTGGCGACATACATCATGCCCAGCGTGCAGATAAAAGGAGCGACACCGAAGCGGGTAATCACGGCACCGTTAATGAAGCCGACAATGACACCGAAAATAGCGACGCACAGGATGACTTCAGGCACGTTGAAGAAGATAACGCTGCCGTTCCATAAGGGCAGGCCGTTGGTTAATAACGCCCCCGCGACCATGCCGCAGATCCCGGCGACGGCGCCGACGGAAAGGTCAATCCCTCCGGTCAGGATAACCAGCGTCATGCCGATGGCCAGCAGGCCGGTGATGGCCACGTGCTGAGTCATAATCAGCAGGTTAGATGTGGTCAGGAAATTTGGTACCATCACGCTGAAGAATGCAATAACCAGCAGCAGAGCGATAAACGTTCTGGCCTTCAGCAGGTACATATAAATCATATATTTCTGGTTCATGATGGGTTCCAGCCTGATTAATCTTGAGGTGTTGAAGCCGCGATTAATTTTTCGCGGGTAACCGCATGACGCGGTAAATCGGCGGTAATACGGCCATCGGCCATCACCAGGATGCGATCCGCCAGCGCCATCACTTCATCCAGTTCTGATGAAGAGAACATCACTGCCAGACCCTGTTGGGCCATTTTGCCAATCAGGTGATAAACGTCGGTTTTAGCGCCGACATCAATGCCGCGAGTCGGCTCATCGAGAAACACAACCTCCGGCTTTGTCATCAATGCTTTGCCGAGCACTACTTTTTGTTGGTTACCACCGCTTAAAGAGGTAATTGGCAGCTCGGGGTCGCTAACCTTGATAGCCAGTTCGCGAATCATCTCTTTGACGCAGGTGATTTCCTTCTGCGGATTCAGCCACTTCCACGCGCGGCGAAAACCCTGCAGACTAAAATCAGATAAGGTCATATTCGATTGAATCGACATCATCTGCACCACGCCTTCGCCCTGTCTGTCTTCAGGGACAAGCGCCAGCCCTTTTTTTAACCGTGCCTGGAACTGCGACTTTTCAATATTTTCGCCATTGAGCTGCACGCTACCGTTCTGGCAAGGCATCAGACCGACCAGACCCTTGAATAGCTCCGTACGTCCTGCGCCGAGCAGGCCGTAGATGCCGATCACTTCCCCTTTACTTAAGGTGAAGGTCACGTCGTTGAGCTTATAGCCTCCGCTGGGATGCAGCGCTGTCAAACCTTCAACGGCAAGTACTGCTTCGCCTTTTGGTGCGGGCTGGTAGTCGAAATGCTTTTTCTTATCGCCGACCATTTGTTCGATGATCCATGGAATACTGGCATCACTAACCTCGCGCTCGCTGATAAAGCGCCCGTCGCGAAAAATGGTAATGTGATCGCCAATTTCCATCAGTTCTTCCAGACGATGGGAAATATAAATAATGGTGACGCCGCGACGTTTAAGCTGCTCAATGACGTTAAACAGGATTTTGACTTCCGACTGGCTGAGTGCGGAAGTGGGTTCGTCCATGATTAATACGCGAGTATCCTTTGAAAGCGCTCGCGCAATTTCGACCATCTGTTGATGGCCGATACCTAACTCGCCAAGTTGCGTATAAGGGTCGACATTGAGTTCCAGCCTTTCCAGTAATTTTTTGGCTAACTCATATTGATATTTTTCGTTGATTTTCCCTTTCTGAAAGAACTCGTTGGCCATGAAAATATTATCCATGACGTTCATGTTCGGAAATAAATTCAATTCCTGAAAAATAATACTAATGCCGTGTTTTTCTGCCTGATGGGTAGAGCCAAGCGTAACCGGAGTACCATCAAGAATAATTTGACCAGATGACGGGGTTTCAACGCCAGCAAGCATTTTCATCATGGTGGATTTACCCGCACCATTTTCACCGATCAGAACGTTTACTTTATTTCGATAGACCCGGTAATTCACGTTATCTAAGGCAATAACCCCCGGATAAACACGCGATAATTCACGGGTTTCGATAATAACTTCAGATTCGACTGGTTGGGGAGTGACGAGTTCTTGCCGCTGCATGTTATTGTCCTCCCAAACGAACAATTTTCGCTGGCGTAATATCAGGAACGGTTTGTGGAATATCCCAGGCTGAGAATACGCCATAAATCTGGGCCGTTTCTCCCGTTTTAACTTGTGCTGCTTCGATCATTTTTACCGCATGTTCGTTAATTGCCCGACCATACTCACCAAACAGAACCTGGTCGTTAAAGTCCTGATAGCTGGCACCTTGATAGCCGTCGCGTAATAGCGTACCGCGCAGCGTTGGGCCAATTTGCACGACAATATTGCTGCCGCTGGTATCCTGAATGGTCATTTTTCCGCTGCGGGAAGCAGAATCAATTTTGCTGATATTACCTTCAACTTTGACGTAAAAAACGCACGGGTTTTCGTCCTGAGCGCGATAGCCTAACGTTTTGCAAGCGCTGTCGAAATCTTTCGCCGCGCGCAGGGCGGTCATTAATTCGGCGACGGGACGAGCCTTGGCTACGACCTGTGGAACAACCTGGTCTTGCCATGTTTTATCAATACTCGTCATGTGCGGATTGGGCGGGGATTTAAGATCGGCCAGTTCCTGCTGAGAGACGATACGGCAGCCTCCAAGGGTAAGAACGGCCAGCGCCAGCCAGGTTTTTTTAAACATAATACTCTCCTATGCGCCCCCGAAGGGGCGCAACAACCCGAACTCAGGACTTGATATTGAAGTCCTGAACTTTGTCTGCATTGTCTTGAGTGATCAGAATCCCGCGGAACATCACGCGCTGCTTCGCTGGCTTTTCACCTTTTTGCAGGTAGTTATCCAGATCGGTCACGCCCTGAGCGGCGATAGCCTGGGCCTGGAGCATCACCGTCGCCTGCAGGGTTCCGGCTTTCACCGCATCGCGTTCGTCGTTGCTACCATCGATACCAACAACCACGACATCGGTGCGATTGGCGGCTTTCAGCGCGGCAATGGCGCCAAGAGCGACAGGACCGTTACCGCAAATTACGCCCTTCACGTCAGGGTGTGCTTGCAGAATACTGTCCATAATGCGTTTGCCGTCGATCAACGTCCCTTTGGCATCTTGCTTCGCCACGCTGACCATATCCGGGTATTGGTCAATAACCTGGTGGAAAGATTTAGAGCGGGTAACGCAGTTATTATCCGCAAGGTTACAGGTCAGTTCGGCATATTTTCCTTTCTCCGCCATTTTCTCAACAAATACGTTGGCGACCTCAGAACCGGCCTGGAAGTTATTATGGGTAATCTGCTCAAGTGCGACGTCATCGACAGGGATTTCGCGGTTGATTAAGACTACTGGAATACCGGCTTTTTTGGCTTTTTCAATCGCTGCAACGCTGGCGGTTGAATCGGCGTTATCCAGAATAATGCCCTGAACTTTTTTACCGATAGCGGTATCGATCAGTTCATTCTGTTTTTTGACATCTTCGCCATGCGACAGAATAGTGGTTTGATATCCGAGTTCTTTAGCTTTCTCGCTGGCACCTTTGGCTTCAGAAGCGTAATACGGATTATCCAGCGAGTTTACCATGATCATGATGGTGCCTTTTTCTGCCGCGTGGGCAGCAAAAGAAAAGGCGGTCAGGGTAGCGGCTGTTAAAAGCGTTAAACGTAATTTCATGACAATTTTCTCTCTTGGTTGTTATTGTCGGGTACGGTGAAACAACGTAAGGCCTGAAAATAAAGTTTATGGGCCGGGGGTCTCCTTTTGTTGATGATTAAGGTTCGTCACACACGAGATTCCCTGGTGGGCGTCAGGCGGACGTTGCCGGTTTCCATAATGTTCTGTTCACCGCATGGCGCCACTCCTGCCATCTTTTCTGCAGGCGCTGGTGGCGGGCCATATCGGGGATAAATTCGCTATGTTCGGTTAAGAAAGCTTTCAGGTCGGTTACCGAGCCTGGGTTCAGGGCTTTGCGGGCGAGCAGGGCTGCGCCAATTGCCGAGAGTTCGGCAACATCGCTACGCATCACCGGGCATCCCAGCAGGTCGGCCTGATACTGCATTAACCAGTCGTTTTTAGTCGGGCCGCCATCGACCATTAATGCCGCCAGGTGGAAGTCATCCTGCTGACGCATGGCGACAACGACATCGGCGATTTGATAGGTAATGGACTCCAGCGCGGCGCGAATCAGATGCGCGCGTTTGACGCCACGGCTCAGGCCGCAAATTACGCCCCGGGCGCTGTCATCCCACCACGGTGCGCCAAGTCCGGTAAGGGCTGGCACAAAATAGACGCCCAGCGTAGAGTCAACGGAGGCGGGGAGGGTATTGAGCTCGTGAGCCAACTCGGCATCGGAAAGTTCGCTTAAGCCAGTGCTGTCGGCCATCCATGCAACCGCATCGCCGGTATGCGGAATATTACCTTCTAGTCCGTAGGTGATGCTGTCGCCGTCGTGCCAGGCGATGGTGGTGGCCAGTGCGTCGATATCGCACTGTGCGGATTTTACCGGCGCCATCACCGATGACCCCGTGCCGTAGGTGGCTTTAACGCAGCCCAGTTCGCCAAGCGCGTGACCAAACAGCGCGGCGTGGGAATCACCCACCATCGCCATCACCGGAATACCATCAGGAATAGCGTTCAGCCCGCGGGTGTAGCCAAACAATCCGCTGGAAGGTTTAATCTCCGGCAGCGCGGCGCGAGGGATCTGGAACAGCGCCAGCATCTCGTCGTCCCACTGCCCGGTTTGCAGATTCAGCAACTGGGTACGTGCAGCATTGGAGTGATCGCAATGGAACGCTTCGCCCTGGGTTAAATTCCACAGCAGCCAGCTGTCGATAGTGCCGAGGCAGATTTCACCGCGTTCTGCCAGTTGGCGGCCCTCAGGAATGGATTCCAGCAGCCAGCGCATTTTTGAGGCCGAGAACAGAGGCGCAATCGGCAAGCCGGTAGTCGTTTTGATTAGCTGTTCTTTGTTGTCATGGCGCAGTTCATCGCAAAACGCGGCGCTGCGGGTACATTGCCAGGTGATGGCTGCATTGATAGGTTTACCGCTCTGGCGATACCAACCGATAGCGGTCTCGCGCTGGTTGCTGATGGCCAATGCGGCGACGTTCTCTGCACCTACGTGTTCAACCGCTTTAGCGATAACGTCGAGTGAGGCTTCGACCAGAACTTCTCCCGATTGCTCGACCCAACCATCGCGCGGCGTTTGAATCGCCAGCGGCTGCGAGAATTTCACTACCACGTCACCGCGGCTATCGAGCACGACGGCTTTGGCGTTAGTGGTGCCTTCGTCCAGTGCAATGATGAACTCTTTACGTGTTGCCTGCATTAGGTAGTCTCCTGAGTCACACTTCGTCCTGGCGCGGAGGGGGAAGAGTCGGCATTCCTCTTTATCGCATTGCTTCTTAGCAGGCCATGATGTGACAATTCGTTTTCACTTTTTTAATCACTGAATATATATTCGATAGTGATTATTTATTTGATACCTTAGCCAGAAACTTCCCGTCGGGCTACAGGAAAAGTTATCAATTGTGCTGGCAATCACACTTATCCGTTCGGTGGAGCATCTGACAATGAGTGAAAAAGAGAGCAGGTTAATGCATTTATCGTATTGAAATATAAATATTTATTTGCATTACCTTTACGCTTCGGGGAAAGCGTAAAGGCTGTGGGAAAGTGTTGGAATGAGGAAGTTAACCCGCGATAAGCAGGCGTGCGGTGGGGTAGTCAGTAATTAACACATCGATATAACCGCCTGATAGCGCACCTTTGATAGCCGCAACCTTATCGCTGCCGCCGGCAAGGGCCACCACGTTGGGGCACTTCTTCACTTTTTCCAGCGCCATGCCGATAACAGGATCTTCATCATCGCGTAACACCGCTTTGCCGTTTTTGTCGTAGTAGTGCAGGCAAATATCGCCGACCGCCCCGCGTTCCGCCAGCACCTGAAGCATATCTTCGTGATAGTAGTTCCCCGACGTTTTAAGCAGTTGCGAAGGCTCGAGGATGCCAATGCCGACGATGGCGATGTCGACTTCGTCAAAGCGGGCAATGACATCGGCGACATCTTTGCTGGCAACGAGACGATTTTTCTCCTCCGTTGAGCCTTCAATGCTTTGAGAAGGAAGCAGCCAGGCATCACAGTTAAGATGATGCGCCAGGGTCTGGGTGAGGATCGTTGCCTGGACATTACCGTTCGGGCCTACGCCACCCAGCAGTTGAATCACGCCGTTGGCCTTCAGATTTTGCGCGTGAACTTCATCGACCATCGCACGAATGGTCGAACTCCAGGAGGAGACGCCGATCAGGTCTTTCGGGCGCAATCGCGTTTCCAGGTAGTGGGCGGCGGCGGAACCAATGGCGCGCTTGATGGTGTGATCGTTCGCGTCCTCTTCGGTATCCACCACGATGGCTTGTTTAATTCCGTAGCGATCCTCGAGACCTTTTTCAAGATTGAGGAAAATATTGGATGGCTGAACAACGCTAATTTTGACCACACCTTCCTTTTGGCAACGGGTAATCGCTCGGGAGATAAATGACTGAGAAAGCGAGAGAAGTTGAGCGATATCGGACTGCTTTCGTCCTTCAAGATAGTAAAGAGTGGCAATCTTAACTAATAGCCGTTGTTCATCCTGCTTAGCCATATATTTCCCCGAAAATCATTTA
>NZ_JAPUEW010000073.1:0-11080 GCF_027492335.1 Klebsiella sp. | reverse complement strand
TTACGTGCAGCCATTATCTTAGAGCTCATCATCATACGCGAAAAGAAAAGACAGTTAAGTGTGATGGATATCTAACTTTCGCCAATCCTCAAAAACAGCTATGGACAAAAACAGAACAGTGGCTGCATAATTGAATAAAGAATCATTATTGAATATATATTCATGATGATTTCAGGTCAACTGAAAAGTACCCAGGCGCAGTCAGGCCTGGTGGTAAGGAGGCAGAATGTTCCTGAGTATGATGCAGCGGCGGAAGCCTTGCGATGCGTTGCCTGGGGATGTCTGGTTTTTTTAGTCCCTGACGGAATAAATATTCCAAGTTGAAAATAAATTCAGAGGTATTAAATGAATCCCTATAGCTATGATGTCCAGGCACTTGAGCGTAAAGCCCGCGCCGTTCGTCGCCATATCGTCAGATTGAATGCCAATAGCCCTGCAGGCGGGCACACCGGAGCCGACCTGTCTCAGGTTGAGCTGATCACCGCGCTCTACTTCCGCATTATGAACGTTGCGCCGGACCGTATTGCTGACGATCAGCGTGATATCTACATTCAGTCAAAAGGTCACGCGGTGGGTTGCTACTACTGCGTGTTGGCCGAAGCGGGTTTCTTCCCCGTTGACTGGCTGGATACCTATCAGCATGCCAACTCTCATCTTCCTGGCCACCCTGTACGTCAAAAAACGCCGGGCATCGAACTCAACACCGGCGCGCTAGGCCACGGTTTGCCTGTTGCGGTGGGGCTGGCGCTGGCTGCGAAGAAAAGCAATAGCTCCCGCCGCATCTTTTTAATTACCGGCGATGGCGAACTGGCTGAAGGCAGCAACTGGGAAGCGGCTCTGGCCGCGGCGCACTATGGGCTTGATAACCTCGTCATCATTAACGACAAGAACAACCTTCAGCTGGCTGGGCCGACCCGTGAAATCATGAATACCGATCCGCTGGCCGATAAATGGAAAGCCTTTGGTATGACGGTCACCGAGTGCCAGGGTAACGACATGGCGTCGGTGGTGGCGACCCTGGAAGGGCTGAAACAGGAAGGTAAACCGAACGTTGTTATTGCCAACACCACGAAAGGTGCCGGTATTTCCTTTATCCAGGGGCGCCCGGAATGGCACCACCGGGTACCGAAAGGCGAAGAAATTGCACTGGCACTGGAGGAACTGAAAGATGAGTAATGCAGAACACCTGGCGAGCGTGATGGTCGAAGCGTTTATTGATGCAGTTGAAAGCGGTGTTGATCTGGTGCCGGTGGTAGCGGACTCAACCTCGACGGCAAAAATCGCCCCGTTTATTAAACAATTCCCTGGCCGCCTGGTTAACGTGGGTATCGCAGAGCAGAGCATGGTCGGCACGGCTGCCGGTCTGGCGCTGGGCGGCAAAGTCGCGGTGACCTGTAACGCTGCGCCGTTCCTGATTTCCCGCGCCAATGAACAGATTAAAGTCGACGTTTGCTATAACAATACCAACGTTAAGCTGTTTGGCCTCAACGCTGGAGCCAGCTACGGTCCGCTGGCGAGTACTCACCATGCGATTGACGATCTGGCGGTGATGCGCGGCTTCGGCAATATCCAGATTTTTGCCCCTTCTTCACCGCGCGAATGTCGGCAGATTATCGATTACGCTATTGGCTATCAGGGCCCGGTGTATATTCGCCTTGACGGCAAGGCGCTGCCGGAGCTGCACGACGAAAATTATCAGTTTGTGCCCGGTGCGGTAGTGACGCTGCGCGAAGGCGAAGATATCGCGCTGGTAGCAACTGGCTCTACGGTGCATGAAATTGTCGATGCGGCGCAGATTCTGGCCGATGCAGGAATCAAGGCTAAAGTGGTGAGCGTGCCTTCAATCCGCCCTTGCGATACCGCCGTGCTGCTGGCAGCGCTGAAACCGTGCAAAGCGGTGATTACGGTGGAAGAGCATAACGTCAACGGCGGACTGGGTAGCCTGGTGGCGGAAGTGTTGGCGGAAGCGGGCGTCGGTATTAAGCTCAAGCGCCTGGGGATCCCGGATGGCGAGTATGCGGCAGCGGCAGATCGCGGCTGGCTGCGTAAACATCACGGTTTTGATGCGGCCTCTATTGCTGAACTGGCGCAGAAGATGCGCTGATTTTATCCTGGCTGTGCACTGATAACCCGTGTGGATAACCGCGCGGGTTTTTGTTTTTATGACGAACATAGCGTAATAACAAACTCTCCGGCCTTAATCCATTGCAGCCTAAACTCTTTAGCGGATAGCCGAAGAAGCAAAATTCCTTCCTTTATATACACCAACTCAAAATCGGTAAAACCCCTCCCGGCTTGCACGTTCACATGGCAGGCCTTAAACGCGCTCTCTTTCGCCGAAAACGCCAGCGTCAGCGCCAGCTCAAACGGCAGGCCGCTGGCATCCAGCAGCGTTTTTTCCTCAGCATTGACGATGCTACTTTCCAAATCTGCCGCCAGCGAAGGCGTCATGATCCTCTCGATATCAATGCCGACCGGCCCAGCAGAAACTACTGCCAGCGCCGTCTGTTTGCTGTGGCTGATGCTGCCGTACCACGGGACGGGCCAAAGGGGCTGGCGTTGGTCGCCAATGGCAGGAACGTCTTTTTCGCCCACTTCCCGTAGCGCATAAGCCGCCGCAATACGCCCGGCAAGATGTTCGGTCTGCCGCTTGCGGGCACAGTCGGTTAGCAGGGCGTGATGCGGGAGCCAGAACAGATCTTCAGGTTGAAAGGTCGCCGGGTCGAAATCTATCCGCTGAAGCGAGTGACCGGCAAGCTGAATGATTGAGTGTTGGATTTTCATCACGGGATGTTAACAGATTCTCCCGTCCGCCCTCTATGAGAAGAGGGCGGGGGAGATTTATACCCGTCATACTTCAAGTTGCATGTGCGTTGGCATCGCGCGCTCACCCCAGTCACTTACTCATGTAAGCTCCTGGGGATTCGCTTCCTTGCCGCCTTCCTGCAACTCGAATTATTTAGGGTATAAGAGAACCATCAGAAGTGGGTATTGACGCTCATATACCAGGTACGGCCCGGTTCGTTGTAGGTGTACGCGCCTGCGCCTCTCATATAGGAAACATCGGTTGTGCTTCCGGTAGTCTGGGAGTTACCTTCACGCCACAAACGTTTATCAAAGACGTTATCCACGCCGCCGGTCAGGCTGACGTTCTTCGTTACATCCCAGGTCGCGCTCAGGCCCACGATGCTATAAGGGCTAACCTCTTGTTTGTCCGAACCGGTAACCGGTTTGCCCTGATAATCGTATTTCTTCGGCTCTTGTTTGCCGTACCAGGTCAGGGTGGATTGCAGCGAAACATCCTGATGAACCTGCCAGCTCAGGGTCGAGTTCAGCGTATATTCAGGAATGATCGACAGTCGTTCACCGGTCTCTTTATTCTTGCTCTGCAGCATGTAGGTAATATTGTTGGTCCAGTTAACGGTCTCGCTAACCGGTATATTCAACGTACCTTCCAGACCTTCAACTACGGCTTTAGGAACGTTTTCCCACTGATAGATATCGGTGTAGGTCGTTTTCCCCTTGCTGGTAATGGAGGTGCGGCTAAGCGGAACGGTACCCGCCTCAATCTTGTTTTTATAATCGTTGCGGAACCAGGTCACCCCGGCCAGCCAGCCGTCGCGTTTGAACTCAAGGCCAATCTCTTTGTTAACGCTGGTCTCGGCCTTCAGGTCGTCATTCCCCATCATGTAGCAGCCGATACCGGTGGCGGCACCGGTAGCATAGCAGCCTTGCCCTTTGCTATAGAGAATATAGTTAGGGTTGGTTTGATAGAGGCTCGGCGCTTTATAGGCGCGGGCAATACCCATTTTCAAGGTGAAGTCATCCCAAAGTCCCTGGGACAAGTTCAGCGACGGGCTCCAGTTGTTGCCCACGATGCTATGGTGATCGAAACGCAGACCAGGCGTCAGCATGGTGGTGTCGGTCAGCTCGATATTGTTTTCGGCAAACAACGAGAAAATCTCAGCTTTCGAATAAGGACTACGGTTAGTGCTGTCGTAGCCTGGAATATCGCCGCCCATAAAGGTTTGCGAGTTAGAAAGCATATCCTTCATACGCTGCTGGTTCCATTCGGTACCGAGCGTCAGGTTCTGATTAACCCACAGGTCAAACGGAATGCTGACTTCGCTGTGCAGCATCACATCGTTCAGATCGGAATCGACATATTTGGATGCGGAGTTTGGATCGAAAATCCCTTCCGTTCCGCCCGCTAAACCTTCAGGCGTACGGGAGTTGCGGGTGTGCTCGTACTGTACCCAGTTGCTGGTGGTGACGCCGTTATCCCAACCGCCGTTCCAGGTCAGGGAGTAGTTCTGGCGATAGAGGCGGTTAGTCTCTTTACCGTAGTTGTCTTTTACCCGCTGGTTGGTGTTGGTGTTTTGCGTGTCACCTGCATAGAGGTTGCCCTGGCGACTATAGCCAGCTTCAAGCTCAAGGGACTGCATTGGCGCGAAGTCCCAACGTACCGAGCCGTTGATATCTTTGTTTTCGACGCCTTCACGACCAGCAGGCAGCGTATCAACATAGTTACCGGTACGCTCGGACTGATGACCCTGGTTGATATCCCATGCATCGGCCTGGGTTTTATCGAGGTTGCCGTAAAGGCGGAAGCTGAAATCCCCGCCCAGAGGGCCGGTGAGGCTAAAGTTGGTACGTTTGGTCGAGCCTTCGTCTTTGTGCTCCGGGGCGTTCATGTAGGTATTCCATGAACCGTGCCACTCATCGCCACCTTTTTTGGTAATGATATTGACCACACCGCCCGCCGCGCCGTTACCGTAGCGTGCGGCAGCCGGGCCGCGCAGGACTTCAATGCGTTCGATCATTTCTGGCGGAACCCAGCCGGTATCACCGCGGGTATCGCGCTCGCCGCGCCAGCCCTGGCGCACGGAGTTGCGGCTGGTGACGGGTTTGCCGTCAATCAGGATCAGGGTGTTTTCCGGGCCCATGCCGCGAATATCAATCTGGCGGTTGTTGCCGCGCTGGCCGCTGGTGGAGTTACCGGTCAGGTTAACGCCCGGCATGGTGCGGATAATTTCGGATACGTCGCGTGCAGGCGGGCGTTTACGAATTTCATCGGCGGTAATAGTCGATACACCGGGAGCCTGAAGGTTCTGCTCGGCGGCGGTGACGACCATGGTTTCATCAGCGGTGGCGGTTTTGCTATCAGAGGTGGTTTCCGCCGCGCTCAGCGGAAAGGCAGCCCCGTAGATTCCCAGATTGACCAGTAAGGCCAGGGATTTGATCCTGTTATTCATTGTAAATCCTGCTTTTCGTCGCCACCTTCCCCAAAAGGCCCTTCCCAGCGGGAGGGGAGGTGGTATCAATGTTGCCAGTAGAGGGCATACGCACTCCGTCGCTGACTAAGAACCCGGCAGCAGGCTATTTTATTTGCCAGTTTGAACCTGGGCAGTGCTCGTACTCCTCGCGTACTCTATGTACGCTCCGGGTTCTCCGCGCTGTCCGTGTTCAAACTGCCGGCAACAATGACGCCTGCTGTCCTGGCTCTAAATAAGCCATCTCTGACATGTTTAATTTTGAAAGACGCGCTTCCCACAGCGCGCTAATACGCTATTGCAAATGAAAATAGTTATCAATAATATTATCAATAAATATTGCGTTTATTGATACGTTTGTTGATAAATGTCACGATAAACATAAGGTTGAAAAAGGAATGCAAAAGACAGGAAGTGACGGTTGGTGGCGAAGTATCTCCGGTCCGCAGATTGAGTCCGTGGATGGCGAGTACCGGGTGACCTTCTGGTGGCGCGATCCGGCAGGCAATGAAACGTCTTCGGCAATCCAGCGGGTGTGGATTTATATCACCGGCGTGACTGACCACCATAAGAATTCCGTGCCGCAAACGCTGCAGCGCATTCCCGGTACCGATGCCTGGTGCTGGCAAACCACGCTCTCACCCACCTGGCGCGGGAGCTACTGTTTTGTTCCCTCCGAGTGCGATAACGACTTTTCCCCTGAGCTTTTTAACGGCGATAGCCCGGACCGCACGCTGCTGCGCGAAGGCTGGCGCAAACTGCTGCCGCGCGCGATCTCCGACCCGCTCAATCCACAAAGCTGGAAGGGCGGCCGCGGTCATGCGGTGTCTGCGCTGGAGCTGCCTGAAGCCCCGGAACAACCGGGCTGGGCGCTGCGCGATGAACCTTATCAGCCGCCGGTCTGCATTGAGTGGCAGAGTCAGCGCCTCGGCAATACGCGACGGATCTGGGTTTACGCTACCGGTGATGCGAATCCGCAAGAGCGCCCTCTGGCGATTCTGCTTGATGGCCAGTTCTGGGCCGAAAGCATGCCGATATGGTCGCCGCTGGCGGGTTTAACCCGCGAAAAGCGGCTACCGCAGGCGGTTTATCTGCTGATTGACGTGATTGATAATCAGCATCGTGCCGAAGAGCTTCCCTGCAATGAAGCGTTCTGGATGGCGGTTCAGGAAGAGCTGCTGCCGTTAGTTCGTCAGATGGCCCCTTTCAGCGATCGCGCTGACCGAACCGTGGTGGCTGGCCAGAGCTTTGGCGGCCTGGCCGCCATGTTCGCCGCGCTCTACTGGCCGCAGCGCTTTGGTTGCGTGCTCAGTCAGTCCGGCTCTTACTGGTGGCCACATCGCGGCGGGGCGCAGACGGGCCTGCTGATTGATCGGCTAAGCCGCGGCGAATTACATCCGCAAGGGCTGCGAATCTGGCTGGAAGCCGGTATTCGCGAGCCGATCATTTTTCATGCAAGCCAGGCGCTTCTTGCGCATCTGGAACAGCAGACGATTTTCTGGCGTCAGGTTGACGGCGGGCATGATGCGCTTTGCTGGCGCGGCGGGCTGACGGCGGGGTTAATCCAGCTGTGGCAGCCTTTATGCCGCGAAGAGTAGCAAAGCGCGCTTTACGAGGAATTTGACATGCAATTCAGTAACCCCTTCGACAATCCGCAAGGGCAGTTTTACATTCTGCGCAATGACCAACAGCAGTTCAGCCTGTGGCCGCACCACTGCGCGTTGCCGGAGGGCTGGACGGTAGAGTGCTCTCCGCAGTCGTTGGACGCGTGCAACGCCTGGCTGGCAGCAAATTGGTCAACCCTCACCCCCGCGCACCATGCGTCCTAAGGAGTCGATCATGACCACTCGTTTACCGCTGGTAGCGGCACAGCCGGGGATCTGGATGGCGGAGCGCCTCTCGACGCTGCCCGGCGCATGGAGCGTCGCTCACTATGTAGAACTGCACGGTGAGATTGACCCGGACCTGCTCGGACGGGCGATTGTCACCGGGCTGTCGCAAGCCGACACCCTTAGCATGCGGTTTTGTGAAGATAACGGTGAAGCCTGGCAGTGGGTCGATGAAACTTATGTGTTTGCCGAACCGGATTATCAGGATCTGCGCACTGCGAGCGACCCGCACGCTGCCGCGATGGCGCTAATGCAGGCCGAGCTCGGACAGAATCTGCGCGTAGACGGCGGCAATCCGCTGGTCTGCCATCAGCTGTTACGGGTAGGAGATAATCGATGGTACTGGTATCAGCGTTATCACCATTTGCTGGTCGATGGCTTCAGTTTCCCGGCGATTACTCGCCAGATCGCTGCAATTTATCGCGCCTGGCAGCGGGGTGAAGAAACGCCTGCCTCGCCGTTTACTCCCTTTGCGGAAGTCGTGGAAGAGTATCAACGCTACTACAGTAGCGACGCCTGGCAGCGCGACAAACAGTTCTGGCAGGAGCAGCGTAAAGCGCTACCGTCTCCGGCTTCGCTGTCTGCCGTCCCGCTGGCGGGAAGGGCGAGCGGCACCGATATCTGGCGCATAAAGCTGGAGGTCGATTCTGGCGTCTTTAGCCGTCTGGCAGCGAGTGCTCCGCAGTGTCAGCGTGCGGATCTGGCGCTGGCGCTGACCACCCTGTGGTTGGGGAGACTGTGCAGCCGAATGGATTACGCGGCGGGCTTTATCTTTATGCGCCGCATGGGATCTGCGGCGTTAACCGCTACCGGGCCGGTGCTGAACGTCCTGCCGCTGGCGGTCAATATTGACGCGCAGGAAACGCTGCCCGAGCTGGCAACGCGCCTTGCCGGGCAGCTGAAAAAAATGCGCCGCCATCAGCGCTACGATGCCGAACAGATCGTCCGCGACAGCGGCAAGGCGGCGGGCGATGAGCCGCTGTTTGGCCCGGTGCTCAATATCAAAGTTTTCGATTATCAGCTGGATATCGACGGCGTGCAGGCGACGACCCATACGTTGGCCACCGGTCCGGTCAACGATCTGGAGCTGGCACTGTTCCCGGACGAAGCGGGTGGCCTGTCGCTGGAGATCTTGGCTAACAAACAGCGTTACGATGAACAGACGCTGCGCGGGCATATCGCCCGGCTATCCGCGCTGCTGACGCAGTTTGCTGACCATCCGGGCCTGCGCTGTGGCGACGCGAATATGCTATCGGCGGCGGAAATAACGCAACTGGAGCAGGTCAACAATACCGGCATTGCTCTGCCTTCCACTACGCTAAGCGCGCTGGTGGCGGAGCAGGCGGCGAAAACCCCGGATGCCCCGGCGCTGGCGGATGCCAACTGGCAGTTTAGCTACAAAGAGATGCGCCAGCAGGTGGTGGCGCTGGCGCAATTGCTGCGCACACGCGGAGTTAAACCGGGTGATAGCGTGGCGGTGGCGCTGCCGCGTTCGGTATTCCTGACCCTGGCGCTGCACGGTATTGTCGAAGCCGGGGCCGCGTGGCTGCCGCTGGATACCGGTTATCCTGACGATCGTCTGCGGATGATGCTGGAAGATGCGCGTCCATCGCTACTGATTACTTCTGAGGATCAGCTGGCGCGCTTTAGCGATATCCCCAACCTGGAAAGCCTCTGCTACCAGCAGCCGCTGGAAGCGAGCGACGCTGCACCGCTGACCATATCTCAGCCTGAGCATACCGCGTATATCATTTTCACTTCCGGCTCTACCGGGCGACCGAAAGGCGTGATGGTCGGGCAAACCGCCATCGTCAACCGCCTGCTGTGGATGCAGAACCACTATCCGCTCTGTGCTGATGACGTGGTGGCGCAGAAAACGCCGTGCAGTTTTGATGTCTCGGTGTGGGAGTTCTGGTGGCCGTTTATTGCCGGTGCGCAGCTGGTGATGGCCGAGCCGGAGGCCCATCGCGACCCGTTGGCGATGCAGCAGTTCTTCGCACGTTACGGCGTGACCACGACCCACTTTGTGCCGTCAATGCTGGCGGCGTTCGTTGCTTCGCTGGATGTGGAAAATGTCGCCTCCTGTCAAACCCTGCGGCGGGTATTCTGCAGCGGTGAAGCGCTGCCGACGGCGCTGTGCCGGGAGTGGGAATTGCTGACCGGAGCGCCATTGCATAACCTGTACGGCCCGACGGAAGCGGCGGTGGATGTCAGCTGGTATCCGGCCTGTGGACCTGAGCTGGCGGCGGTGACCGGCACCAGCGTGCCGATTGGCTGGCCGGTATGGAATACCGGGTTGCGCATACTGGATGCGTCGATGCGTCCCGTACCGCCGGGCGTGGCGGGGGATCTCTACCTGACCGGCATTCAGCTGGCGCAGGGCTACCTGGGGCGTCCTGATTTAACCGCCAGCCGCTTTATTGCCGATCCTTATGCACCGGGCGAGCGCATGTATCGCACTGGCGACGTTGCCCGTTGGCAGGATTTCGGCGCGGTGGAGTATCTCGGGCGCAGCGACGATCAGCTGAAAATTCGTGGTCAGCGTATTGAGCTGGGCGAAATCGATCGCGTGATGTCGGCGTTGCCGGACGTCGCGCAGGCGGTGACTCATGCCTGCGTTTTCAACCAGGCGGCGGCGACCGGCGGTGATGCTCGTCAGCTGGTGGGCTATCTGATTTCTGAATCCGGTCTGCCGCTGGATACCGCAGTGCTCAAAGCGCGGCTGGGGGAACAGTTGCCGCCGCATATGGTGCCGGTAGTGCTGATTCAATTGCCAGAGCTGCCGCTGAGCGCCAACGGCAAGCTGGATCGCAAAGCGCTGCCGTTGCCGACGCTAAGCCGCGAGAGCAGCGGTCGTCCGCCGGCGCCGGGGATTGAAACGACCGTCTCCTCGGCGTTCAGCCAGCTTTTGGGCTGTGAGGTGAACGATATCGACGCTGATTTCTTTGCCCTCGGTGGCCATTCGCTGCTGGCGATGCGTCTGGCGGCGCAGCTGAGCCGCGAGCTGGAACGTCAAGTCACGCCGGGGCAGGTGATGGTCGCTTCGACCGTCGGCAAGCTGAGCACGCTGCTGGCTTCGGATCTCAGCGATGAGCAGGCGCAGCGTCTGGGTTACGACACTATCCTACCGCTGCGTGAGAGCGATGGTCCGACGCTATTCTGCTTCCATCCCGCTTCCGGTTTTGCCTGGCAGTTCAGCGTACTGGCACGTTATTTAAGCCCGCACTGGTCTATCACCGGCATTCAGTCGCCGCGACCGCAGGGGCCGATGGCGACGGCGGCGGATCTGGATGCGGTCTGCGAGCATCATCTGCAAACCCTGCTTCAGCAGCAGCCGCACGGCCCGTATTACCTGTTCGGTTATTCGCTCGGCGGCACGCTGGCGCAGGGCATTGCCGCCCGTTTACGCCAGCGCGGCGAAGCGGTGGCGTTCCTCGGGCTGCTGGATACCTGGCCGCCGGAAACGCAAAACTGGGCGGAGAAGGAGGCTAACGGTCTGGATCCCGAGGTGCTGGCGGAGATTGCCCGCGAACGCGAGGCGTTTCTTGCTGCTCAACAAGGGCAGGCTTCCGGCGAGCTATTCAGCGTTATCGAAGGTAACTACGCCGATGCAGTACGTCTGCTGACCACTGCGCACAGCGCGAAGTTTGACGGTAAGGCGACGCTGTTCGTCGCGGAGAGAACTCGTCAGGCGGGTATGGATCCGCAGGTGGTCTGGGGACCGTGGGTTGGTGAGCTGGAGGTCTTTAGCCAGGATTGCGCCCATGTGGATATTATCTCTCCGCAGGCCTTTGAGGAGATTGGCCCGGTAGTCAGGGAGATATTGGGGTAGGGATAGATGAACTCCCGGGTTGCAGATGGTGGTGAACCCGTAGCCCGGTCAGCGAAGCGCCACCGGGGAAGCAAACCGCAGAGGAT
>NZ_JAPUEW010000072.1:0-49248 GCF_027492335.1 Klebsiella sp. | reverse complement strand
CTGAAAAATCGGAACTCTCAAAAAGTGCGTGGAACTAAAGCTGGGATACTTACAATCCTGTCCATTAGTTCCGCTTGTAGCAACGCGCTCAGGTGCAGCGCTGTAATGCGCGGATCGGCACGGTGCAGCAAACCATTCTCCAAGGCGAGAGATAAAAATCGGCGATCAGCTGCTGGTTGGATTGCACATCCGGAGAGTAGATAAAGAGCAAAAAGCGCTGACCAAACTGATTCAGCGCCAGCGTAATGTCGCCGCGCTCCAGCAACCAGCTTGAGCACCGCGGAGAATTCCTCTTCACACAGGCGCGACATCACCTCAAAAAACAGCTCGTCTTTTGAGGAAAAATGGTTATACAGCGTGGCCTTAGATCCGCCGACGCGGACGCAGATTTCCGCCATTGAGGCCCCTTCATAGCCCAGTTTGCGGAAGACCTGCGTAAGCTGGTGTTCTGGGGCGTGTTACCCGTCTGGAAATACGATAAGTTTGAGAGGAAGAAATGTTATCTGGAGAGCCTATTATGCAAAAAGATATGCGAGAAGAAGGGGCACCAGCGGGTGAAGCGTCCGGGTGGCAATGGGAACATCAGCATTCGATTGATACCATTAACCAGTGGGTGGCTGAAAATGGCTCATTTAGCGATTTTCAGCGATCGTTTTAACTATGTCTCCCCGGTGGCGCTGCGCTGACCGGGCTACAGGCCCGTGCGGTCTGAGGTTTGGTAGCCCGGACAAGGCGCGTCGAGCGCCGCCTCCGGGACATTCCCCGGATAGCTTACTGAGCGTTAACCCTCATCCTGCCCTCTCCCTTAAAAAGGGAGAGGGAGCACATTGTGCCTGAGTTTGGGTGGCTACTTACCCTCTGGCAAACGCTGAAGCTTCGGCGACCAGCGCATCGTCAGGGCGTACGCCGGTGTAGAGCGCAAACTGCTCCACGGCCTGTAAGGCAATGACTTCCGCGCCGCTGATCACCTGCTTATCCAGCCGCTGTGCTAGCTTGATAAGCGGGGTTTCTGGCGGCAGGGCGACCACATCAAACACCACGCTGGCCTGTTCCACCATCGTCTGGCTGAAGGCCAGGGTTTCGCTTTCCGCGCCGCCCGCCATACCGAGCGGGGTGACGTTAACCAGAATATCCACCGGGATCCCTTCCGGTTTTGGCTGCCATTGAAAGCCATACTGTTTCGCCAGCGCCAGACCATTATCACGGTTACGGGCGGCGATAATCACGTCGCGGAAACCCGCATCGCGAAAGGCTGCGATCACCGCTTTGCCCATCCCGCCGCTGCCCTGGATCATCACTTTGGCGGAGGAATCGAGTTGGTTACTGTCAATCAGGCTTTTCACCGCGATGTAGTCCGTGTTCAGCCCGGTCAGCTTACCGTCGTCGTTGACAATGGTATTAACCGAATCGATCACCTTCGCCGAAGGGTCGATAGCGTCGAGAAACGGCATGCAGCTCTCTTTAAACGGCATCGATACCGCGCAGCCGCGAATACTTAACGCGCGCACGCCTTTGACCGCCGCTTCAATATCCCTGGTCGTAAAGGCCTTATAGATATAGTTCAGTCCCAGCTTTTCATACAGATAGTTATGAAATCGGGTGCCGAAGTTGCCCGGACGACCGGCCAGAGACATACACAGCAGCGTGTCGCGATTAATCATGAGTAATATCCTCCGCGTGGGTCAGCAGGTACTCTTCCGCCTCTTTTGACCAGATACCGTGGTTGCTCTCCATAATCGCCGCCAGATGCGGGTCGCTAATTTCCCCCAGCGCGGTAAGCGGAATATTTTTCCCGGTGTAGACCAGCTTTTTACCGCCGCCAACCGCCGGTAAATCCAGGGTGGTATCGCCCGCAGCATTAAGTCCCAGAATATGGGTCACCACTTTTGCCGTCTGGACTTTTTTCGCCTGCATCAGCGCTACGGCGGCGCGCATATCGTCGGTATTACCGCCGGAGGTACCCACATAGTGGGTGAAAGCGTAATGCACATCGTAAAAATTGACCGGCGCGCTGAACTGTTTATCCTGCGGACCGGCAAAGAAGTTCAGGCAGCCGTCCGCGGCCAGCAGCGATGAAGCCATGGTGATGAGCTGTTCGTTAGGGACGAAAACGAAAATATCGTCAAAACCGTGACCGCCGGTGAGCGCCATCAGCGTTTCGCGGCTGGCATCATTGCCATCAAGATAGTGAATCAGCGTTTGCGGTTCGGATGGATAGTGCTGACGCGCATAGCTGAGTTTTGGCTTATTGGTATCGGTAACCACCAGCAGCGACGGGTTGATCGGGCCATGCAGCGCGTAATCGATAGCCAGCAGTCCCATCGGACCAGTGCCGCCGAGGATCAGCGTGCGTCCCTGCGGACGGATGCCCATCGTGTGATTATAGGTCCCTTCCTGCAGATGGTAGTTAGCGTTGAACGCGCCAATTACGCAGGAGAGCGGCTCCACCAGCGAGCCTTCAAACCAGGTATCGCCTTCCCATGAGAGCAGACAATCCTGCTCCATCACTTCGTTAGGGATCACCACGTGGGTCGCTTCACCGCCGATCCATGGGAATGAATAGCCGGGGCAGTCCGGGCGATCCGGCAGCTGCAGGTTGGCCTGAATCACATAGCGCTGACCGGCGTGAAACTTGTGCTGCCACTTTTTACCGACGGCGATAATTTCACCGCAGAACTCATGGCCGATGATGATCGGGTTGGTCGCTACATCGTCCGGCACTTTTTTATGGTCCTCGCCCTGATTCGCCTCTTTCCAGGAGGAGAGACACAGGCTGTCGGTGACCACACGGGCGAGGATTTCATCATCCTGCATCGCCGGGAGTTCGAAGGTTTCCAGGCGCAGGTCGCGTTTGCCGTAAAGGCGCAGGGCTGTTGTTGTTTGCATGTTTACCACCTCATCCCCTTTATCTTTCGCATTACGGCTGTGTTGGCTTCCTTCACGTACCCGGGTCACGTAGTGGATCTACGCTCTCAGGGATACGTTCAGTTGCCGCCTTGCCGTACTGCGAAATCTTTTGGGGCTAACTTGTTGAAGTAGCCCCGGCATCGCCGGAGCGGAATAATCAGGACAGGAAGCCCAGCGCGTTGCCGATAATCCCTAAACCAAACAGGGCGAAAATCAGCCATACGGGGTTCACTTTCTTATTAAGCAGACGCACCATCAGCAGCGTCAGGCCAAGGGCCAGCAGGCCGGGGCAGAGCTGATCGAGGATGTTCTGCACGGTCATGGTGACGGTCGAACCATCGGCGCCCGGCGTTTGCGAAACCACCAGAGGCACGTTGATGGTGGTCCACTTGGTGACCAGCACGCCCATCACAAACAGGCCCAGAATGGAGGCCCCTTCGGTCAGTTTTTGCAGCAGGTTGCCGCCCATATCGCTGACGATATTGACCCCTTTACGAAAGCCCAGCTGCAGCCCGTACCATTTCATTGCCAGACGTACTGCGTTGAAAATAAAGAAGAACAGCAGCGGGCCAAGAATATTGCCGGAGAGCGCCAACGATGCGCCGAGGGCAGCGGTAATCGGCCGCAATGTCCCCCATACCAGCGGGTCGCCAACCCCGGCCAGCGGGCCCATCAGGCCGACTTTGATACCGTTGATTGCGCCGTCGTCGATAGCCGCGCCATTAGCCCGCGCTTCCTCCATCGCCACCGTTACGCCAATGACCGGGCCGCAGACCGCCGGGGTAGTGTTAAAGAACACCAGATGGCGTTTCAGCGCGGCAACCTGATCCTCTTTCAGCGGATAGAGACGCTTAATCGCCGGGATCATGTCGTAGCAAAAGCCAAGCCCATGAATTCGTTCGAAGTTGAATGACGCCTGCTGCAGGTTGGATCGCAGAAACATGCTCACCAGGTCGCCTTGGGTAATTTTTCTCTGTTCCATGTTGGGCTCCATCAGTCGTCAAGCTGGTCAAGGGCGGTGGAAGAGGTGGCTGTGGCCTGTGGTTCAGGCTTACGCCACTGCGGGTTTAGCTGGATATAAATCAGCGCGATGATGACCCCCACGCCGCCGAAGGCCAGCAGGCTGAAGTCGAGGTAACCGCCCGCGAGGAAGCCGAGGAAGAAGAAGGGCATCAGATACTTCACGCCCATCATGCGCAGCACCATGGCGTAGCCGACTACGACGATAAAACCGCCAGCGATTTGCAGACCGCGAGTGACGAATTCCGGGATGGCGTTAAGCATATTGCTGACCATATCGGCGCTAACGAACAGCGAGACCACCAGCGCGGGGATAGCGACGCGCAGCGCCTGGACGCCCAGCGCCGAGACGTGCAGCAAATCGATGGCCCCAAAGCGCGCCTCTTCGGCTGCTTTATCCGCCGCATGCTGGAACACCACGGTAATGGTACGGGCGAACACGGTGAGCACCTGGCCCGCGGCGGCGACCGGTAACGCGATAGCTATCCCGGTGGCGATGCTTTGCTGGCCGACAATCACCAGGATGGCCGAGATAATACTGGCCAGCGCCGAGTCCGGAGACTGCGCTGCACCGACGTTCATCCAGCCCAGCGCAATGAGCTCCAGGGTGCCGCCGAGCATAATCCCGGTTTTTAAATCCCCGAGAATTAAGCCAATGACGGTACAAGCGATTAATGGGCGGTGGGTCTGGAATTCATCCAGCACGCTGCCCATCCCGGCAATACAGGAAAAAATAAATATGGCTATTATTTGTAGGGTACTAATTTCCATAATTATGACCTTTAAGATGAGTGTAACCCTGCCTGTTACGGCATTTACACGATGTCCTTCAGGCTGCCTCTTTGTTGGCTACATTCTCTCGCTCCAGTCACATAGTTATCTATGCTCCTGGTGACTCGCTCATTTGCCGCCGCGATGCATCCAGAATGACAGTGTGTAATAAAACAGGCGCGATTTATTATTCTGTAACGGACTGCTCTGCTATTTTGTCGAGAATATTAACCGATGGATCGGAGGCCACGACGCGTAAATCGAGTTTAACGCCCAGCTTATCCAGTTGCTGGAAGGCGTTAATATCCGCTTCGTCTAATGACACCGCTTTGGTTAATTGTTTTTTACCCGGTCGCCAGGCCATGCCGCCAATATTCAGCGTCGCTATTTTCACGCCCTGCTGCACCATGGTTAATACGTCCTGCGGGTTAGTGAATAAATAAAAAACCGTTTCGTCTTTATATTGCGGGTTGTGATATACGGCGACGGCTTTTTCGAGATTCACTACGTTAACCTTCATGCCCGGAGGTGCGGCCTGACGCAGTAACGTACGGCGAACTTCGTCGTTATAAACATCGTCATTACAGATAATAATTCGCTGGGCGTTGGCCACTTTTGACCACACGGTGGTGACCTGACCATGAATTAAACGGTCATCAATACGGGCGAGCGTAATGTTCATCAGAAATCCTCCTCAACGGTTTCCGGCTGCCGCCAGGTGACGCAGCACTGGCTGGCGATGGCTTCCAGGTGTTGGCACAGTTCGTCAGCGTTCATCGTTTGCTGGTTATCCACCAGTTCCAGAGCCAACGGTAGCGACAAGCCGCTGATGACCCGAAGCTGTGGGTTGCTCATCGCCAGCCCGGCGGCGGCGTTCCACGGGCTGCCGCACTGTAAATCGACGGCAATAAGCCATTGCTCATCACTGTGAGTGCTTACTAACTTTTCAATCTTTGTGGCGATATCCCCCGCGTTCTCGCCGGGGATAAATTCCACGGCGTTGACGTTGACATCGCCGTAGACCATGCGTACCGAGTCGAGCATGGCGCAGGCCAGCTGGCCGTGGGCACAGAAGATGACATTAACCATTTTTCCTCCTTAGCCGCGCGTTTTTCCGCCCGCGATGTTAGTGGTTACTCCGGTGATATAGCTGGCGCGCTCTGAGAGCAGATAGCAAACAAAATCAGCGACTTCAGAGAGGCGACCTGAGCGACCAATCGGAATGGAGTTCTTGGTGTAGCCTTCGCGTAGCTGTTCGACAGTGATGCTGCGGGTCCAGGCCAGCGCTTCTTCGTATTCCGGTGTACGCAGTCCTGTTTTTTCCAGAATGCCAGGTGCAACGCCTACGACGCGGATGCCGTGTTTGCCCAGTTCTTTCGACCAGGAGCGGGTAAAGCTATTCAGCGCGGCTTTGGTTGCGGCATAGCAGCTCTGGCCTTCGGAGCCTTCCAGCCCGCTTTCCGACGAGACGTTAACGATCACGCCGTCGCGCTGTTTAACCATCTGGCGAGCCACCGCTTGCGACATCAGGAACACGCCTTTCTGGTTGATATTGACCATTTTTTCGAATGCCGCTTCATTTAATTCATAACGACCGGCTGGCGCTTTCTCATCGACGAGTAAACGAGGGAAGTTAACGCCCGCATTATTTACCAAACCATCAATACGGCCAAAACGTTGAATAATACTGTCGACGGTTTTATTCACTTCGCTGGCACTGGAAATATCGGTCGGCCAGAAAGTGTAATTTTCACTGTCCTGATGTTTATCACCGCCGTGAATATCGCTCATCTGTACATTTGCGCCCTGAGCTAATAACTCATCGACAATGGCCAGACCAATTCCTGATGCGCCGCCGGTAACAATAATAATATTGCCTTTTAAATTTAACCACGTTTCCATTATCGACTCCTGTTTTCTTTAGATAAAGGGATCCCCCGCAGCAGCGCTGCGTGAAATCATATTCTTGACATTTACTTCAGTAACGACTCGGCGGTTTCTTTGTTGGTCACCAGACAGTTAATATAATTCCCATTTAATGCGCCAAGAATACCGGAGTATTTTTCCTCGCCCATCGCGATCCCCACGGAATAGCGCGCTTGCTTAAGTTTTGCCATCTCAATGGAGAGCGTTTTTTCGCTCATAGCGGTTTCTACCATTCCGCCATCAATGTCGTAAAAGCGTGAACAGATATCACCAGCGACCTGGCGGGCATTGAGGTCGTCACTCTCTTCGCTGCCGTAAAATGCATGCCAGTTGGCACCATCACGAATCGCCGGAGAACCAATCCCTACCAGTGCGACGTCAAGGTTATCCCAGTAGGAGGCAATCGTTTTAAAGTGCTGGGACTGCATAATACCGTTGCGAATTAATGTGTTATCCAGCAGCGCCGGAAAGTCGGCGAGATGCGATTCGGCCTTCAGCTTCGCCGCCGCGCCGTAGGTCAGCGTATTGACGTGGTAGCGGCTTTCCAGTTTGCCGGAGGGGCCGCCGATGATCGGTACGCAAATAACCTGGCGTGACTGGCTGGCCTGAGGCAGATTCTCTACCAGTGCACGCACCGCGCGACCCCAGGAGAAACCGACGATATCGCCCGGTTCCAGCAACCTGTCGACCAACTGTGCGCCGTGCTGACCGATAAGATTAAGCTGATCCTCTTCCAGCAGGGAGTCGCAGGTGGCGACCACCGCCTCTTTGAGGCCAAATTTTTGTTTGAGCTGTTGCTCAAGCCACAGGTTTTCGTTGTAGTCGTAGTTGATGGCGATAGTGACGATGCCCTGCTCGCGACCGCGTTTCAGTAGACGGCTGATGGTGGTGCGATAAATCCCCAGTTCGCGGGCAATCTGCGCCTGGGTCATATCCTGCTCGTAATAGAGCTGGGCGATTTTCACGATCAGGCGGATATCGTCGCTATTTTCCATCGTCATCTTTCGACTCCTGCACATTTGTGCAAATCACATATTTGCTGTCCTGATCTGATATAACCCTATCGATGCTGTACTTCAAAGCAATTTTTGTCTATTTCATGACGATGTGCTGGCGGTTTCTGTTGCACATTTGATGTGTGAGTAGATGGTTTACGGCACGTTTGTGCTGGTAGTGCTAAAGGCCTGATTCTGCTTTATTTCGCCGGTCAAAGTTGCAGAGGTCTGAAAAGAACACTTTTGTGTTGAAAAGCGCGATAGATCACATTTAGCGCCAGGCCGCGAGTACGCGATTATTTTTTATCGTTCGCAAGGTAGGGTATATTTCGCTTTTTAAACATAAAAGCATTCAAGTTTTATCAAGGCGGCAAGAGAGTGAGCGCCCGGACAACTTGAAGGATGAAGTGTTTCAGGAGAAGTTATGCTGCCCGACTCGTCGACCCGACTCAATAAATACATCAGCGAAAGCGGAATTTGCTCGCGCCGCGAGGCCGATCGCTTTATCGAACAAGGTAACGTTTTTATCAACGGCAAGCGCGCCACCATTGGCGACCAGGTTAAAGCTGGCGACGTGGTGAAGGTCAATGGCCGGTTGATTGAGCCGCGTGAAGCGGATGATTTAGTGCTGATTGCGCTGAACAAACCCGTTGGCATTGTCAGCACCACCGAAGATGGCGAGCGAGACAACATCGTCGATTTCGTTAACCACAGCAAGCGCGTCTTCCCGATTGGTCGTCTGGATAAAGACTCTCAGGGGCTGATCTTTTTGACCAACCATGGCGATCTGGTTAACAAGATCCTGCGCGCCGGTAACGATCACGAAAAAGAGTACCTGGTTACCGTCGATAAGCCGGTGACCGATGAGTTTATCCGTGGGATGGGGGCGGGCGTACCGATTCTCGGCACGGTGACGAAGAAGTGCAAAGTCAAAAAAGAAGCGCCGTTTGTGTTCCGTATCACCCTGGTTCAGGGGCTGAATCGCCAGATACGCCGCATGTGCGAGCACTTTGGCTATGAAGTGATGAAGCTTGAACGTACGCGGATTATGAACGTCAGCCTGACGGGGATCCCGCTGGGAGAATGGCGCGATCTGACGGATGATGAGTTGATCGATCTGTTTAAGCTGATTGAAGGGTCGTCTTCAGAAGCGAAACCGAAGGCAAAAGCGAAGCCGAAAACGGCGGGGATTAAACGCCCGGTGGTGGCAATCGAAAAGACGGCTGAGAAATCACGCCCGGCGTCGAACGGTAAACGTTTTGTTCAGCCGGGGCGCAAAAAGAAAGGGCGCTAACGTCTGCCGCGCGTCGGCGTACTTGCCGACCAGGAAAACGATGCTTCACTATCTGGTTTATAAGCCTGCTTTTTCTTCAACTGGCGGGCTTTTTTTGCCTCTGCTTCGCGTAAAACCATCAGTTTATCGATGTACTCTTTTTTCACGCTGTTGGTTTCCGCGTTCGTTAGCGGACGGCCATGCGCGATGCGTGCGCGGTCGAGCAGAGTTTTCAGTTCGCGCTGCTCGCGCTCGGTCATCTCTTTTTGGGTAATGCGGGGGAGTGCCATAGTGGTGCCCTCAGTTAGCCGATGACTTCAGTGTACGGTATTGGGATGGGAGTCTTACAGCAATTTCATCACCCGGCAAAATCCCGGAAGCGGTGCTTTGCACCTGTCCGGGCTACCAGACCGCAAACGGCTGTGGACCTGTAGCCCGGTCAGCGCAGCGCCACCGGGAGATTTTTATCAAAGTTACGTTTTATCTGCTCTTTTTTCCTGCCTTACGCGATTCATCCGCAATCGGCTTCCCTGACCAGTAACCGGCCAGCAGCGAGCCGGACAGGTTGTGCCATACCGAGAACAGCGCGCCTGGCAGCGCAGCCAGTGGACCAAAGTAGATTTTCCCCAGCGCGGCGGCCAGACCTGAGTTCTGCATACCTACCTCAATCGCCAGCGTACGGCAGGTGGATTCATCAAAGCCAAACAGACGTCCGCCCCAGTAGCCGCCGAGCAGGCCGATGGTGTTGTGCAGGATGACCGCGATGATTACCACAAAGCCCACGGAGGCGATATGCGAAGCGGAACCGGCTACCACGGCGCAGATAATCGCCAGAATGCAGACCATTGAGAAAGCCGGAAGAAACGGTTCTACCGCTCTTACGACTTTTGGCAGCAAGTGATGCACCACCAGCCCCAACGCAATCGGGATCACCACGATTTGCAGAATGCTGAGCAGCATCCCCATCACGTCCACCTGAATATGCGCATCGACGTAAAGGCGCGTCAGCAGCGGCGTTGCCACCACGCCGACCAGCGTGGAAACCGACGAGATGGTGACCGACAGTGCCACATCGCCTTTAGCCAGGTAGATCATGACGTTGGATGCCGTGCCGCTGGCAACGCTGCCGACCAGCACCATCCCGGCGGAGAGCTCCGGAGGCATATGAAAAATCAGCGCCAGCAGCCAGGCGGCGAGCGGCATCACCAGATAGTGCAGAAAAATCCCCGCCGCTACCGGTGCCGGGCGGGAAAGGACGCGTTTAAAGTCATCCACCTTCAGGTGAACGCCCATGCCGAACATAATCAGCATCAGCAGCGTTGGGACCCAGGGACCAATGGGAGTGAAAGTGGATGGCGTGTAATACGCGATAACTGAGAGCAGCAGCGCCCATAATGGGAACAGCCGCGTAAGCGTGGCGAGCATGTTGTTTTCCTTGCACGTATGTTGTGTTTGCTTGTTATAAACAGGCCGGGATCGAGCCCGACCATAGCTATTGTTTATCGTGCTAAGGAATATTATTCAAACTAATTATGTTCATGTTCCACTGCGGATACTCTCCCAGCTCAGCCCAAAGCGGGCTAAATACTTGCGCAGACGGTCGGCATCATTGGGATTGGCCTTTTTCTGACGGGAGACGGCGAACAGCTCACGCCCGGCTTCGGACAGCGAAGCGCTGCGTTGGCACACCTCCAGAACGGTTTCCAGTTGCCGGCGATCGAACAGATCGATTTCCATTTCAATATCAGGAAAAGATGTGGTGAGCTGCCAGCTCTCTTGTAAGAGCGCAATCTCCTCTTGCGCAAGGGCGAGCGTAATCCGCCCCTGCTCGGCCAGGGTTGCCATTCGCGCAACGGACGACCCTAGCTCGCGAAAATTACCCCGCCACTGCGCCTGCGGCGAGCAGGCAAAAGTCAGATAGCGCTCGCGGGCGTCTTTATCGAAACGGATCTGTGTTTGCCGTTCGTTTGCAAAGCGCTGTAATTCATACTCCACGTTCGGCGCAATATCTTCCTGCCGCTGTGCCAGGCCCGGTAGGGCAAAGCGCCACATATTGATGCGCGCATAGAGATCTTCGCGAAAACGACCTTCCGCCACCCATTGCTGCATATCACGATGGGTACCGGCTATTAACTGGAAATTGCTGTAAACCTCTTTATCGGAACCAAATGGGAAAAAGGTTTTCTCTTCAATGGCTTTTAGCAACATGGCCTGTTCATCCAGCCCCAACTCGGCAATTTCGTCGAGAAACAACACTCCGCCATCAGCCTCCCGCAGCAGGCCTGGCCGTGGCGTCAGCGCACCGGTAAATGCACCTTTGACATGACCGAACAGCGTGGACATGGCGTTATCACCGCGCAGGGTAGCGCAGTTTACTGCCACCAGCTTGCCCGCAACCTGATGGCGCGACTGGCGAAGCTGAAAAATACGTTTGGCGAGGAAAGACTTGCCGGCGCCGGTTGGGCCGGTGAGAAGGATCGGATCGGTCGATCGGATCGCCACGCGCTCAATACGATCGATAAGTTTATTGAACGTTGCGTTGCGCGTATCAATACCGGCCTTCAGGAAGGAGACTGATTGCTGCTGCTCGCGCTGAAAGCGGCTGGTGAGCGTGGCGTAGCGGCTTAAATCAAGGTCGATAACCGAGCAGGTGCCAGCCGCAATCTGCTCATCCGATGAACCTTTCGGTGCAGGGCTGGTTTGCAGCAGGCTGGCGGGCAGATAGTGGGCTTCCGTCAGCAGAAACCAGCAAATCTGCGCAACGTGAGTCCCGGTGGTGATATGCACCAGATACTCTTCATTTTCGATATCAAATTCGTAGCGGGTCGCGAAATCGAGGAAGGCGGCGTAGACCTCTTCAAAATCCCACGGATCATTAATCTCGACCGTATGTGGCCGCACTTGGGTATGAGATGAAAGCAGAGCGACATCTTCAATCAACCTTTGCGCCATGCTTTCATCACGCGGCTGGTGGAGCAGTTCCAGCCTGTCGACGGGAAAATCTGCCTGCTGGCATAGTCCAACGGTGGGCCGCCATTTTTTTAATCGATTTGCCCGCTTACCGCGCTTGTCCAGCACCGTTCCGAGTACGCCAATCACTACCCGTCGCTTTTTCATGATTTATCCCAAAAGATAAAATTCGATATTAAAAGATAAGAAAATTGCTTCATGGCGGCAACGGTAAAAAATGATATTTAAAATAAACATATAAAAATCAATTGGATAAATATTTATTTCGTCATTTTTTCTTTCTGGCACGCATCTGGCAATAACTCTCTCGTCAAGACGCTGAAAACGCAGGGGGTTAAACCCCGCCGGCACCTCAGGAACGGCAGAGGCTGTTTTCCGCAAGTGTTCCGTCAGCCAATGACCACCACGGGTTCGATTCCCAATTTCATCTCCAAAATGAAAACTGGTTGTTAATCATAGAAATAAAACGGGGCTTTGAGCTGTCAGCAATCCCCAAAACTGGCCGCCGATAAAGACGCCGGGCCGCAGGCAAAAGGGAATTCCCCTGCGGCTTCGCCCCTGCATCCGCGCCGGATTAACTTTTAAGGAATAAAAAATGACGACGAAAATTACGATACGCAAAGGTCAACTGGGTCTTTTATCCCGTGAGGGCGACTACTATCAGGTTCTGGAAGCGGGTACGCACCGCCTGCCGTGGTTTAACGTCCCTGAAGTACTGATCGTCAACATGGACGGTAGCGAAGTGCCGGAAGCGCTGGCGGAGTATTTACGTCAGTTTCAGCCTGTATGGGTTGAACGCTATTGCCTGGCGGCGGATCTGACAGATACCGAGACCGGAGCGCTGTATACAAACGGTGTGTTGCAGGAAATTTTACCGCCCTCTACGCGTCGTCTGTATTGGCCTGCCAGCGAGGATATGAAGCTGATACGCATGGATACTCGACAGGTTCAGGTTCCGACAGCGGTGATGAATGCTGTATTGCAGCCGCGACGTCACGGCGCGGTAAAAGGCCGTGAGTCGATCCTCACCGTGTCGGTTCCTGCGTGGCACGTTGGGGTGCTGAAAATCGATGGCGAGACCCAGCCGTTACTGCCGCCGGGACTGTCTGCTTACTGGAAGGTTAATCATCTGGTCGAAGCCGAAGTCGTCGATACCCGTTTACAGGTACTGGAGGTCGGCGGCCAGGAGATCCTGACTAAAGATAAAGTGAACTTGCGTTTAAATCTGGCGGCGAACTGGCGGTACAGCGATGTTTTGCAGGCTTATTGCCAACTGGTGAAACCGCTGGAACATCTGTATCGCGAGCTGCAGTTTGCCCTGCGTGAAGCAGTGGGGACGCGCACGCTGGACGAGCTGTTGGAAGATAAGCAGGTGATTGATGAAGTGGTGAGCGCGCAGGTGAAATCCCGCATGACGCCTTTTGGCATCGAAGTCGCGTCCCTGGGGGTGAAAGATATTGTGCTGCCGGGCGATATGAAGGCGATTTTGTCACAGTTGGTCGAGGCGGAAAAGTCGGCGCAGGCTAATGTGATCCGTCGGCGTGAAGAGACCGCTGCCACCCGCTCGCTGTTGAACACCGCGAAGGTGATGGAAAACAACCCGGTGGCGCTGCGCTTAAAAGAGTTGGAAACGCTGGAAAGAGTCGCGGAGCGTATCGATAAAATCTCAGTTTTTGGCGGCCTGGACCAGGTGCTGCATGGTCTGGTGAATATAAAAGGATAACGAAAATGACGTGTAACGGAGTCGATGCCGCCATGCGCCAGCGGGTGCGGCGGCAACTGGAAGAGGTGGAGCAACGCTATGGCGTCAAGGTGCTCTACGCCTGCGAGTCCGGCAGTCGGGGCTGGGGCTTTGCCTCGCCGGATAGTGATTATGACGTGCGATTTCTCTATGTGCATCCACCGGAATGGTATCTGCGGGTAGAGGCACCGCGGGATGTTATTGAATTGCCGATAGATGATGAGCTGGACGTTTGCGGCTGGGAGTGGCGTAAGGCGCTGGGCCTGCTGAAAGGGGCGAACCCGACGCTTATCGAGTGGCTGGATTCGCCGGTCGTTTATCAACAGGATGCGGCGACGATATCAGCACTTAAGGCGCTGGTTCCGCGATGGTTTTCCCCGGCCCGTGCGCGTTGGCACTACTACTCGATGGCGCGGAAAAACTTTCGCGGTTACCTGCAAGGTGCCGAAGTGCGATTGAAAAAGTACTTCTACGTGCTGCGTCCCTTGCTGGCCGTTCGCTGGGTTGAGGCGGAAAAAGGCGTGCCGCCGATGCGCTTTGCTGAACTGCTGGCGGGGAGCGAACTGGAAACGGGTTTGCGTCAGGAAATAGACGAGTTGCTGGAGCGTAAACAACGAGCCGGGGAAACCGAATATGGCCCGCGTCGCGCACTGTTGCATGCGTTTATTCAGTCAGAGCTGGCAAGGGGTGAGGTTCCGCCGATGCTGCCGGATAGCCGGACGGGTGATGCCAGAGAGCTGGACAAACTGCTGATGACCACGGTGATGGCAAAATAAATATGGCCCGGAACATATGTACCGGGCCATTTATTTGGCAATTACTCGAACAGATTATGATGCAGCTTTTGCACCACTTTCTCGGCATCCGCGCCAGGTACGAGGAAACACAGGTTGTGGCTGGATGCGCCGTAACAAATCATACGAATATTGAACGGCTCCAGTACGCCAAACACCTCTTTACCGACGCCGCACGCTTTCGACAAATCATTGCCAATTAGCGCGACCAGCGCCAGATCTTGCTCAACCTCTACGCGGCACAGGGAAGACAACTCGGTCAGCAGCGCCTGGGTTAACAAGGTGTCGCCTGCGGAAGTGGAACCGGTGGTGTCCATGGTCAGCGCCACGCTCACTTCTGAAGTGGTGATGAGATCCACGGAGATATTATGTCGCGCCAGGATGCCGAACACTTCGGCGAGAAAACCGCGAGAGTGCAGCATATTCAGGCTGTGCAGGGTCAGCAGAGTCTGCTTGCGGCGCAGTGCCAGCGCGCGGAACAACGGTGGATTTTCGGTCGTGTTGCATACCAGCGTACCGCCAGCTTTCGGCTCTTTGCTGGAGCCAACAAATACCGGAATCTCGCTACGCACGGCGGGAAGCAGCGTTGCCGGATGCAGGACTTTCGCGCCAAACGTCGCCATTTCCGCCGCTTCTTCAAAGGCGATGACGTCAATACGTTTGGCCGCCGGAGCAACGCGTGGGTCGGTGGTATAGATGCCTGGAACATCGGTCCAGATATCAACGCGAGTCGCATGCAGCGCTTCGCCCAGCAGAGCGGCGGTATAATCGCTGCCGCCGCGACCGAGCGTGGTGGTGCGGCCTTTGGCTTCGCTACCAATAAAGCCCTGAGTGATCACCAGGCCTTCTGCAAGGCGTGGAGCCAGTAACTGTTGGGTGAGTTCAGAAAGTGCGGCGATATCCGGTTCCGCGTGGCCAAAGCGATCGTTGGTGCGCATAATTTTACGCACGTCAAACCACTGGGCTGCGATACCACGCTCGCGCAGGATCTCGACAAACAGTAGGGTGGACATCAGCTCACCGTGACTGACCAGCTCATCAGTCAATGCGGTTGAGCTCGCCAGCGATGCGGCTTCTGCCAGAGCGGTAATATTTTCCAGCAGGCGCTCAATCTCGTCGCGAATCACGTTCGGATAGCGCAGGCGCTCCAGGATATTGAACTGGATCTGGCGCATGGCATCGAGTTTCTCGAAGCGTTCGCCAGGTTCCAGCCCATCCGCTAGAGCAACCAGCAGATTAGTCACGCCCGCGGAAGCGGAAAGCACGACCACGCGGGTATTGGCATCCAGCAGCGCGACGTCTACGCTGCGGTTCATGGCATCAAAATCGGCAACGCTGGTGCCGCCAAATTTGGCGATAACTAAGTCTGTCATAACAACCTCGTGTCAGGGGGCCTGACTTATTAAAACGATTCCTGACAACCAATCCTGGTAAGGCTGGACGCATCCGGATTGCAACAAAATGTCTTAATAAGCCAGGCCAAATTATTCAGCCATGGCACAAGGGAAGAGCGAAAAACAGGGTGGGCGCAGAGCGATAAACAAACTACGATGTCACCCAGAAGTGCTCCACCTTGTAGACCCGCTTCCTGATGCATTGCACCATTCGGCGAGTATGAAACGCCCGACTGCGAACGTTTCTGGTGACAACCCAGAGGATTCAGCCTCTGTGGCCGGTGATGAGCGTAACCAGACGCTTATTCACCTCGGCGCTGCTCCCCCTCACGTATTTTCCCCGGACTGGCTCCTCCAATACGGTTACCTGGGCAACGCACCTCTTCTGGCAATTACCGACGTCTTTCACTTTGCCTGGGGGGACGCGGGTCATTATACCCCCCTGCAATACCCTTTCGCTGTAGCGTGAAATGCGCGAGCAACATACCTACGTGGATGTATAGGTATTGCCGTTATATAAAGGCTTCAGGCGAAGTATGTCAACGTCAGGGTTATGCGGATTTTTCATACACGAGTGGCTGAAAGAAAAAAGCCTTATGATGGCTATACTATCAGGGACGTTTTGCCCCAAATTGCCCCTATTTCTGACACGTATCATCGGCATAACACAAAAATCATCACAATTTTCCGCCACCGGCGCTACAATCGACCGCAGTCACAATTCTCAAATCAGAAGAGTATTGCTAATGAAAAACATCAATCCAACGCAGACATCTGCCTGGCAGGCACTACAAAAACACTTTGATGAAATGAAAGACGTTACCATCGCGGACCTGTTCGCGAAGGATAGCGACCGTTTCACTAAGTTTTCCGCAACGTTCGACGATCTGATGCTGGTGGATTTCTCCAAAAACCGCATCACCGAAGAGACGTTGGCAAAACTGCAGGATCTGGCCAAAGAGACCTTCCTGGCAGACGCCATTAAGTCCATGTTCTCCGGCGAAAAGATTAACCGTACTGAGGACCGTGCGGTACTGCACGTTGCGCTGCGTAACCGTAGCAATACTCCGATAGTGGTTGATGGCAAAGATGTGATGCCGGAAGTGAATGCGGTGCTTGAGAAGATGAAATCCTTCTCTGAAGCCATTATCTCCGGTAACTGGAAAGGCTATACCGGCAAAGCGATTACCGACGTAGTTAACATCGGTATCGGCGGATCCGACCTTGGCCCGTTCATGGTGACCGAAGCGCTGCGCCCGTACAAAAATCATCTGAATATGCACTTTGTGTCTAACGTCGATGGCACCCACATCGCTGAAGTGCTGAAAGGCGTGAACCCGGAAACCACCCTGTTCCTGGTCGCTTCTAAAACCTTCACTACTCAGGAAACCATGACCAACGCCCATAGTGCGCGCGATTGGTTCCTGGCAACTGCTGGCGATGAAAAGCACGTGGCGAAACACTTTGCCGCGCTCTCTACCAACGGTAAAGCGGTGGGCGAATTCGGTATCGACACCGCCAACATGTTTGAATTCTGGGACTGGGTCGGCGGTCGTTACTCACTGTGGTCAGCCATCGGTCTGTCGATCATCCTGTCCGTGGGCTTCGACAACTTTGTTGAGCTGCTGTCCGGCGCGCATGCGATGGACAAACATTTCTCCACCACCGCGCCGGAGAAAAACCTGCCAGTGTTGCTGGCGCTGATTGGTATCTGGTACAACAACTTCTTCGGTGCTGAAACCGAAGCGATTCTGCCGTACGACCAGTATATGCACCGCTTTGCCGCTTACTTCCAGCAGGGCAACATGGAATCCAACGGTAAATACGTTGACCGTAACGGCAACGCCGTGGATTACCAGACTGGCCCAATCATCTGGGGCGAGCCGGGTACTAACGGTCAGCATGCGTTCTACCAGCTGATTCACCAGGGGACCAAAATGGTGCCTTGCGACTTTATCGCCCCGGCGGTTACCCACAACCCGCTGTCCGATCACCATCCGAAGCTGCTGTCTAACTTCTTCGCGCAGACTGAAGCGCTGGCGTTTGGTAAATCCCGCGAAGTGGTTGAGCAGGAATATCGCGATCAGGGTAAAGATCCAGCAACCCTGGACCACGTGGTGCCGTTTAAAGTGTTCGAAGGCAACCGTCCGACCAACTCCATCCTGCTGCGTGAAATCACTCCGTTTAGCCTGGGCGCGCTGATTGCCCTGTATGAACACAAGATCTTCACTCAGGGTGTGATTATGAACATCTTCACCTTCGACCAGTGGGGCGTTGAGCTGGGCAAACAGCTGGCTAACCGCATCCTGCCGGAACTGAAAGATGGCAGCGAAGTGAGCAGCCACGACAGCTCTACCAATGGTCTGATTAACCGCTATAAATCCTGGCGTGCATAATTAGACTGACGTCTGAGCGGGCCTGCGGATGGTAGATTGTTTTGTAGGCCGTGCAAGGCGTTAGCCGCCGCCCGGCAAAAATGCGAGCACAATGCCGACCCACGTGGTCGGCATTTTTTTATTCTAACCGTCGCAACAGTTTCGCCGGGTTTCCCGCCCACACACCTTTCTCGGTAATCGATTTCGTCACCACGCTGCCTGCGCCGATCACCGCGCCATCGCAGATGCTGACTGCCAGGATAGTCGCGCCGCTGCCAATCGATACATCGCTGCCAATGACAATTTTCCCCCAGCTTTCGCGGTCAGCATTCGGCTTGCCGTCGCGGAACATATCGTTGGCGAACATCACCCCGTGGCCGATAAAACAACGCTCGCCGATGGTGACGTACTCGCAAATAAAGGTATGGGATTGAATTTTGCTGTTGTTGCCGATACGGGTATGGCCCTGAATTTCAACGAACGGCCCGACGAAGACGTTATCGCCAAGCGTGCAGTCGTAGAGGTTGGCGGGCTGGTAAATCACTACGTTCTCGCCGCTGGTGACGTTGCGAATAGCAGTTTCTCGAAGCGTATGCATGCTGCCTCTCAGATCTGTTTGGCCAGAATATGTAATGTGCTTTGTTGGGTGGCGGAATGAAATTCAACGTCTTTAACGTGCCGCATCCCCTGACGCTCATAGAAACGACGGGCGCGGGTATTGGCGTCGAGTACTTCCAGCCATAGCCAGCTTTCACCGGCCTCTTTTGCTCGCGTCTCAACAGCGTTAAAAAACTGCTCGCCGTAGTGATGCCCCGTTGCGTCAGGCAGCAGGTAGAGCTTATGCAGCAACGTGCCGGACGGGCCATCGGGATTGATATTCTGGCAGCAGGCATATTTAGCAAAGCCAATCGGGTGCGCGGCTTCAGCAATTAACCAGCAGCATTGCGTATCGGCCAGGCTGCGTTCCAGAGACGTCATGGAATACTCTTGTCGCAGGTAGAGTTCCATCTCGTCGGCGTTATGCCAGAGGTGAGCAAAGTGGTGGCGGTAGCTGGCATTACCCATTTCGTTGAGCAAGGCTGCATCTTCTGGCCCTGCAAGACGAATTTTGAACATGGTTGTTTCCTTTTTAACCTGTCAGTGTGGCAAGTGATTGTTACATTTACGCCGGCGGTGGCAAAAAGTTAACGAATAATGTCGATCTGGATCACACTTCTGCGTTATACAGGTTACAAATAATGATGATTATGAGGTGTATCTATGCCGCCGGTTTATCGTCCGTTGGTGAGTTTTATCGCAACCGCAATGCAAACCGTTTTGAATCTTGGCCTGTTGTGCCTGGGGATTATTCTGATTGTTTTTCTGGGCAAAGAGACGCTGCATTTGGCGCACGTGCTGTTTACCCCGGAGCCAGTCAGCAAGTACAAGCTGGTGGAAGGGCTGGTGGTTTACTTCCTCTATTTTGAGTTTATTGCGCTGATTGTGAAGTACTTCGAATCGGGATTTCACTTCCCGCTACGCTATTTTGTCTATATCGGCATTACCGCTATCGTGCGCCTGATTATTATCGATCATGACTCGCCGATGGCGGTGCTGATTTACTCTGCCGCGATCCTGATTCTGGTGATTACGCTCTGGCTGTGTAACTCCAACCGCCTGAAACGCGAATAAAAAAAAGCGGCCTCCAGGGCCGCTGACCAACAGTCACAAATATAATTTATGTAGGGTCCAGTTGAGGATAGCAGTGGCATTTGCCTTACTTTTTCAGCTGAGGGTGGTGGCTGCCGTACCCGGTTGGGGACGCGTACAGCAACTGAACCACCGTCCCTCCTCTGAAATTTGGGGCGGGTATACTCGTCATACTTCAAGTTGTTGATGCGTTGACTACTCCCGCTCACCCCAGTCACATAGTTATCTATGCTCCTGGGGATTCTCGGGCTTGTCGCCTTTCGACAACTCGAATTATTTAGAGTATCTAACGATGAAACTTAACCTTTCACTCCGCCTGCCGTCAGGCCGTTAACCAACCAGCGCTGGGCCAGCAGGAACACCACGGTAATCGGGATAGCGGAGAGCACCGCCGCAGCGGCAAAGTCGCCCCACAGATAGTTCTGCGGGTTGAGATACTGCTGCATTCCGACCGCCAGGGTGTAGCTGTTCACATCGCGCAGCAGCAGTGAGGCCACTGGCACTTCGGTAATCGCGGCGATGAACGACAGAATAAACACTACCGCCAGAATCGGTACCGACAGCGGGAGTAGCACCAGGCGGAAAGCTTGCCATGGGGTCGCGCCATCCAGCGCCGCTGCTTCTTCCAGCGAGCCGTCAATGGTCTCGAAATACCCTTTAATCGTCCAGACGTGCAGCGCGATACCGCCCATATAGGCGAAGATTACGCCGCCGTGGGTATTCAGGCCGACAAACGGCACGTACTGGCCGAGGCGATCAAACAAGGCATACAGAGCAACCAGCGACAGAACCGCCGGGAACATCTGGAAAATCAGCATCCCTTTCAGCAGCGTCGCTTTACCCGGGAAGCGCATACGAGCAAAAGCATAAGCACAGGTGGTCGAGAGCGCGACGATACCAATCGCGGTAATGCCCGCCACTTTGATGGAGTTCCACAGCCACAGCAGGACCGGGAAGGGCGGTGGCGTAACGCGACCGTCAGCGTGTTCAACGCTAAAGCCTAACGCCAGCCGCCAGTGCTCCCAGGAGATACTTTCAGGGATCAGGCTACCGGTGGCGAAGTTACCTTCGCGCAGAGAGATAGCGATGACCATCAGCAGCGGGAACATAATCGCCGCGATAAAAATCAGTAGCAGGAGATGCGTCGTCACCAGGCGCAGCTTCTGAGATTTGGGTTGAACCATAGCCATAATATTTTTACTCCCCTTGATACCGCTCCAGGCTATTTTGCTTGCCATTTTGAACTCGGGCAGTGCTCAGAATCCTCACGTACTACGTGTACGCTCCGGTTCTTCCGCGCTGGCCGAGCCCAAACTGCCCGCGCCAATGACGCCTGGTTATTCCAATTAATCAAACTTCATACGTGTGGCTTTCAGGTTAATAATCGCCAGCGCGCCTACTAACAGGAAGATCAGCGTGGCGATAGCCGCCGCGAGGCCGAAGTCCTGGCCGCCGCCGCCTTCGAAGGCGATACGGTAGGTGTAGCTCACCAACAGGTCGGTATAGCCCGCTGGCGTGGTGGTGCCGAGTCGGTCCGGCCCGCCGTTGGTCAACAGCTGAATCAGTACGAAGTTATTAAAGTTAAAGGCGAAGCTGGCGATCATCAGCGGCGTCAGCGGCTTAATCAGCAGCGGAAACGTAATCTTAAAGAAGTTCTGGAACGGGGTTGCGCCGTCCATTGCCGAGGCTTCATATAAATCATCAGGAATTGCTTTCAGCAGGCCCATGCACAGGATCATCATGTACGGATAGCCCAGCCAGGTGTTCACAATGACAATCATGGAGCGGGCGGTGGTCGGGTCGCTGAACCAGGCGGGTTTGATGCCAAACAGGGCGCTCAGCATCATGTTGATCTCACCAAAGCTCTGGTTGAACAACCCTTTGAAAATCAGAATCGAGATAAACGACGGTACGGCGTAAGGCAGAATCAGCAGTACGCGGTAAATTGCTTTACCTTTCAGGGCTTCCCACTGTACGAGACAGGCGAGCACCATGCCGACCGCAACGGTCAGAATAACGGTCAGGATAGAGAAAACCACCGTCCAGACGAAGATTGCGAAGAACGGTTTCTGGATACCCTCATCCTGGAACACGCGGGTGAAGTTATCCCAGCCGATGGTCACGGTGTAGCCCGGGCTCAGCTTCTCGCTGCCCCAACTGCCGTCGGCGTTAATGGCCTGGTAGAAGCCAACGTCAGCGTTCGGGCGATATTTCACGCCGCTCTGGTTGTTGGTCAGCGTGCCGTCATTAGCCAATGCGTACAGCGGCTGGGTTCCGGAGAACTGACGCAGAGAGCTCATAATGACTTTGCTTTCGTCCGGCAGTATGGCGGTCAACTGGTTCAGGGCGGTACGGTTTTGCGTGATGATGCGCAGGTTGGCGCGCTCGCCTTCCGGCAGAGCGTCAGCCTCTTTTAGGGCCAGCTTCTGCTCGCCGCCGAATTTAAAGGCGTCGGAAAGATAGTTTTTGCCGCTCTCACCATCGGTCAGCGCCAGCTTCCACTCATCTCCAGCCGGGTAGAGTGCGAAGTTGTAGGATTTACCCGCCTGGAAAGAGCGGTCCATCAGCACTTGCTGAGCGCGTTCGAAGGTCAGCTGGTTGGTGCTGCTGTAGTTGGTAAAAGCGATAGCGATGGTGCAGATCAACGGGAACAGAACGAACAGTCCCATCCCGGCAACACCCGGATAAACATAGCGCCAGGCATAGGCCTTGCGATTGGAAAAAATATACAGGCCAACCGAGCTTAAAATCAGCGTCATGATGGCAAACAGGTACTCCCCCTGGGCGTACATCAAAACAACAAGGTAACCCACCAGCAGGCACAGCAAGCCGATCACAGACCATGTGAGCTGCGGGCTTTGCCACCAGTGTTTCTTTTTCACGACATCCATGGGGATCATCCTCTTTACACTTTATCCTTCGCGCTACCTCTTTGTTGGCTGCGGATGCGCACCCCAGTCACTTACTGATGTAAGCTCCTGGGGATTTGCATCCTTGTCGCCTCGATGTAGCGCGAATGATTTCGTGTAACAACGTATTCAATAAACCTTACTTCCTAAGAAATAAGGGAAACCGTATTACTTGGTGATACGAGCCTGTGCATCTTTCAGCGCGGCATCGACGGTCTGACGGCCGCTAGCTGCGTTGATAACTGCGGTACGTACGGCATACCAGAAAGCGGACATCTGCGGGATGTTCGGCATGATTTCGCCTTTCTGGGCGTTCGCCATGGTGGCGGCGATACGCGGATCTTTTTCCAGTTTCTCCTGGAAGGATTTCAGCGCGACGGCACCCAGCGGTTTGTCTTTGTTCACTTCATCCAGACCCTGGTCGGTCATCAGGTAGTTTTCGAGGAACTCTTTCGCCAGTTCTTTGTTCGGGCTGGCGGCGTTAATACCGGCGCTCAGAACACCAACGAACGGTTTGGACGCGTTGCCTTTAAAGGTTGGCAGCAGGGTAACGCCGTAGTTAACCTTGCTCTTATCAATGTTAGACCATGCCCACGGACCGTTGATGGTCATCGCGGTATCGCCTTTGTTGAATGCCGCTTCCGCGATGGAGTAATCGGTATCGGCGTTCATGTGTTTGTTCTTGATAAGGTCAACCAGGAAGGTCAGGCCCGCTTTCGCGCCAGCGCTATCAACGCCGACGTTTTTCACGTCATATTTGCCGTTTTCAAATTTGAACGCGTAACCGCCGTCAGCAGCAATCAGCGGCCAGGTGAAGTACGGTTCTTGCAGGTTGAACATCAGCGCGCTCTTACCTTTCGCTTTCAGTTCTTTATCCAGCGCAGGGATCTCTTCCCAGGTTTTCGGCGGGTTTGGTACCAGGTCTTTGTTGTAAATCAGCGACAGCGCTTCTACTGCGACCGGGTAGGCAATCAGCTTGCCGTTATAGCGTACGGCGTCCCAGGTGAACGGATAGAGTTTGTCCTGGAAGGCTTTGTCCGGGGTGATTTCTGCCAGCAGACCAGATTGGGCATAGCCACCGAAACGGTCATGGGCCCAGAAGATGATGTCCGGGCCGTCGCCGGTTGCAGCAACCTGCGGGAATTTCTCTTCCAGCTTGTCAGGGTGTTCGATGGAAACTTTAATGCCAGTGTCTTTTTCGAACTTTTTACCGACTTCAGCGAGGCCGTTGTAGCCTTTGTCGCCGTTAATCCAGATAACCAGCTTACCTTCTTCTATTTTCGCGAGGGCAGAGGCGGAAAACATCATCGTGGTCAATGCAGACAGCGCGAGGATGCGAGCGCCAGTTTTGATTTTCATATACCCGTCCTATTTGGTGATGTGCTCGTGGATACACTTGGATGGCTTAACAGTGATGAGTTTCCTTTGTTAACAACCTCTTTCCATCCTCCCTATGTCTACGCCCCATCCCTCGTTTGTGTGATCTCCATTGCAGAAATGCCGGTTATGAGCTCTGGAGCACATAAAAATGAGGCCATTTTTGTAGCCTGCATCACGAAATCGCTATCAGCCCGTCCCCCCTGGAGGCGAGACGTCATCTCTCATCCTCCCGTCTCCTCCCCCATAAAAAAGCCGGGGGTGGAGGATTTACCGTATCTATGAATGCCGCATAGTCAGCCCATCTTGAATGTGTCGTTAAGTGACAGGTTGTAACGAAGGGAGAAGGGCATGGCGAGCGTACAACTGCGAAATGTAACGAAAGCCTGGGGTGACGTGGTGGTATCGAAAGATATCAATCTCGAGATCCAGGATGGGGAGTTCGTCGTGTTTGTTGGGCCATCGGGCTGCGGCAAATCCACCCTGCTGCGTATGATTGCCGGGCTGGAAACGGTGACCAGCGGCGATCTTATGATTGGCGATACCCGAATGAACGATGTCCCGCCCGCCGAACGCGGTATCGGGATGGTGTTTCAGTCTTATGCGCTTTACCCCCACCTTTCCGTCGCGGAAAACATGTCTTTCGGCCTGAAGCTGGCCGGTGCTAAAAAAGACCTGATTAATCAACGCGTCACCCAGGTGGCAGAAGTCCTGCAACTGGCTCATCTGCTGGAGCGTAAACCAAAAGCGCTTTCCGGCGGTCAGCGTCAGCGTGTGGCGATTGGCCGTACCCTGGTAGCCGAACCGCGCGTTTTCCTGCTTGATGAACCTCTCTCTAACCTTGATGCCGCGCTGCGCGTACAGATGCGTATCGAGATTTCCCGTCTGCATAAGCGCCTTGGCCGCACGATGATTTACGTGACCCACGACCAGGTTGAAGCCATGACCCTTGCCGACAAGATTGTGGTGCTGGATGCCGGTCGCGTCGCACAGGTCGGGAAACCGCTTGAGCTTTATCACTACCCGGCGGATCGCTTCGTCGCGGGCTTTATTGGCTCGCCGAAGATGAACTTCCTGCCGGTCAAAGTTACCGCCACCGCTATTGAACAGGTGCAGGTGGAACTGCCGAACCGCCAGCAAATCTGGCTGCCGGTGGACAGCGCCCGCGTTCAGGTCGGCGCGAATATGTCCTTAGGGATTCGCCCGGAACATCTGCTGCCCAGCGATATCGCCGACGTCACCCTCGAAGGTGTGATTCAGGTGGTGGAACAGCTTGGTAACGAAACACAAATTCATATCCAGATCCCCGCCATCCGTCAAAACCTGGTTTACCGCCAGAACGACGTGGTGCTGGTCGAAGAGGGAGCCACATTCGCCATCGGCTTGCCGCCGGAGCGTTGCCATTTATTCCGTGAGGATGGCACCGCTTGTCGTCGGCTGCATAAAGAGCCGGGCGTGTAAGGCTTCCCATTAAAAAAACGTGCACCCTGGAGCGCCGCAAAACAGGCGCAACAACAGGCGAAACGTTCTAAGAAAAGCAATGATCTCAGGAGATAGAATGATGATTACTCTGCGCAAACTTCCACTGGCGATCGCCGTTGCAGCAGGCGTTATGTCTGCTCAGGCGCTGGCCGTTGATTTCCATGGCTATGCTCGTTCTGGTATCGGCTGGACCGGTAGCGGTGGTTCACAGGAATGTTTCAAAGCAACAGGTGCTCAAAGTAAATACCGTCTCGGTAACGAATGTGAAACCTATGCGGAACTGAAGCTGGGCCAGGAATTATGGAAAGAGGGTGACAAGAGTTTTTATTTCGATACTAACGTCGCGTATTCCGTAGACCAACAGGATGACTGGGAAAGTACCTCTCCTGCATTCCGTGAAGCTAACATCCAGGGTAAAAACCTGATTGACTGGTTACCGGGTTCTACCCTGTGGGCCGGTAAGCGCTTCTACCAGCGTCATGACGTTCACATGATCGACTTCTACTACTGGGATATCTCCGGTCCTGGCGCAGGCCTGGAAAACGTGGATGTTGGCTTCGGTAAACTCTCTCTGGCAGCAACCCGTAACTCTGAAAGCGGCGGTTCTTACACTTTCTCCAGCGATGACACCAAGAAATATGCTTCTAAAACCGCGAATGACGTCTTCGACGTGCGTCTGGCCGGTATGGAAATTAACCCAGGCGGCGTACTGGAGTTAGGCGTGGACTATGGCCGTGCTAACCCGCAGGATGACTACCGTCTGGCTGATGGCGCATCGAAAGATGGCTGGATGTTCACTGGTGAACATACTCAGTCTATCTGGGGCGGCTTCAACAAGTTTGTTGTTCAGTATGCGACCGACTCGATGACTTCCTGGAACAGCGGCCACTCTCAGGGTACCAGCATTGATAACAACGGCAGCATGATCCGCGTTCTGGATCACGGCGCGATGGACTTCAACGATGACTGGGGCCTGATGTACGTTGCGATGTACCAGGATGTGGATCTGGACAGCAACAACGGTTCTACCTGGTACACTGTCGGTGTTCGTCCGATGTACAAATGGACGCCGATCATGAGCACCCAGTTGGAAGTCGGTTACGACAACGTGAAATCCCAGCGTACCAGCGAAAACAACAACCAGTACAAAATTACTCTGGCCCAGCAATGGCAGGCAGGTAACAGCGTCTGGTCCCGTCCGGCAATCCGTATTTTCGCCACCTACGCGAAATGGGATGAAAACTGGGGTAACAGCAACACCTCCGGTCTGCAGACTAAAGACAGCAGCGGTAATGGTCTCCTGACTAACAGCCGCGGTAGCGATAGCGAAGTTACCTTCGGCGCGCAGATGGAAGTTTGGTGGTAATTCAGTAGTCATTATGTCGTAACACGGAGGGGCTTATGCCCCTCCTGATTATTCAGAATTAGCGCGCTATTGCCTGGCTACCGCTAAATCTATGCTATCCGAGGTGAGAACAATGAAAATGAAGAAAACTCTCGTCGCCCTGTGTTTATCTGCAGGGATGTTGGCATGCGTGCCGGGGATTAGCCTTGCCGATGTCAACTTCGTACCACAAAACACCAGCGCAGCCCCCTCCATACCTGGCGCTGCCCTGCAGCAATTAATCTGGACTCCAGTTGATCAATCTAAGACGCAGTCCGTTGATTTACTCACCGGCGGGCAACGTTTAGATGTTGCTGGTATCTCTGGCCCGGTTGCCGCCTGGAGCGTTCCGGCGAATATTGGCGAGCTGACTCTGACGCTCACTAGCGAAGTAAATAAGCAAAAACAAATTTTTGCCCCGAACGTACTGATTCTTGACCAGAATATGACGCCATCCGCGTTCTTCCCCAGTAGCTACTTTACCTATCAGCAGCCTGGCGTGATGACCGCAGATCGGCTTGAGGGCGTGATGCGCCTGACTCCGGCATTAGGACAGCAGAAGCTTTACGTGCTGGTCTTTACAACGGAAAAAGATTTACAGCAAACCACAACGTTGATGGATCCGGCGAAGGCTTACGCTAAAGGCGCAGGCAATGCGATCCCGGATATTCCAGACCCGATTGCCAGGCACACCACCGATGGCGTGCTGAAGCTAAAAGTGAAAACCAATAGCGGCTCTAGCGTGTTGGTCGGCCCACTGTTTGGTTCGTCCGGTCCAGGCCCTGTAACCGTCGGTAATACGGCGGCACCTGTTGCTGCACCGGTAGCCGCCCCAGCCCCGGCGGCGAAAAGCGAGCCGATGCTTGATGACACCGAAACCTACTTCAACAACGGCATTAAGCAGGCGGTCGCTAAAGGCGATATCGACAAAGCTCTGAAATTGATGAACGAAGCTGAACGTCTTGGCTCGAAATCTGCTCGTTCCACCTTTATCAGCAGTGTAAAAGGCAAGGGGTGATCGTCTCCCCACAATGCTGATGTTTAGGCACAGCCTTTAGGTGCGTCCGCCTGGGCGCACCTTTTTTTATCGCGCGATGGCCGCTGTTGCATGGCTGTTGCGCGGATGATCGTATATTGACGTTTGCCCGCCCCCATCGACCCATTCTGCGATACAATAGTTTCTCGTTATGTTCCGGAGAATCAGGCATGTCACATCCTGCGCTGACGCAACTGCGTGCGCTGCGTTATTTTGCCACTCAGCCCCCGATGGATGCGCATCTGCGCGATTGGTTATTGCTTGAAGACTCAATGACCAAACGTTTTGAGCAACAGGGGAAAAAAGTCAGCGTTATCATGGTAAACGAAGGTTTTGTTGGACGCGAAGCGCTGGCGGGTGAAGAGACCCTGCTCGCGGATGAACCGCGCTACTGGCTGCGGGAAATTATCCTTTGCGCCGATGATGAACCCTGGCTGGCTGGTCGCACTATCGTGCCGGAGTCGACGCTCAATGGTCCGGAATTGGCGCTGCAACAGCTTGGGCAGACGCCTCTGGGCCGCTATCTGTTTACGTCATCTACGCTAACCCGTGACTTTATTGAAATTGGTCGTCATGCAGAGCTTTGGGGGCGTCGTTCCCGCCTCCGGCTGAGTGGCAAACCGCTGCTGCTGACAGAACTGTTTCTGCCTGCATCGCCGTTGTATTAAGAGGAAGAGAAAATGGAGTGGAGTCTGACGCAGAACAAGCTGTTGGCGTTTCACCGCCTGATGCGGACTGACAAACCGATTGGCGCGCTGCTGCTGTTGTGGCCGACGCTGTGGGCGCTGTGGGTAGCAACGCCGGGGATACCACCGCTGTGGATCCTCGCCGTTTTTGTCGCGGGCGTCTGGCTGATGCGCGCTGCCGGTTGCGTAGTGAATGACTATGCAGATCGTAAGTTTGACGGCCACGTTAAGCGCACCGCCCGCCGCCCGCTGCCAAGCGGCGACGTCACCGAAAAAGAGGCGAGAACGCTGTTTATTGTGCTGGTGCTGTTCTCGTTTCTTCTGGTGTTGACCTTAAACACCATGACTATTTTGCTGTCGGTCGCCGCGCTGGCGCTGGCGTGGGTTTATCCATTTATGAAACGCTACACTCACCTGCCTCAGGTGGTGCTGGGAGCGGCGTTTGGCTGGTCGATTCCAATGGCATTTTCGGCGGTGAGCGAATCTCTGCCGCTGAGTTGCTGGCTGATGTTTCTCGCCAATATCCTGTGGGCGGTGGCCTACGATACCCAGTATGCGATGGTCGATCGCGATGACGACGTGAAAATCGGTATTAAATCGACGGCGATTCTGTTTGGCGATAACGATCGTCTCATCATCGGCATCTTACAGGTCGCGGTGCTGGCCTTGATGGCGGCAATAGGCTGGCTGAACGGTCTGGGTTGGGAGTATTACTGGTCATTGCTTATCGCCGCAGCGCTGTTTGTCTGGCAGCAGAAGCTGATATTTAGACGTGAACGCGATGACTGCTTTAAGGCGTTTTTAAACAATAACTATGTGGGGCTGGTGCTGTTTCTTGGCCTGGCGATGGGGTATATGCAGTAGTTTTGTGGTTTACCCGGCTTGCGGCGTAAACGCCTTAGCCGGGCGACAAACAGTCTGGTAGCCCGGCTAAGCGTAGCGCAAGCCGGGATCGCTCTTCAAACTTTACGCTTCATCCTGAGTAACGCTTTCAATCGTTAGACGCACATCAGAAGTAATCAGGTCTGCCAGCATGCGGTAGATCTTTAATGTCTCTTCCGGCTCGGCATCCCCGGTATCGCTGATATAGCCTGCGTCACGCAGGGTCAACACCAGAGTACTGAACACCGCCTTATCGAAGAACTCCGGCGCGTTAATACCGTGCAGCACGGACAGACGCTGAGCCACGGTGCGGCTCTCTTTCTCCAGCGAACTGCGGTTCATGGACGGGTTGGCACTCAGCAGCCAGAAGGTGATGGCATAACGTTGCAGCGTTTCACGTGCGCCAGCGGCCAGCAGTTGCAGAGAGCGGGCGTGCGACGGATTGACGCTCACTTCGTCTTCGTTCAGGGCGATCAGTCCCTGACGCTGCATCTCAGCAATCAGCGCATCGACGACCCCCCTCAGCTCGGCTTTCTCCCAACGCAGGAACAGCTCAGCCTTCAGGAATGGATAGAACATCTCGACATGACGCAATATTTCGGCGCGGGTAATGCGACGATGCTGGGTCACAATGGCGGCTAACAGCGACGGCATCACCAGCATGTGGGCGATGTTGTTGCGATAATAGGTCATCAACACTGCCTGCTCGCGCGGCAGAATGATGATATCGCCAATGGTGTCTTTCTCGACTTCGAACTTGTTCATCTGTAGCGCGTGGTCGATAAGCTCGCTGGCTGAGGCCTCAGGTGTTGTGGCATCCGGCGAATAAGGCACGTTGCGCAGCAGGGCGAGATAGCACTCCAGCTGTTCGGTGAGCTGCTCGCGAGTCAGAGAACGCTGACGAGAGGCCAGCAGCGCGGTACAGCACAGGTTCATGGCGTTTGCCGCGCCGGCGTTGTTGATACGCACCATCAGATCGGAGGCGATGTTGTTCACCGTCGGCGTCAACCATGACGGGCGGACCGCTTCGATAGGATCGATAGCCTCGCGCCAGTCAGGGACATGCTGGTTGAGATAGGTCATCAACGGCAGCGGTTCGCCGAAGTTGACGTAGCCCTGGCCGAGGTTGCGCAGTTTGCTGAGGCCTTTCAACATCTGTGGCAGGCTCTCTTTCTCTTTCGTCGCCCCGCGCAGCTCTTTGGCGTAGGTACCGACTTCCATCACGTGCTCGTAGCCGATATAAATCGGCACCAGGGTGATAGGGCGGGTACCGCCGCGCAGCATCGCCTGGATCGTCATCGACAGGGTGCCTGTTTTTGGGTCCAGTAGGCGTCCGGTACGTGAACGACCGCCCTCAACGAAGTACTCCACCGAGTAGCCGCGGCTGAACAGCTCGCCCAGATATTCGCGGAACACCGTTGAATAGAGCTTATTCCCTTTGAAGGTGCGGCGAATAAAGAACGCGCCGCCACGACGGAAAATTGGCCCGGCAGGCCAGAAGTTCAGGTTGATACCGGCGGCGATATGCGGCGGCACCAGTCCCTGGTGATAGATGACGTAAGAGAGCAGCAGATAGTCCATATGGCTGCGGTGGCACGGGACGTAGACTATCTCGTGGCCTTCATGTGCCAGCTGGCGTACGCGCTCGGCGTTATGGACGTTAATGCCCTGATACAGTCGGTTCCAGGTGAAGCCCAGTACGCGGTCGGTCAGGCGAATCATTTCATAAGAGAAGTTTGCGGCGATCTCTTCCATCAAGGCGATGGCGTTTTGCTGGGCCTTCTCGTGGGAAATTTTCTTGCTACGCGCTTCGTCTTCTACAGCGCGGGCAATGGCTTTTGACGCCAGCAGCTTGTTGAACAGATCCTGTCGTGCGGGCAGACGCGGACCGACGGCCGCCAGGCGCTGGCGGGCGAAGTGCATACGCGCCACGCGGGCCAGCTTTTGGGCGATAATTTTATCGGTACCGTGCTCGTCTGCCATTTTGCGCAGAGAGACCGAAGGCGAGAAACGCACAAAGCTGTCGCGACCCAACCACAGAACGGCGAAGAATTTTTGAATGCCGTTTAGCATACGCAGCGGCGGGTTCACTTCGCCTTTTTCACGCCCTGGAGCACGACCAAACATCACCGAAACCGGCACCATCTGCACGTCAAGGTCGGGATGATTGCGGTGCAGATCCAGATAATCATGGAACAGCTTGATGGATTCTTCTTTCGGCGTGTAGTAGGTGAAAACACGCGGGCCGCCATGAATAAACACGTAGCGTGGAAGCAGGGTACCATCGATCTCCAGCGGCTCAAGCGGGTCCGGTAATTCATGTTCCAGACATTGAGCGCGAAGCGTCAGCAGGTCCGCCTTCGAATTGTAGGGCAGGACGTACATGATGGGACGTGAGGTATCCAGGCCCAATTCCTGAGCAGGTTGTGCCGGAATTGACTTGCTTTTTACCAGTGCCCTTAATGGTAAATTCAGTAATTTATAGTAAATTCGTTGCCAGCCAGACATAGACGATGTGAAGCCTCTGGTTAATCATGCAAATGCGCCGCAAGAATAACAGAAAGTGCGCAAAATTTCCGTTGTAACGCGGCAAACGCGTACACTCATTGACGTCATTTACATAAAAAGGTTTGTTTGATGGCCAATAATACCACTGGGTTAACCCGAATCGTTAAAGCCGCGGGGTATTCCTGGAAAGGATTCCGTGCGGCGTGGATCAATGAGGCCGCATTTCGTCAGGAAGGCATAGCTGCCATTATTGCCGTGGTGATAGCCTGCTGGCTGGATGTCGATGCCATCACGCGCGTTTTGCTGATTGGCTCGGTCCTGATAGTGATGATAGTTGAAATTATCAACAGCGCGATTGAAGCGGTCGTTGACCGTATTGGCCCTGAACATCATGAGTTGTCTGGCCGCGCGAAAGATATGGGCTCTGCGGCGGTCCTGTTGGCAATTATTATCGCGTTGATCACATGGGGAACGCTGTTGTGGTCAAACTACCGCTAAGCCATGCCATAGCGGCTCGCAAAACAGAAAGAAACTCCTGATTTTTGTGTGAAATGTGGTTCCAAAATCACCGTTAGCTGTATATACTCACAGCATAACTGTATATACACCCAGGGGGCGGAATGAAAGCGTTAACGACCAGGCAGCGAGAGGTGTTTGATCTCATTCGGGATCATATCAGCCAGACGGGCATGCCGCCGACGCGTGCGGAGATTGCTCAGCGCTTGGGGTTTCGTTCCCCAAACGCGGCGGAAGAACACCTGAAAGCGCTGGCGCGTAAAGGCGCAATCGAGATCGTTTCCGGTGCCTCCCGCGGTATTCGTCTGCTGACGGAAGAAGAAAGCGGCCTGCCGCTTGTCGGCCGCGTCGCAGCAGGTGAACCACTGCTCGCACAGCAGCACATCGAAGGCCACTACCAGGTCGATCCGGCAATGTTTAAGCCGAATGCCGATTTTCTGCTGCGCGTAAGCGGAATGTCCATGAAAGACATCGGTATACTGGATGGCGACCTGCTTGCGGTACATAAAACTCAGGATGTGCGCAATGGCCAGGTTGTTGTGGCCCGCATTGACGATGAAGTTACCGTGAAGCGTCTGAAAAAACAGGGTAACGTCGTCGAACTGCTGCCTGAAAACAGCGAATTTACCCCAATCGTGGTGGATTTACGCCAGCAAAGTTTCACTATTGAAGGCCTGGCTGTCGGCGTTATCCGCAACGGCAACTGGCAGTAACCTCTTCATCTCGCAGCATCATCTGATACATGATGCTGCGCTGTCTTACTTCTTCATTTGGGCTCTTCCCCATGCTTTTTAACGCCGCCGATAAAGCCCTGTGGCGCTTAGCGCTGCCCATGATTTTCTCTAATATCACCGTTCCTTTGCTGGGGCTGGTGGATACCGCTGTTATCGGTCATCTTGATAGCCCGGTTTATCTGGGCGGCGTTGCGGTTGGCGCAATGGCGACCAGCTTTCTCTTCATGCTGCTCCTGTTTTTGCGCATGAGTACTACTGGTCTGACGGCCCAGGCATTCGGCGCGAAAGATCCCCAACGGCTGGCGCGTGCGCTGGTGCAGCCGCTGGGGCTGGCACTGGCTGCCGGGATAGCCATCGTCCTATTCAGAATGCCGTTAATTAATCTGGCGCTGCACATCGTCGGCGGCAGTGATGCGGTGCTTGAACAGGCCCGCCGTTTCCTCGAGATTCGTTGGCTGAGCGCTCCGGCATCCCTGGCGAATCTGGTGCTGCTGGGCTGGCTGTTGGGCGTGCAGTATGCCCGTGCACCAGTGATCCTGCTGGTCGTCGGTAATGTACTCAACATCGTGCTCGATTTATGGCTGGTAATGGGCCTGCATATGAACGTGCAGGGCGCGGCCCTGGCGACCGTAACAGCAGAATACGCCACCTTTTTCATTGGACTCGTTATGGCGAAACGCGTGCTGGTACTGCGGGGCGTTTCGCTATCGATGCTGAAAACCGCGTGGCGCGGCGATGTGCGCCGTCTTCTGGCGCTGAACCGCGACATTATGCTGCGCTCGCTGCTGCTACAACTGTGTTTTGGGGCGATGACGGTATATGGCGCCCGCCTTGGCGCTGACGTTGTAGCGGTCAATGCGGTGCTGATGACCATGCTCACCTTTACCGCCTACGCGCTGGATGGTTTTGCCTACGCCGTGGAGGCGCACTCCGGGCAGGCTTACGGTGCCCGCGACGGCAGCCAACTGCTTGAGGTATGGCGTGCGGCCTGCCGTCAGTCAGGCATGGTAGCGCTGGCGTTTGCGCTGATTTACAGCCTTGCTGGCGAGCAGATTATCGCCTTGCTAACGTCGCTCCCTTCTCTGCAGCAACTCGCCGACCGCTATCTCATCTGGCAGACAATACTGCCGGTCATTGGCGTCTGGTGCTACCTGTTGGATGGCATGTTTATCGGCGCAACGCGCGGGGCAGAGATGCGTAACAGCATGGCGGTAGCGGCGGCGGGATTCGCCCTGACGCTGCTGACGGTACCGGTTCTTGGTAATCATGGTCTATGGTTGGCGCTGGCGGTGTTTCTTGCCCTGCGCGGGGCTTCACTGGCAATCGTCTGGCGGCGTCACTGGCAGCGCGACACCTGGTTTTCATAGCGTATATTGTTAATATGATGGTTAAAGATTCCGAATAATAAATCTTACTCAGAATACTCATCTATAGTTAAGTCATGTCCGGCACACTGCGGGCTGTTCATTCACCGAACGATCACCGAACGATGAGGATGACATGATGAATAAAGATGAAATCGGCGGTAACTGGAAACAGCTGAAAGGTAAAGCGAAAGAACAATGGGGCAAACTTACCGACGATGATATGACCGTCATCGAGGGTAAGCGCGACCAGCTGGTTGGCAGAATTCAGGAACGCTATGGATACGCCAAAGATCAGGCCGAGAAAGAAGTGAAGGATTGGGAAACTAAAAACGATTATCGCTGGTAGCGAAAACGTCGTGTTTTAATCCCCTTATTATTGCCTGTCCTAACGATTTATACCCTAAATAATTTGAGTTGCAGGACAAAACGGTTAACCGTTTTGAACAGCGCTTGCGCTGGCCCCGAGGGGGTGAGGCTGAAGGCCGAATCACGCGGCAACGCAGAGAATCCCCAGGAGCTGACTCCAGTAAGTGACTGGGGCGAGCGACAAATCTGTCTGGAACAGATTTGAACGCCGTATCCCGGCGGCCTGAAGGGCGAGGCTCATGGATGAGCCGAGTAACAAAGCCAACGCACATGCAACTTGAAGTATGACGGGTATACACCCTTGATTCCCGCTGCGGCTAACGCCTCAGCGGGCTTTCTTTTTGATCAGGATGGTGTGGTCATGATGGCAGTGCCCTGGCGTACTGCACGCTTCCACCTCCACACAGGCGGCGCACAGGCCGTGAGCTTCAATCACATTGTGACGCAGGGCAAAACCCATTCTTGCCGCCAGCGTATGCATAATATCTTCTACACCTTCCGCGCACTCTTCTTTGACGCTGCCGCAACGGTCGCAGATAAACATCGCCGAGCTGTGGGTTGGCTGATCGAAAAGATGGCACAGCACGTAGCTATTGGTGGACTCCACCTTATGCACGAACCCTTGCTCCAGCAGAAACTCCAGCGCCCGATAAACCGTCGGCGGCTTAGCCTGAGGTTCTTTTTCGCGCAGCAGATCGAGCAGGTCATAGGCGCTAATAGCCCCTTTTTGCAGGCTCATTAGACGCAACACTTCAAGGCGCTGCGGGGTCAGGCGCACGCCACGCTGCGCGCAGAGCTTTTCAGCATGCGCTAACATTTGTTGCGAAGTGGTCTTATCCATGAGCGTCCTCTGGTTGCGTGAATTCGAAGCTGTTACTTTATCACGATCCCAGTAAAACACCGAGACCCACCAGGCATGCTATACATGATGCATCTCATTTTCGGGAGAAAACGATGAAACGACCTGATTGCATTCGACATTGGCGCGAACTGGAAGGTGCGGACGATTCCACCTATCCCGACAGTACGGAGCTTTTCTCTATTGGCGCACCGTTGGCGCGCGGCCTGCGCCTGAACCGCTTAGGGATTCATCACGAGCGCTTGCTGCCCGGGCGTCGTACCTCTTATCCGCATGCGGAAAGCGATGAAGAAGAATTTATCTACGTGTTGGATGGTTATCCTGAAGTGTGGATCAACGGCTATCTCTGGAAGCTGGAGCCGGGGGATAGCGTCGGTTTTCCTGCCGGAACCGGCGTTTGCCACACTTTCCTTAACAACACCGAACAGGAAGTTCGCCTGTTAGTGGTGGGGGAGGCGAACAAAAAATATAATCGCATTTACTATCCACTTAACCCCGGCTATGCCGCCACGCGCCAGGATCGCTGGGTCGATCATCCACCGCAGTTTTTTGGCCCGCACGACGGTAAGCCGCGGAGAAAATAGCGCTTCTTACCGGATAGAGAATGTGAACGCTGGCGCGATGCGCCAGTGGTTTATCTTTATGCTATAGTAGCGCCCCTTTTTACCCGGATGCTTATTTATTCGCCATGATGTCAGAATCAACGCCCACTGCTTTTGCTGCTCACCGTTTTTCCATCGCGCCGATGCTCGACTGGACCGACAGACACTGCCGTTACTTCCTGCGTCAACTGTCGCGCCATACGCTGCTGTACACCGAAATGGTGACCACCGGCGCGATTATCCACGGTAAAGGCGACTATCTGGCCTATAGCGAAGAAGAACATCCGGTTGCTTTGCAACTGGGCGGCAGCGATCCGGCAGCGCTGGCGCACTGCGCGAAGCTGGCTCAAGCGCGCGGATACGATGAAATAAACCTCAACGTCGGCTGCCCTTCCGATCGCGTGCAAAACGGCATGTTTGGTGCCTGCCTGATGGGCAACGCGCAACTGGTGGCGGATTGCGTCAAGGCGATGCGCGACGTGGTGTCCATCCCGGTGACGGTTAAAACCCGTATTGGCATTGACGACCAGGATAGCTACGAGTTTCTGTGTGATTTCATCGAAACGGTCTCCGTAAAAGGCGAGTGCGAGATGTTTATCATCCATGCACGTAAAGCCTGGCTTTCCGGCCTGAGCCCGAAAGAGAACCGTGAGATCCCACCGCTGGACTACCCGCGCGTTTACCAGCTCAAGCGCGATTTCCCGCATCTGACCATGTCCATCAACGGTGGCATCAAGTCGCTGGAAGAGGCAAAGCTGCACCTTGGGCATATGGATGGGGTGATGGTGGGGCGTGAGGCTTACCAGAATCCAGGTATTCTGGCTTCGGTTGACCGGGAAATTTTCGGCATTGAAGGCATCGATCCCGATCCGGTTGCTGTGGTTCGCGCGATGTATCCTTATATCGAACGTGAACTGAGTAGCGGCACTTACCTGGGCCATGTGACGCGTCATATGCTGGGGCTATTTCAGGGGATCCCGGGCGCACGTCAATGGCGTCGCTATCTGAGTGAGAATGCGCATAAAGCCGGTGCCGATATTAATGTGCTGGAGCAGGCGTTGCAGCTGGTTGCCGACAAGCGTTAATTTTTTCACTAAAACCTGGTCAAATTCACCACGCCTTGCGTTAATTACGCAGGGCGTTTTGCTTTAAATTCAATAAGTTAAATTTGGCACGATTTTTGTAATATCCGGGAAGACATACAGAAATTCTTTGGGGAGAAGACGATGCTGGAACTCTTATTTGTTATTGGCTTTTTTGTCATGCTGTTGGTCACCGGCGTATCGCTGCTGGGAATTATCGCCGCAATAGTCGTCGCAACCGCGCTGATGTTTGTCGGCGGCCTGTTTGCATTAATGATTAAACTGTTGCCATGGTTGCTGCTGGCCGTTGTTGTCGTCTGGGTGATTCGGGCGATAAAATCGCCAACTGAAAGTCGTTATCACCGTAATAACCGTTGGCGTTACTAAGGTATTGAGCGGTATGTCACAACCTGAAGATTTTTGCATAAAGCAGCGTAGGCTTTGCTTATTAAATCTGTCACTATTAGCGCGTTAACGAATTCATCGAGCTGTACCCTACATACAGCCGAACAAAAAAAGTAAGGGCTTCCTATATGGAAGCCCTAAACTTTTGTTATCAGGGCAATAGCAAACTCGAACCCTGCGTTGCCCGACTTTCCAGCACCTCATGTGCGCGCCTGGCATCGGTTAGCGCATACTTTTGGCTCTCTGCCACATCCACTTTTATCACGCCGCTGGCGATCAGCGAGAACAGCTCATTGCTGGCTTCCGTCAGCTCTTCGCGAGTGGTGATATAGCCTTGTAGCGAAGGGCGAGTCACATATAGCGAACCCTTCTGGTTGAGTATTCCAAGGTTTACGCCGGTCACCGGACCGGACGAGTTGCCGAAGCTAACCATCAGTCCCCGGCGCTGCAGGCAGTCGAGTGACGCCTCCCAGGTATCCTTGCCTACCGAGTCATAGACCACGTTAACTTTCTTACCGCCGGTTATCTCTTTTAAGCGCTCGACGATATTCTCGTCGCGATAGTTAATGATCTCCCAGGCACCGGCCTTTTTAGCGCGCTCCGCTTTTTGCGCGCTGCCGACGGTGCCGATCAGTTTAGCGCCCAGCGCTTTTGCCCACTGGCAGGCAATCAATCCTACGCCACCGGCTGCCGCGTGAAACAGGAACGGTTCACCCGCCTTAATTTCGTGGGTTTTGCGCAGCAGATAATAGACCGTCAACCCTTTCAGGAATGAGGCTGCCGCCTGCTCGAAAGAGATAGCGTCAGGTAAAATGGCGGCTTTATCGGCAGGTACGTTATGCACCGAACTGTAGGCCCCCAGCATGGATTGCGCATAAACCACCCGATCTCCCGCTTTAATATGCTTCACGCCGCTGCCGACTTTACTCACTATGCCCGCGGCTTCAGTGCCCAGTCCGCTCGGCAATGATGGCGGCGGGTAGAGGCCGCTGCGGATGTAAGTATCAATGTAGTTGATACCGATGGCCTTATTCTCTACCTGAATTTCGTGCTCTGCGGGATCTTTCGGCGTGAACTCCACCGCTTGCAGAACTTCAGGCCCTCCGTGCTTGTGAAATTCAATTCGTGTTGCCATGCTTCCTCCATAAATGTGGTAATCTTTCGACCCATTCACTATCTCGGTAACTCCATTCACTATGGCAGGAAATAAACCCTTCAACAAACCACAGACTGAACCCCGCGAACGAGATTATCAGGTCGCCGGGTTGAAAGTCCCGCCGCACTCGATTGAAGCGGAGCAGTCGGTGTTGGGTGGTTTAATGCTGGATAACGAACGCTGGGACGATGTTGCCGAGCGCGTGGTTTCGGAAGATTTTTATACTCGTCCGCATCGCCATATTTTTACTGAAATGGCGCGCCTGCAAGAATCGGGTAGCCCGATTGACCTGATCACGCTCGCGGAATCGCTGGAGCGTCAGGGGCAACTGGACAGCGTCGGCGGATTCGCCTATCTGGCGGAATTATCAAAAAATACGCCAAGTGCGGCGAACATCAGCGCATACGCCGATATTGTTCGCGAACGGGCGGTAGTACGCGAAATGATCTCGGTGGCCAATGAGATTGCCGAAGCGGGTTTCGATCCACAGGGCCGCACCAGTGAAGATCTGCTCGATCTGGCTGAGTCCAGAGTCTTCAAGATTGCCGAAAGCCGCGCCAATAAAGATGAAGGCCCCAAAAATATTGCTGACGTGCTGGATGCCACCGTCGCGCGTATTGAGCAGCTATTTCAGCAGCCGCATGACGGCGTTACCGGGGTCAATACCGGCTATGACGATCTCAACAAAAAGACCGCCGGTCTTCAGCCGTCGGACCTGATAATCGTCGCCGCGCGTCCGTCGATGGGTAAGACGACCTTTGCAATGAACCTCGTTGAAAACGCAGCGATGTTGCAGGATAAACCGGTCTTAATCTTCAGTCTTGAGATGCCCTCGGAACAGATTATGATGCGTTCTCTGGCTTCGCTGTCTCGCGTTGACCAGACCCGCATTCGTACCGGTCAGCTTGACGACGAAGACTGGGCGCGGATTTCCGGCACCATGGGGATCCTGCTGGAAAAACGCAACATCTATATTGATGACTCCTCCGGCCTGACGCCAACGGAAGTGCGCTCCCGCGCGCGCCGTATTGCCCGTGAGCATGATGGTATCGGTCTTATCATGATCGACTACCTGCAATTGATGCGCGTGCCGTCGCTCTCCGATAACCGAACTCTGGAAATTGCCGAAATTTCCCGCTCTTTGAAGGCGCTGGCCAAAGAACTTCATGTCCCGGTGGTCGCACTGTCGCAGCTTAACCGCTCTCTGGAACAGCGTGCGGATAAGCGCCCAGTCAACTCGGACCTGCGTGAGTCCGGCTCCATCGAGCAGGATGCTGACTTAATCATGTTTATCTATCGTGACGAGGTGTATCACGAGAACAGTGATTTAAAAGGCATCGCAGAAATTATTATTGGTAAACAGCGTAACGGCCCCATCGGGACGGTACGTTTGACGTTTAACGGTCAGTGGTCGCGCTTTGACAACTATGCCGGTCCACAATACGACGACGAGTAAATCTCCGTCATCCTTCATGCCGCAGATGCGTTGACTACGCCTGTCACCCCGGTCACTTAGTTTACTAAGCTCCCGGGGATTCTCAGGCTTGTCGCCTTCCTGCAACACGAATGATTTAGGAGATTCTTTTATTAAGGAATTTAAATGCAAGCGGCAACTGTAGTCATTAACCGCCGCGCTCTGCGACACAACCTGCAACGTCTACGCGAACTGGCTCCTGCCAGCAAGCTGGTTGCGGTGGTGAAAGCGAACGCCTACGGACACGGTCTTCTTGAGACCGCGCGAACGCTCCCTGACGCCGATGCCTTTGGCGTCGCCCGTCTCGAAGAGGCCTTGCGCCTGCGCGCGGGCGGCATCGCCCAGCCGATTCTGCTGCTGGAGGGGTTCTTTGAGGCCGCCGACCTGCCGGTGATTTCTGCCCAGCGTCTGCAGACCGCGGTACATAGCCCGGAACAGCTGGCGGCGCTGGAAGAGGCTGATTTACCCGAACCCGTGACCGTGTGGATGAAGCTGGATACCGGGATGCATCGACTCGGCGTTCTGCCGGAACAGGCCGAGGCTTTTTATCAGCGCCTTAGCCAGTGCAAAAACGTCCGCCAGCCGGTCAACGTGGTCAGCCACTTTGCTCGTGCGGATGAGCCTGAGTGCGGTGCGACTGAACGTCAGCTGGATATCTTTACTTCTTTCACAGAGGGTAAACCGGGGCTGCGTTCCATCGCTGCTTCGGGCGGGATTTTGCTGTGGCCGCAGTCGCACTTCGACTGGGCGCGTCCGGGAATTATTCTCTACGGCGTATCGCCGCTGGAAAACCAGTCGACAGGTGCGGATTTTGGTTGCCAGCCAGTGATGTCGCTGACTTCGAGCCTGATAGCGGTCCGCGAGCATAAAACCGGTGAACCGGTTGGCTACGGCGGTACCTGGATAAGCGAGCGCGATACGCGTTTAGGTGTGGTGGCGATGGGCTACGGCGATGGTTATCCGCGCGCTGCGCCGTCCGGAACGCCGGTGCTGGTCAATGGCCGCGAGGTGCCGATTGTTGGACGCGTGGCGATGGATATGATTTGCGTCGATCTCGGGCCCGAATCGCAGGATAAATCGGGCGACCCGGTCGTGCTCTGGGGTGAAGGCTTGCCCGTCGAACGTATTGCTGAGATCACAAAAGTAAGTGCTTACGAACTTATCACGCGCCTGACTTCAAGGGTGTCAATGAAGTACGTAGATTAATCCATACCTCGGTCGGGCTATGCTGAGGTCAGGTAGCCTGGACAAGGCGCGTCAAGCGCCGCCTCCGGGACGGTCACCTATTTGTTATTGCTCTGTTTTATCCACCAACATCCTCTCGATCTTCCTGCGCATCCGGTTTATTGTGTAATAACCTGCCTTATGTAAACCTGGAGAAACATCACGTGTTTCAGAAAGTTGACGCCTACGCTGGCGACCCCATTCTCTCCCTGATGGAGCGTTTCAAAGAAGATCCGCGGAGTGACAAAGTAAACCTCAGCATCGGTCTTTATTACAACGAAGATGGAATTATCCCGCAGCTACAGGCGGTTGCGGAGGCGGAAGCGCGCCTTAATGCTCAGCCGCACGGTGCTTCTGTGTATTTACCGATGGAAGGGCTGAATACCTACCGTCATGCGATTGCACCGCTGCTGTTCGGGGCTGACCATCCGGTACTAGTGCAGAATCGCGTCGCTTCCATTCAAACTCTGGGTGGTTCCGGTGCGCTGAGAGTGGGTGCTGATTTCCTGAAATACTACTTCGCTGACTCGCGTGTATGGGTGAGTGACCCGACGTGGGAAAACCACATCGCAATATTTGAAGGGGCTGGCTTCGAAGTAAGTACTTACCCTTGGTTTGATGATGAGACCAACGGCGTGCGTTTCGAGGCTTTCCTGGAGAAACTCAACACCCTGCCGGAGCGCGATATCGTGCTGCTGCATCCGTGCTGCCATAACCCAACGGGGGCTGATCTGAGCAATGCCCAGTGGGATGAGGTGGTTAAGGTGCTGAAAACACGCAATCTGATCCCCTTCCTGGATATCGCCTATCAGGGCTTCGGTGCCGGAATCGAAGAGGATGCCTACGCTATCCGCGCGATCGCCAGCGCCGGAATACCGATGCTCGTCAGCAACTCTTTCTCAAAAATCTTCTCCCTGTATGGTGAGCGCGTTGGCGGTTTGTCGGTGGTTTGCGAAGATGCGGAAACCGCGGGTCGCGTACTGGGACAATTAAAAGCGACCGTGCGTCGCAACTACTCCAGCCCACCGAATTTTGGTGCGCAGGTTGTGGCGGCAGTATTAAACGATACGGAGCTGAAAGCCTCATGGCTGGCGGAAGTTGAAGGGATGCGTACCCGTATTCTGGCTATGCGTCAGGAACTGGTTAACGTGCTCAAAGATACGGTGCCCGGAGGTAACTTTGATTACCTGCTTAAGCAGCGTGGAATGTTTAGCTATACCGGATTCAGCGCGGCTCAGGTTGATCGCCTACGCGATGAATTTGGCGTCTACCTGATCGCCAGCGGCCGCATGTGCGTGGCCGGGCTGAATTCACGCAACGTCCAGCGCGTGGCGCAGGCATTTGCTGCCGTAATATAAGTTTTTACTGACCGCTTTTGCCCTTGCCAATATTTTGGCGAGGGTAATTCCCTTCCTGAAGTGTGATCATTCTCTTTTTATATGACATCTGAGTAGAAAAACCTTCCTATCCGCGCCAGTGGGGGTTAAGGTCTTGATGCATTAATAAGCACACACATTATTGAAAATAATAACGATTCGATTATTTAGGGAAAAATATGCGCAAGATCACCCTGGCCTTTGGGGCCGTCTGCTTACTGTTCACGCTAAATAGCTCCGTCGTTGCCCGTGCCTCCACTCCGCAGCCACTGTGGACGGGCACTAATATGGCGAAACTCGCCGAACAGGCACCTATCCATTGGGTTTCCGTGGCTCAGATTGAAAATAGCCTGTTGGGACGCCAGCCGATGGCCGTCGGCTTTGATATTGATGATACGGTTCTGTTTTCCAGCCCTGGCTTCTGGCGCGGGCAGAAAACCTATTCTCCCGGCAGCGATGATTATCTAAAAAACCCGGAGTTCTGGGAAAAAATGAACAACGGCTGGGATGAATTCAGCATGCCGAAAGAGGTCGCTCGCCAGCTGATCGCGATGCATGTTAAACGTGGCGATAGCATCTATTTTGTCACCGGCCGCAGCCAGACCAAAACAGAAACGGTATCAAAAACCTTGCAGGATGATTTCCTGATCCCGGCCACAAATATGAATCCGGTTATTTTTGCCGGTGACAAGCCGGGACAGAATACAAAGACGCAATGGTTGCAGGAGAAAGACATCAAAGTCTTCTACGGTGATTCAGATAATGATATTGCCGCTGCTCGTGACGTCGGTGCTCGTGGTATCCGCATCCTGCGGGCTTCAAACTCGTCCTATAAGCCACTGCCGATGGCGGGAGCTCAGGGCGAAGAGGTGATTGTGAATTCGGAATATTAAGCCGCCAGGCGAGTTAATCATTTATCGTAAAAACGGCAGCCCGCAAACTGCCGTTTTTTTGTGCAAAATAAAGCGTCAAAGGTTTTACCTTTTTGCTTATTGCTGCACACTTAGGAGGATTCACTGGTAAAAGGAGTCGTTCATGTGGCATCAGCAAACTCTGACCTTAGGGCCGAAATCTCGGGGCTTTCACCTGGTCACTGATGAAGTTCTGGGTCAAATTCGCGAGCTGTCGCGCGTTAAGACCGGCCTGCTGCATCTGCTGCTCCAACATACATCGGCTTCCCTGACGCTAAACGAAAACTGCGATCCGACCGTTCGCTACGACATGGAACAGCATTTTCTCAATGCTGTGCCGGACAACGCGCCGTATGAACACGATTATGAAGGTCCCGATGATATGCCCTCGCACATTAAGTCGTCGATGCTTGGCGTATCGCTGATGCTACCTGTTCAGGACGGGCGCGTTAGACTGGGGATCTGGCAGGGTATCTGGCTAGGGGAGCACCGTATTCACGGCGGATCGCGCCATATCATCGCGACGCTCACAGGGGAATAAAGATGACAATTTCGGAGTTATTGCGCTACTGCATGGCGAAATCGGGTGCGGAGCAAAGCGTGCATAGCGACTGGAAAGCCACGCAGATCAAAGTGGCAGACGTGTTGTTTGCGATGGTAAAAGAGGTGGAAGACAATCGGCCTGCGGTATCGTTAAAGGCCAGCCCGGAGCTTGCTCAGCTGTTGCGGGAGCAGCATCACGATGTTCGTCCCAGTAGACATTTGAATAAAGCCCACTGGAGTACGGTGTTCCTTGACGGCTCCCTGCCGGATTCACAGATTTACTACCTGGTCGATGCTTCTTACCAGCAGGCGCTTGATATGCTCCCTGAAGGTAAGCGCAAGTTGTTGTCATAAAAACTACAGGCCGCCTAATAGCGCCAGCAGCGTGATATCAAAGAGTCGAAGCAGCAATGCGCCTGCATCGCGATACGTTCGTTGTTAGCACGAATGGCGGCAATATCACGCTGCCCTTGCAGCAGAGTCAGATAGTCCTGGGTCAACCAGCCCCGCGCCTTCTCCTGTAAGGCCTGAAGCGTTAGCGTTCCGGCGTCGCGGATGCCGCTATCATCATCGTTAATGATGTCTTTTATTCGCTGTAACCACTCCGCCGTATTGACTCCGGCGTCAGTGCGGTATCCTGGCTGGATACTTGCGCGTATAGCCGCTGGTAGTTTTGCTTCAGTACGAGCAGATTATCCTGCCGCAGCGTATCGCTATTGTTTAACGCCAGGCTGAATAGCTGACGAATCTGGCTATCCTCTTGCCTGAGCAGCGGCCGATCAACAGGCGTTACCGCGGCATCGGTGATGAAATGATGCCTCTTCCCGTGACGAGAAGAGGCAGATGAACTTACTTCAGCATTGGTTTGAGGAAGTGTGCAGTATATGAAGCTTCACACTCGGCGACGGTTTCAGGCGTTCCGGAAACGAGGATTTCACCGCCGCCGCTACCGCCTTCTGGACCGAGGTCGACAATCCAGTCAGCCGTTTTGATAACGTCCAGATTGTGTTCGATCACCACAATGGTATTGCCCTGGTCACGCAGCTGATGCAGAACTTCCAGCAGCTGCTGGATATCGGCAAAGTGCAGACCGGTAGTCGGTTCATCAAGGATATACAGCGTCTGCCCGGTACCGCGTTTGGACAGCTCACGGGCCAGCTTGACGCGCTGGGCCTCACCGCCGGAGAGCGTGGTCGCCGACTGACCAAGGCGAATATAGGTCAAACCGACATCCATCAGGGTCTGGAGCTTACGCGCCAGCGCCGGAACCGCATCAAAGAACTCACGCGCTTCTTCAATAGTCATATCCAGCACTTCATGAATCGTTTTGCCTTTGTACTTAATCTCCAGCGTTTCGCGGTTATAGCGCTTGCCTTTGCACTGGTCGCACGGCACGTAGATATCCGGCAAGAAGTGCATTTCGACTTTGATCACGCCATCGCCCTGGCAGGCTTCACAGCGCCCGCCGCGTACGTTAAAGCTGAAGCGGCCCGGCGTATAGCCACGTGAACGTGATTCAGGGACGCCAGCAAACAGTTCACGGACCGGCGTAAAGACGCCAGTGTAGGTTGCCGGGTTGGAACGCGGTGTCCGGCCAATGGGGCTCTGGTCGATGTCGATGACTTTATCGAAGTGCTCCAGCCCCTGAACGTCGCGGTACGGTGCGGGTTCCGCGATGGTTGCACCGTTAAGCTGGCGCTGTGCGATCGGGAACAGCGTATCGTTAATCAGCGTTGATTTACCCGAGCCGGATACACCGGTAATGCAGGTAAACAGGCCCACCGGCAGCGTCAGCGTCACGTCTTTCAGGTTGTTGCCACGCGCGCCGGTCAGCTTCAGCACTTTTTCCGGATTGGCGGGCACGCGCTGTGTCGGCACCTCAATTTTGCGTTTACCGCTCATAAACTGGCCGGTCAGCGATTCCGGCACCGCCATAATATCTTCCAGCTTACCTTCGGCCACGACCTGACCGCCATGTACGCCAGCACCTGGGCCGATATCGATAACGTGGTCAGCGGCGCGAATGGCGTCTTCATCGTGCTCGACAACGATAACGGTGTTGCCGAGATTACGCAGGTGGATCAGGGTGCCGAGCAGACGCTCATTATCGCGCTGGTGTAGGCCGATAGAGGGCTCATCCAGCACGTACATCACGCCGACCAAACCTGCGCCGATCTGGCTGGCGAGGCGGATACGCTGAGCCTCACCGCCGGAGAGAGTTTCCGCCGAACGGGAAAGCGTCAGGTAATTCAGGCCGACGTTAACGAGGAATTTCAGACGATCGCCAATCTCTTTCAGCACTTTCTCGGCGATTTGCGCGCGCTGACCGGATAGCTTCAGATTGTTGAAGAAGTCCATCGCGTGGCCGATGCTCATATCCGAGATGGTCGGCAGCGGCGTATTTTCCACGAATACGTGTCGTGCTTCGCGACGCAGACGCGTGCCGCCGCAGCTGGTGCAAGAGCGGTTGCTGATGAATTTCGCCAGCTCTTCGCGCACGGCGCTGGATTCGGTCTCTTTATAGCGGCGCTCCATATTATGTAAAACGCCTTCGAACGGATGACGGCGAACGGAAGTGTCGCCGCGATCGTTCATGTATTTGAATTCAATATTCTCTTTGCCTGAGCCGTATAGAACGACTTTCTGCACATTGGCGTTCAGCGTGCCCCACGGTGCTTCAACATCGAATTCATAATGTTCCGCCAGCGATTTCAGCATCTGGAAATAGTAAAAATTGCGCCGATCCCAACCACGAATCGCGCCACCCGCCAGCGATAGCTCCGGGTTCTGAATGACGCGCTCAGGGTCGAAATATTGCTGTACGCCCAGGCCGTCGCAGGTTGGACAAGCGCCTGCCGGATTGTTGAAGGAGAACAGGCGCGGTTCGAGCTCGCGCATGCTGTAGCCGCAAATCGGGCAGGCGAAGTTAGCGGAAAATAGCAGCTCTTCCGCTTTGGGATCGTCCATATTGGCGACGATGGCGCTCCCGCCGGAAAGCTCCAGCGCGGTTTCAAAGGACTCGGCCAGACGCGTGCTGAGATCTTCGCGCACCTTGAAGCGGTCGATTACCACTTCGATGGTGTGTTTCTTTTGCAGTTCAAGCTTCGGCGGATCGGAGAGATCGCAGACTTCGCCGTCGATCCTTGCGCGGATGTATCCTTGCCCGGCGAGGTTCTCCAGCGTTTTGTTATGCTCACCTTTGCGCTCTTTAATGATCGGCGCCAGCAGCATCAGACGCTGACCTTCCGGCTGCGAGAGCACGTTATCGACCATCTGGCTGACGGTTTGCGCCGCCAGCGGGACGTCGTGATCCGGGCAACGAGGTTCACCGACGCGAGCGTACAGCAGACGCAGGTAGTCGTGAATTTCAGTAATCGTACCTACCGTTGAGCGGGGGTTATGGGACGTTGATTTCTGTTCAATGGAAATCGCTGGCGACAGCCCTTCGATGTGGTCAACATCAGGTTTCTCCATCAGCGACAGGAACTGCCGTGCATAGGCGGAGAGCGACTCAACGTAACGACGCTGTCCTTCGGCATACAAGGTGTCGAAAGCCAGTGAGGATTTGCCTGAACCCGAAAGCCCGGTGACGACAATGAGTTTGTCGCGTGGGATGACGAGGTTGATATTTTTGAGATTGTGGGTGCGGGCGCCCCGAACTTCGATCTTATCCATTCACCTTTCCCGGTAGATACGCGGATTGCCTGATTTGCTTGAAGGACAAACGGCAGAAACGGCTAATTATGACACAATTTAACCTGTTTGAATATACAGTATTGGAATGCATTTTCCGATGGGCTGTGTAAAAATGTCAGGTCGCGCGTGATATCTGGAAGCTTCTTCGCAGCTATCAAAATACCACCTGGAAATGGTACACTCGCGCGTTTACACTATTTATTAATAAACGCATTCAGGAGAGACAAACATGGCCAGCAGAGGCGTAAACAAGGTGATTCTCGTCGGTAACCTGGGCCAGGACCCGGAAGTACGCTATATGCCTAGTGGTGGCGCAGTTGCCAACATTACGCTGGCTACTTCCGAATCCTGGCGTGACAAAGCGACCGGTGAGATGAAAGAGCAGACTGAATGGCACCGCGTGGTGCTGTTCGGTAAGTTGGCAGAAGTGGCTGGAGAATACCTGCGTAAGGGTTCCCAGGTCTATATCGAAGGCCAGCTGCGTACCCGTAAATGGACCGATCAATCCGGTCAGGAAAAATACACCACCGAGATCGTGGTTAACGTTGGCGGCACGATGCAAATGCTCGGCGGCCGTCAGCAGGGCGCAGGCGCTCCGGCAGGTGGCAACGCAGGCGGTCAGCAGCAGGGCGGTTGGGGTCAACCTCAGCAGCCGCAGGGGGGCAACCAGTTCAGCGGCGGCGCGCAGTCTCGTCCGCAGCAGCAGGCTCCGGCAGCACCTTCCAATGAACCGCCGATGGACTTTGACGACGATATCCCGTTCTAAAAAATACCATAGACCTTTTTGTAAAGTTTTAAACTGTAAGCCCCGTTAATCG
>NZ_JAPUEW010000071.1:0-8007 GCF_027492335.1 Klebsiella sp. | reverse complement strand
TTAATCAGCGAGTCAGCTTGGGAAGAAATGACCTGCTTATTCGCACCTTCCCAAGGGCTAATTAATCCAGAGGAGCTGATCACTCACGAATTTGAGTATCAACATGTTGTTGATGCACTGGAACTTTTTGAGAATGACAGAAAACGTTGCTGTAAGGTTTTATTAACCTTCGGGCAATAATTACGAGTGCGGACTCTATATCCTACAATTAGAGATAATCATTATGACTACAGTTAAAAATGAGAGAACAACATCAGATCTCATTCGTGCAGCCGTATCTGGTTGGTTAGGTACCGCGCTGGAGTTTATGGACTTCCAGCTCTATTCTCTTGGCGCGGCGCTGGTTTTTCATGAAATATTTTTCCCTGAACAATCTGCTGCCATGGCGCTTATTCTGGCAATGGGGACTTATGGCGCAGGGTATATTGCGCGAATCGTCGGGGCATTCTTTTTTGGTAAGATGGGTGACAGTATAGGGCGTAAAAAAGTCCTGTTTATTACTATCACCATGATGGGGATTTGTACCACCCTGATTGGCGTTCTGCCAACCTATGCACAGGTCGGTATTTTAGCGCCGATATTGCTGGTCACTTTACGTATCGTTCAGGGATTAGGCGCTGGGGCTGAAATTTCCGGAGCGGGTACCATGCTGGCAGAGTATGCGCCAAAAGGTAAGCGCGGTATTATTTCGTCGCTGGTTGCGATGGGAACCAACTGCGGAACGTTAAGCGCCACGGCCATCTGGGCGTTCATGTTCTTCGTACTGGACCGCGAACAGCTCGTCGCTTGGGGATGGCGTGTTCCGTTCCTGGCAAGCGTTGTGGTGATGATTTTTGCTATCTGGTTACGTCTGAACCTGAAAGAAAGTCCAGTATTTGAAAAGGTTAGTGAAGAAAATGTTTTACAGGAAGAGACTGCGGCTAGTGAGAACACCCTCGGTGCGATGCTGAAAAGCAAGTCCTTCTGGCTGGCGACGGGTCTGCGCTTTGGGCAAGCAGGTAACTCCGGCTTACTGCAAACATTCCTCGCAGGTTATCTGGTACAAACGTTATTGTTTGATAAAGGTATACCAACTGACGCATTAATGATTAGCTCAGTTATTGGCTTTATCACTATTCCTTTTCTGGGATGGCTATCAGATAAAATAGGTCGTCGCGTACCTTACATTATCATCAATATTTCGGCGATTATTCTGGCTTACCCGATGCTGTCGATAATTGTAGATAAGAGCTATAGCGCAAGCACTATTATGGCGTCATTGATTGTGATTCATAATGTGGCGGTGTTAGGTCTGTTTGCTCTGGAAAATATTACCATGGCCGAGCTGTTTGGTTCCCGTAATCGCTTTACCCGTATGGCGATTTCGAAAGAGGCGGGCGGCTTAGTTGCAGTAGGGTTTGGTCCCGTACTGGCTGGTATTTTCTGTAATATGACCGGCTCATGGATGCCCATCGTTATTATGCTGGTTTGTTATTCAATCATTGGTTTAATTTCTGCCATTCTGATGCCAGAAGTCCGCGACCGTGATTTGAGTTTGCTCAATGATGCCGCAGATTGTACGCCAGAGAAAAAAACGGTCGGCAACGGACAATATATTTGAGTTCCATAGAGTCCGCACCTTGATGATAGTTGTAAATAAAAATCTGCCGGGCTTTTAGCCCGGCATTTTCTATCCCTTCATGCAAAATATGCTGAATATATAACGACGTTATCTTCTTGTATGGTAGTTGATGAAAATCAAAGGTGTTATACCAATCATATGAGATGGTTTATATCACTGAGCCATTCTTATCGAGAATGGATTTTTGAACATCATAAAATGAGAGTCACCATGGAAAACACGCTTTTAACAGCTAATGCCACGCTGCCTTCTTACGATCGCAACCGGCTCGTTCCGCGTATCGTCCACCTGGGATTTGGCGCATTCCATCGCGCCCACCAGGCGGTATATGCCGATATTCTGGCAACAGAACACGGCAGCGACTGGGGTTATACCGAAGTGAATTTAATCGGCGGCGAGCAACAGATTGCCGACCTGCAACAGCAGGATTTGCTGTATACCGTCGCCGAGATGTCGGCGGATGCCTGGACTGCTCGCGTTGTCGGCGTGGTGAAGCAGGCAATGCACGCCCAGGTGGATAGTCTGGAAAGCGTGCTGGCGAAAATGTGTGAACCGCAGGTCGCCATTGTCTCATTGACCATTACTGAAAAAGGTTACTGCCACTCCCCAGCGAGCGGTGAACTACAGCTGGATCACCCGCTGATTGTCGCCGACTTGCAAAATCCGCATCAGCCAAAATCAGCGCCGGGTGTGGTTGTGGAAGCTTTGGCACGACGCAAGGCGGCTGGGCTGGCCGCATTTAGCGTCATGTCCTGCGATAATATGCCGGAAAACGGCCACGTGATGCGTAATGTCGTTTGTGCCTATGCCCGAGCGGTTGATGCCGAACTCGCTGAATGGATTGTGCACAATGTTACCTTTCCATCCACGATGGTTGACCGCATCGTCCCGGCCGTTACAGCGGATACGCTGGACAAAATTGAACAACTCACCGGCGTGCGCGATCCTGCTGGTGTCGCCTGTGAACCGTTCCGCCAGTGGGTTATTGAAGATAACTTTGTTGCCGGTCGTCCTGAATGGCAAAAGGCGGGCGCTGAACTGGTATCTGACGTGCTGCCGTTTGAGGAAATGAAGCTGCGTATGCTCAACGGTAGCCACTCCTTCCTGGCTTACCTGGGTTATCTGGCTGGTTATCAGCATATTAATGATTGTATGCTGGACGACAACTATCGCCGTGCCGCGCATGTACTGATGCTGAATGAACAGGCTCCGACGTTGAAAGTAGAGGGCGTTGATCTTGCACGTTATGCTGGTTTACTTATCGACCGCTACAGCAATCCGGCATTGCAGCACCGCACCTGGCAGATAGCGATGGACGGTAGTCAGAAGCTGCCACAGCGCATGCTGGATTCGATTCGTTGGCATCTGGCACATGGCAGCGACTTTACTCTGCTGGCGATGGGCGTTGCGGGCTGGATGCGCTATGTCAGCGGCGTTGATGACCAGGGACAGGCAATTGAAATTTCTGACCCGTTGCTGCTGGTGATTGCCGAGACCGTGCGCAACAGCGAAGAAGGTGAAGGGCGAGTGAAGGCATTGCTGGGTATTGAAGCCATTTTCGGTCAGACTCTGGTACAGGAAGGTCGCTTCGTAGATGCGGTCACTAACGCCTATTTAGCGCTGCAAAAGCGCGGCGCAAAAGCCACCGTTGCTGCGTGGGCCCAGGCCAACTAAATTTCTCCATTCTGATGCCGCCTTACTGGCGGCATTATCGCTCGCAATCCTACGATGTATCCTGCCTGGATTTCCCATTATTGATTTTAGATCCGGCTCTGCTTTCATCAGATGCGGAACAAAGACTCTGCAGAGAGTATTAAATAATATTTGTGCTCACACTGTATGATTAATTAATTCATCATTCTTATTTCAACATCCTTCTCGATTAGTGTGCCAAATATATATCTATATTAGTGTGATCATTGATGGTTTTTTAATAACGCCAACTTGTATGGTAGTAGGTCTGGTGATTAAATCCCGCATGATGATTGCTGGTAAATTGGCATGGAACGATATCTAATCAATCAGAAAAGGTGCAGGAATGCGTGATTTAAATAATAAATGCAAATGGTTGGCCAAAACAGTCTGTGTACTGCCGTTATTGATCGTTGGCGTATGTAATGGGGCTGAATCACTAAACGTAAGTACCTCTTTATCTCCTGATGACCCTATCTACAAGGGATTGCAGTCCTTTAAGAAAAACGTTGAGTCGCGCACTAATGGTGATATTAAAATAAAACTGTTTTCGAGCGGACAGCTTGGGGCTGATAACGAACTGTTGCAGCATGCCCAGGCGGGAAGCAACGTTGGTGTTATCGTTGATGGTGCCCGTCTGGCGCAATTTGTGCCAGAAATGGCTATTATTCCCGCTCCTTTTGTTTTTAAAGATTACCAGACGATTAAAACCTTTATTAATAGCCCTGTTTTTGCTCAATGGAGTGAAAAAATGGCGCAGAATTCAGGACTCACACCTCTATCATTTAACTGGTATCAGGGGGCTCGTATGCTGGTGACGCAGAAACCGGTACAGAAACCTGAAGATTTATCCGGCGTGAGGGTTCGTGCACTGGAAGCGCCGGTAACCATCGAAACGATTAAGTGTATGGGTGGCGCGCCAACGCCTCTATCCTGGTCTGAAATTTACTCATCTATTCAAACTGGCGTCGTTGATGCCGCTGAGGCGCAACCCACTGCGGTATATGGTTCTAAATTGTATGAAATCACAAAGTTCATCACTAAAACAAACCATATACATTTAATGACCGGCATTATTGTTTCAGAAAAATGGTTATCCACGTTAACGCCTGAACAGCAGACAATCCTGAAAGAAGAGGCACAGAAGAACGGCGATATCGCTTCCGATAATACTATTGCCGCCGGAGATAACATGTTGGCGGATATGGCGAGCAAAGGAATGACGGTTTCTGAAGTTGATGTTAAGCCTTTTGTTGATGCCTGCGCCTATGTCACGAAAAAACTGGGTCTGGAATCTGCACTTGAACAGGTAAAAAGCGTTACTAACTAAAATTACCTCGGGGGTGAATAGCCCCCGTTCGCAGCATTGAGGTTAAAAATGAAAGTTTTTCGCCAGTTTGAACTCGCATTTGCGCGTATTGGCTTGGTTGCGATCGTTATCATTATTCTTGCCGGAGGCGTGGGACGAGCTATCGGTCATCCTCTTATTTGGTCGTTAGAAATTGCCATGGTAATTTTCGCGTGGATTAGTATGTTTGCTATTGATTACGCTTTCCAGGTTCGCCGCCATATTGGTATTGATGCCGTAGCCAATTTTTTTCCGCAAAAATTAAAAAGAGTATGTCTGTGGGGGAATGAAATTATTATTCTTGGTTTTTTATTATGTGGCGTCTGGTACGGTTTTAACTTCGTTATCACCACTCATCTTCAGGTTCTGCCGGTTACTGAGTTATCACTGGCCTGGTTGAATAGCGCAGTACCTACTGGATGTCTTCTCATGCTTTTTACCTCGCTGGAGTTTTTATTCGGCGGTTGTCAGGAAAAACAGCAAAAAAATAAGGTCGAGATATGCTCTTAACCGTCGCCCTGTTTGTGGTGTTATTGATTGTTGGCATGCCGGTAGGGATGGTTATTGCGATATCCAGCCTGAGCTATTTTTTTACCGCTGATTTTTTGCCAGTCGGTATTGCTTTTCAAAAATTTTCCGCGCCGACTCAATCTTTTCCTATTCTGGCAACACCATTATTTCTCCTTGTTGGGAATTTACTGAATAAATCAGGTGTTACCCATCGTCTACTCGATTTTGCCCGTATCATCTCGGGATGGATGGTCGGTGGTCTGGCGCAGATCAACGTGCTTTTGGCGTGTTTGCTGGGGGGCGTTTCTGGTTCAGCTACCGCAGATGCGGCAATGCAGGCGCGCGTCCTGGGTTTACCGATGGTCGCTCGCGGATATCCGAAAGCGTTTAGCGCCGCGGTTATTGCGTTTAGTTCGTTGATTACAGCGACCATTCCACCGAGTATCCTGCTGATCTTGTATGGTTTTGTCGGCAACGTTTCCATTGGAAAACTGTTTATTGCCGGGATTTTTCCGGGATTGCTGCTAACTATCATTATTATGGTGACAAACTATATTCTTGCCCGGCGCATCAATATTAAACCGGAAATGGCTTCGTTACCAAACAGGAAAGAGGTTTGGCTGAGTTTTAAAAATAGCTTCTGGGCGCTTATGTTCCCGGTTGTTTTAATTGTTGTTATCCGGTTGGGTATTTTTACTACCACGGAAGCAGGCGCGTTTATTGTTTTATACGCCTTTGTTATTGGCCGCTATGTCTATAAAGCCCTTGATAACGCCACATTATGGGAAGTTCTGAAGGAAACCATTAGCGATATCGGCGTCGTTATGTTGCTGATTATGTCTGCGGCGATTCTCGGACATATCACTATTCTCGATCAAATTCCGCAGCAGCTCGCCGAGGCCATTATCCAGATTACGGAAAATCGTTATGGTATTCTGGTCCTGCTATTGGCTTTAATTGCGGTTGCGGGGATGTTGTTTGATGGTAGTGTTATTATATTGCTCCTGACCCCCATTCTATTACCCATTGCGGTTGAGGCTGGATTTGATCCGATACATTTCGGTTTGGTTTTTGTGGTACTGACCCTATTGGGAGCCAATACACCCCCTGTGGGGATCTGTATGTATACCGTTTGCGGGATCTTAAACTGCAGTACGGTCGCATTTGTCAGAGCTTCAATTCCTTATCTGATCGCATTCTTTGTATTCATTGCGATGCTGGTGATCTTTCCGTCTATTACTTTGTTCCTGCCGCAGACGCTGATGTAAATCTTGATTGCATCAATAGTATATAACATAGGGTAAGACCGTAAATTGGGTATTTACGGTCTTACTTTTTCATATTATTTGAGGTTATGTATGCCGCTAGTTAACGCTTCGTTTATGATCAACAATGCACCCGGTGTGAAACTTTACAATGAGGTGGCAAAATCGTTACCGATTATTGATTATCATTGCCACCTTGATGCCAGAGATATTTATGAAAATAAATCTTTCAACCATATAGCAGATCTATGGCTGGCGGGCGATCACTATAAATGGCGAGCGATGCGCGCCAACGGTATTGATGAGCGATATATTACTGGTGATGCCAGTGCAGATGAAAAATTCCGCGCATGGGCGTTGACGGTCGAATCCTGCTTTGGCAATCCGTTATATCACTGGACGCATCTTGAACTGCATGCCTATTTCGGTTGTGAAGAAACGCTAAACAGCCAGAACTGGCAGAGAATCATGGCGCACTGCAATGCGCTCATTGGCCAAAAAGAGTTTTCACCTCGAGAACTCATTAAGCGGTCGAATGTTGAAGTTATCTGCACCACGGATTCGCTACTCGACTCTTTGCACTTCCATCAGCAGTTAAAGAATGAGTCCAACTTTGAAGTGAAAGTATTACCGACTTTTCGTCCCGATGAGCTTTTCGTCGCTGATACCCATGCGTTTAGCTTGTTTATTGACAGATTCTCGCAGGTCAGCGGTTTTGCCATCAGGACGTTTAATGATTTTGATAAAGCTATAGGTCAGCGTATTGACCATTTCCATCAGGTCGGTTGCCGTATTTCCGATCATGGGCCGCAGTTTATTTGCTGGAATTGCGCAACGCAGTCAGAAGTAGAGTCAATTTTTTGCAGAAAACGGCAAGGAAAAAAACTAACCACAGATGAGCAGACGAGCTTAAACAGTGCGATCTATCTTCTTTTAGCCCGCCATTACAGGCAGCGTGATTGGGCGATGCAAATTCATTTCGGGGCGATTCGTGATAACAACAGTACGATGTTCTCACGTTTAGGGCAAAATAAAGGGTTCGACTCGATACTGGATCAGTCTCTGCTTGCGGTACATCTGAACCAGTTTCTCGATGCTCTGGCACGCAATAGTGCATTACCAAAAATCATTTTCTACAATCTTAACGCCAATGATAACGATATTGTCGCCTCGACAATGGCCAACTTTCAGACGGCGGATAATGGTGTGAAATCGCCTTTGCAGTTGGGTTCCGGCTGGTGGTTTAACGACACCCGTCGCGGTATGGAGAACCAGTTAAATACGTTGGCCGATCAGGGGTTGCTGATGCATTTTGTCGGTATGCTTACGGATTCGCGTAGTTTTGTCTCTTATACCCGCCACGACTATTTCCGACGAATTGTTTGTAACCTTATTGGTGATTGGGTTACCTGCGGAGAAGTGCCTGACGATCAGGAGATTTTATCCCGGATGGTCAGAAATATTTGTCATGATAATGCTGAGCGTTACTTCAGATTCTGATTTTTTAGCATCTGCAGGGCTTTGTTGAATAAATCGAACTTTTGCTGAGTTGAAGGATCAGATCACGCATC